>NZ_JBEXYD010000003.1:0-334900 GCF_040630735.1 Kitasatospora sp. NPDC005748
ACCGGCCCCGCGGGGCCGGTGACCGCCGACGGCGGCTCAGGGCGCCGCCACCGCGGCGTTCGAGCGGTCCGCCACGAGCCGCACCGCGAAGCCGGCCAGCGCCGTGCCCATCAGGTACCGGTGGACCCGCTGCCAGGTCGGGCGGCGCGCGAAGAAGGCCGACACCGAGCCCGCCATCAGCACGAAGACCGCGTTGCCGGCCACGCCGACCGCGATCTGCGTCAGGCCCAGCAGCAGGCTCTGCACCGCGACGTGGCCGCGGTCCGGATCGACGAACTGCGGCAGCAGCGAGACGTACAGGATCGCGATCTTCGGGTTCAGCAGGCAGGTCAGCAGGCCCATGCCGAACAGCCGGGCGGGCCGGTCGGCCGCCAGTTCCTTCGGCGCGAACGCCGAAGTGCCGCCCGGCCGGACGGCCTTCCAGGCCAGCCAGAGCAGGTAGCCCGCGCCCGCCAGCTTGAGCGCCAGATAGACCTCCGGCACCAGCGCGAACACCGCCGCGATCCCGGCCGTCGCCGCGACCAGGTAGACCAGGAAGCCGACGAAGACGCCCGCCAGCGAGGTCAGCCCGGCCCGCCGGCCCTGGGCGACCGAGCGGGACACCAGGTAGATCATGTTCGGACCGGGGGACAGGACCATCCCCAGTTCCACCATCGCGATGCCGGCTATCGCGCCGAGACTCACCATCGTGCCGCTCTCCCCGTTCCCTTCGTGGCCGCGGTGCGGACACCGCGGGCCGGCGGCCGGCCCGCCGCGAGGCCGCGACGCGCAACCGCCTCGATCCCGCCGCGCACCGCGCGGCGGACTCGCAGCACATCCGCCGCGATCAAGGTCTCATCCTACGAATAATGCGATCTCACTTGTCGGGCGCAGCCGCTACAGTCCTCACCACCGCCCGGGGGCGGCACCGCGGCGGGCACGCCGGTCCGCGTCCGGCCTCCCCGGCGGGCCCTGGTCCTGGTCCTGGTCCTGGTCCTGGTCCTGGCCCTGGTCCTGGTCCTGGTCCTGGTCCTGGTCCGGCCCTGGTCTGGTCCTCGTTCTGGTCCGGTGGCACGACGGCAGGCGCACCGCCCGCTCGCCTCCGGCCGCGACCACCGGGGCGCCGCAGCGCGGACATCCCAGCACGGGGCATCCCAGCACAGAACACCGCAGCACGGGGCACCGCAGTACAGGACAGCGCAGCACACGGCATCGCAGCACAGCGCACGAGGGGGAGGACATGACGGTCCGGAGCGACGAGCGGACAGCGGCCGACGAGATAGGCCCGGAGGAGCTGGCGGCCTTCGGCCGCACCCTCGGACGCCTGCGCGCCCTCCCCGCCGACCACTCGGTCCGCCGGCACGCCGAGCGCCAACTGGAGTCCTTCGTCCGGGAGAGCCGCAAGCGCCGTCGCCAGGACGCCCGGGACGAGGACCGCCTGGCCGATGCCGGCCTGCTCGCCGCCACCGCCACCGGCGCGCCGGACCGCCGCGAGGACGCGCCGCTGACCGCCGCCGCCCCGGCCGCC
Source organism: Kitasatospora sp. NPDC005748 (assembly GCF_040630735.1). NCBI lineage: Bacteria > Bacillati > Actinomycetota > Actinomycetes > Kitasatosporales > Streptomycetaceae > Kitasatospora > Kitasatospora sp. NPDC005748. Next base: position 1,508 of record NZ_JBEXYD010000003.1, read on the forward strand.
CCGCTCGGCGAGCTCCGGCTCGGCCGCCGCTGCTACGTCTGCAAGCAGCACTACCGCCGGGTGGACGCCTTCTACCACATGCTCTGCCCCGACTGCGCCGTCGACAACACCGCCCGTCGCGGCCTCAGCACCGACCTGCGCGGGCGCCGGGCACTGCTCACCGGCGGCCGGGTGAAGATCGGCTTCCAGCTCGCCCTGATGATGCTGCGCGACGGCGCCGAACTGATCGTCACCAGCCGCTTCCCGCACGACACCGTACGGCGCTTCCACGCCGCCGCCGGCAGCGCCGAGTGGCGCGACCGCCTCACCGTGGTCGGCATCGACCTGCGCGACCCGCGCCAGGTGCTCGGCCTCACCGAGCAACTCCGCGCCGACGGCCGCCCGCTGGACATCCTGGTCAACAACGCCGCGCAGACCCTGCGCCGCCCGCCCGGGTCCTACGCCCTGCTGGCCGCCGGTGAGCGGGCCGCGCTGCCCGCCGCGTCCACCGCGGTCGTCCACGCCCCGGGGTTCCGGCCGATGCCCGCCCTCGCCCCGGCCTGGCCCGCCGCCGAACTCGACACCGCCGCCGACCGGTCAGCCCTCGCCCTGCCGTCCGAGTGGGCCGACGAGGCGGGCCTGCTGCCCGACCCCGCGCCGGTCAACTCCTGGTCGGCCCGGCTCGGCGCGCTGGACCCGGCGGAGCTCCTGGAGACCCAGCTGGTCAACGCGCTCGCGCCCGCGCTGCTCTGCGACCGCCTGCTGCCGCTGCTGCTGGCCGCGCCGCACGCCCGCCGCTACATCGTCAACGTCACCGCGGTGGAGGGCCGGTTCGCCGTCCGCAACAAGACCGCCGGTCACCCGCACACCAACATGGCCAAGGCCGCCCTCAACATGCTCACCCGCACCAGCGCCGAGGAACTCGCCGCTCAGGGCGTCCACATGTGCGCGGTCGACACCGGCTGGATCACCGACGAGAACCCGGCCCCCAAGAAGGCCCGGCTGGCCGCCGACGGGTTCCGCACCCCGCTCGACATCGTCGACGGCGCTGCGCGCGTCTACGACCCGATCGTCCGCGGCGAGGCCGGGGCGCCGGTGTCGGGCGTCTTCCTCAAGGACTACCGCGAGGCGGCCTGGTGACTCCCGGGGGCCGGCCGGACACCGGGCCGGACCTCACCCGTGCGCGGCGCGGGCCGGCCGGACCTCGCCCGCCCGCACGACAACTCGCCCGCCGCTGACGGCCGGAGGTGCGACCGCGCGCCGTCGCGGGGCTGGGCAGGGCGGGCCGATCTCTCCACAATGGACATGCCATTGTCGTGATCCGGCCACCACACCCGACGGGGGTACCAGACCGTGCCCGTGACCTCGCACGCGCCGATCAGCCGGCGCACCTTCACCCGAACCGCCCTGCTGGGCGCCCTCACCGCCGCCGGCCTCGGGGCGGCCACGCCCCGGGCCGGCGCGCTCGCCGTCCCGGCGGGAGCCGACTGGCTGGGCGCCGTCGACGGCGGAGCCCCGCTCTCCCGGCTCACCCTCCCCGGCACGCACGACAGCTGCGCGCTGTACGGCGGCCCGCTGACACAAACCCAGACACTCGCCCTGCCCGACCAGTTCGCGGCCGGCGTGCGCTTCCTGGACATCCGCTGCCGCGCGATCGACGGCGTGCTCGCGATCCACCACGGCCCGGTCTTCCAGCAGATCTTCTTCGGCGACGTCCTCAACCACTGCCTGGCCTTCCTCGCCGCCCACCCGGGCGAGACCCTGGTCATGCGGGTCAAACAGGAGTACTCCACGGTCTCCGACAGCGAGTTCGGCGCACTCTTCGCCGGCTACCAGGCGCGCTGGCCGGGCCTGTTCTGGAGCGAGGACCGGATCCCCGGGCTCGCCGAGGTGCGCGGGCGGGTGGTCCTGCTGGCCGACAACTCCGGCCTGCCCGGCCTCCGTTGGGGCGGTCCCCGGACGGACATCGAGGACGACTACGACATCGGCACCATCTTCGAGCTCAACTCCCGCAAGTGGCCCGAGGTCTCCGCCCACCTGGATGCCGCCCGAGCCGCCGCCGACCCGGGCCGCCTGTTCCTCACCTTCACCTCCAGCTCCGGCTGGGGCCTCTGGCCGCGCCAGGCCGCGGACGCGATCACGCCGAAGCTCCGCTCCTACCTGGGCGCCCTCGACCGCCCCGCCCGCCCGGTGCTCGGCACCGTCCCGCTGGACTTCGTGACCCCGGACCTCGCGCGCTCGCTGTACGCGCTCAACTTCGGCGGCTGACCGGGGGGCGCGCCCGACCGCCCGGGCGCGCCCCGCTCGCCCGGGCATCCGCGCGCCCTCAACTCCCGCATATCGCACGACAATCATCAATCTCGCTCGATCGAGCGAACTATCCTCCTTATCCACATTTTTGCCTTTCCATGGGGGAACATCAGCACGTCCGCGCCCGAACGATCCCCCGGTCGGGCGGCACCAACTCCGGCCATTGGGATAAGCCCGTGACTACCTCCGCCCCCGTGTGGGACTGCCCCTTCAACCACACCGAAGGCCTGGAGTTCGACCCCCTCCTCAAGCGACTGCTCACCGAGGACCCGGTCGCCAGGATCCGGCTGCCGCACGGCGAGGGCGAGGCCTGGCTGGCCACCCGCTACGAGGACGTCCGCGTCGTCACCACCGACCGCCGGTTCAGCCGCGCCGCCGGCATCGGCCGCGACCTCCCCCGGATGACGCCCGCCCCGATCGCCCAGGTCGAGGCGATCAACCTGATGGACCCGCCGGCCCACAACCGGCTGCGCCGGCTGGTCGCCAAGGGGTTCACCAACCGGCAGGTCGAGCAGTTGCGGCCGAAGACCCAGCGCACGGTCGACGGCTTCCTGGACGAGATGGCGGAGCACGGCTCCCCCGCCGACTTCGTCCACCACCTCGCCTCCCGGCTCCCCATGGTCACCATCTGCGAGCTGCTCGACATCCCCGAGGAGGACCGCGCCGAGCTGCGCGGCCACGCCGTCGCGATGATGTCGATGGGCCCCGGCAGCGGCGACGGCCAGGTCCGGGCCAAGGCCGCACTGCGCGCCTACTTCTCCGAGCTGACCGCCGCCCGCCGCCGCTCCCCCGGCGAGGACCTGATCAGCGCCCTGGCCACCGCCCGGGACGAGGAGGAGCTGCTGGACGACCAGGAGCTCGCCGTGATGGCCATGGTCCTGCTGGTCACCGGCCACGACACCAGCACCTACCAGCTGAGCAACATCACCTACACCCTGCTCACCCACCCCGAGCAGCTCGGCAAGCTCCGCGCCCAGCCGGAGCTGCTGCCGCGCGCCATCGAGGAGCTGCTCCGCTTCATCCCGTTCCGCCAGGGCGTCGGCATCGCCCGGGTCGCCACCGAGGACGTCGAACTCGGCGGCGTGCGGATCAGGGCCGGCGAGGCCGTCCACGTCTCCTACCTGGCCGCCAACCGCGACCCGGAGATGTTCGAGCGGCCCGACGAGCTGGACCTCGACCGCGGCTCGGCCAACCACATGGCCTTCGGCTACGGGACGCACCACTGCGCGGGCGCCCACCTCGCCCGGATGGAGCTCCAGGTGGCCATCGGCACCCTGCTGCGCCGCTTCCCCGACCTGCGGCTCGCCGTGCCGGCCGCCGAGCTGGACTGGCGGACGGGCTCGATCTGGCGCTATCCGCGGACCCTGCCGGTCGCCTGGTGACCAGCTCCCCGCCGCGCCGGCCCGGCGCCCCTCCGACGCACCCGTAGGCCCTCCAGGGGAGATCCGTACCCATGGCAACACTCTGCCGACCCGCCATCGCCGTCCCCGAACACGTCATCACCCTGGAGCAGACCCTCGACCTGGCCCGCGGCCTGCACGCCGACCATCCACAGCTCGGCCTCGCCCTGCGTCTGATCGAGAACACCGGCGTCCGGACCAGGCACCTGGTCCAGCCCATCGACGAGACCCTGCGCCACCCCGGCTTCACCGGCCGCAACGCGGTCTACGAGCGGGAGGCCAAGCGCAGGGTCCCCGAGGTGGTCGAACGCGCCCTGGCCAACGCCGAGCTGTCCGCCCGCGAGATCGACCTGATCATCTACGTGTCCTGCACCGGCTTCATGATGCCGTCGCTGACCGCCTGGCTGATCAACACCATGGGCTTCCGCTCCGACACCCGCCAGGTGCCGATCGCCCAGCTCGGCTGCGCGGCCGGCGGCGCCGCCGTCAACCGGGCGCACGACTTCTGCCGCGCCTACCCCGGCGCCAACGTGCTCATCGTGGCCTGCGAGTTCTGCTCGCTCTGCTACCAGCCGACCGACCTCGGCGTCGGGTCGCTGCTCTCCAACGGCCTGTTCGGGGACGCCGTCGCCGCCGCCGTGATGCGCGGCCGAGGCGGCACCGGCGTGCACATCGAGCGCAACGGCTCGCACCTCGTCCCGCACACCGAGGACTGGATCTCCTACGGCGTCAGGGACACCGGCTTCCACTTCCAGCTCGACAAACGCGTCCCCGGCACCATGGAGATGCTCGCGCCCGCCCTGCGCACGCTGGCCACCGAACACAGCTGGGACATCTCGGGCCTGGGCTTCTACATCGTGCACGCCGGCGGCCCGCGGATCCTCGACGACCTCTGCCACTACCTCGACCTGGAGCCCGCGGCCTTCCGCTTCAGCCGCGCCACCCTCACCGAGCGCGGGAACATCGCCAGCGCGGTCGTCTTCGACGCCCTCGCCCGGCTCTTCGAGGAGGGCGGGGTCGCGGACGGCACCCACGGCCTGATCGCGGGCTTCGGACCGGGCATCACCGCCGAGATCTCGCTCGGCAGTTGGGCCGCCGTCCCGATCGAGGCGACCATCCCGCGCCGCCCCCGGGCGATCGACGTGGCCGACCTCGCCCTCGTCCAGGCGACCACCCCCCTGCTGCGTCCGGCCGGGACTACGATCACCGAATGACCGACACCACGGACCGATCCGACGTCTCTGCCAGAGCGGCCGAACTGGCCGCGCGCTTCCCCGCGTTGCACGCACCGCAGTACTGGCCCTGGGGCCGGTACGACGCGCAGTTCTCCCTCGCGCTGCCACCGGACGAACTCATCACCAACATCCACCTGGTGGGCTTCTCCGCCGGGCTGGTGGTGCTCTGCCGGGACGACCGCGACCACTGGTTCCTGCCGGGCGGGACGCGGGAGAGCGGCGAGTCGATCGAGTCCTGCCTGGTCCGCGAGCTGCGTGAGGAGGCCGGCGCGCGCCTGCTCGGCGAGCCGTCCTGGCTGGGGGCCCACCGCTGCGTGACGGACAGCGCGGAGCCGTACCGGCCGTGGCAGCCGCACCCCGAGAAGGCCTGGCTCTGGGGCTGGGCGGAGGTGTCGGTGGACTCCACCCCGACCAACCCGGACGACGGCGAGCAGGTGGTCGAGGTCCGTGCGGTGGAGCCGGCCGAGGCGCAGCGGCTGCTGGTCGGCAGCCACGAGCCGTGGTGGGGCGAGCTGGTCGGCCTGGCCGTGGAGCTGCGCGGGCGGACGTCCGCCGGATAGCGAAGCGGGGCGGCGGCCGGAGCGGCGGCCGGGGCGAGCCGGGGCCGGGGCGTGGGCCGGGGGGGGGCACAGGCGCGGGTGGGGCCGGGCGCAACCGGGGCCCGGGCGGGGCTCACACCCGGCGGCGGCGAAGATCACTGGGATGGCCGATCACAGCGGCACCATGCCCTTCATGCGGTGATATGACTCATTTGACCTGGGTCGTCACCGACGGGAGCGTCATGGACAACTACCCGCTGCTCAACATCTTCTGGACGATGTTCGAGCTGTTCCTCTGGATCCTCTGGTTCTTCCTGCTGTTCAAGATCATCACGGACATCTTCCGCAGCCAGGACCTCAGCGGTTGGGGCCGGGCCGGCTGGCTGATCCTGGTGATCCTGCTGCCCCTGATCGGCGTCCTCGTCTACGTGATCGCCCGTGGCACGTCGATGAGCAAGCGGGACGTGGCCGAGGCCCGGCAGAACGAGGCCGCGTTCAAGGCGTACATCCGGGAGGCAGCCGCCGAGGCGCCCGGGAGCGGTCCGCCGGGCGCGGGTGCCCCGGCTGCCACGGGCTCGACGGGCTCCACCGCGAGCGCCGCCGCGGCCGGCGGGCGCAGCCACGTCGACGACCTCGCCAAGCTCGCCGACCTCAAGGCCGGCGGTGCGATCACCGAGGTCGAGTACCAGCGGGCCAAGGAGAAGCTCCTGGCCTGAGCGGCGACCGGCCTGAGCCGGGACCGACCGGGGCGGCGGGCCGGTGGACCGCACGTCCACCGGCCCGCCGCCCGCGTCACGTCCGAACGGCGGAACCGGGCCCCGGAGACCCCAGCAGGGGCGGCTGCCTCAGCGGCGCCCGGAGCGGCGGCCGCCCTCGGAGCCGGACCCGCCCGCCAGACCGGCCCGGCGCAACGCGTCCGCCATCGCCCCGCTGCCCAGCGGGGCCTGGCCGCCCGAACCGGAGCCGCCGGCGCCCGCACCCGAGCCACCGCCCGAGCCCCGCCGGTCCTGGCGCGGCGGACGCGCCTGCCGGCCGCCGCGGTCGCCCCCGCGGTCACCGCCCCGGTCACCCCGGTCACCCCGGTCGCCCCCGCGCTCCCGGCCGACCTCGTCGTCGAGGCGCAGCGTCAGCCCGATCCGCTTGCGCGGCACGTCCACCGTGGTCACCCGCACGGTGACGATGTCACCCGGCTTGACCACCTCGCGCGGGTCCTTGACGAAGTTCTTCGACAGCGCCGAGACGTGCACCAGCCCGTCCTGGTGCACGCCCACGTCGACGAAGGCCCCGAAGGCCGCGACGTTGGTGACCACGCCCTCCAGCACCATGCCGACCTCCAGGTCGCCGATCTTGTCGACACCCTCCTTGAAGGTGGCCGTGCGGAAGGCCGGGCGCGGGTCGCGGCCCGGCTTGTCCAGCTCGCCGAGGATGTCGGTCACGGTCGGGATGCCGAAGGTCTCGTCGGCGAAGTCCCCCGGCCGCAGGCCCCGCAGCGCGGCGCTGTTGCCGATCAGCTCGCGCAGCTGACCGCCGGTGCCGGCGAGGATCCGGCGCACCACCGGGTACGCCTCCGGGTGGACCCCGGAGGCGTCCAGCGGGTCGTCGCCGTCCGGGATCCGCAGGAAGCCCGCGCACTGCTCGAACGCCTTCGGACCGAGCCGGGCGACGTCCTTGAGCGCCTTGCGGGTCCGGAACGGGCCGTTGGCGTCGCGGTGCGCGACGATGTTGTCCGCGAGCGTGCCGGTGATCCCGGAGACCCGGGTGAGCAGCGGCGCGGAGGCGGTGTTGACGTCCACCCCGACCGCGTTGACGCAGTCCTCGACCACCGCGTCCAGCGAGCGGGACAGCTTCACCTCGCTGAGGTCGTGCTGGTACTGGCCGACCCCGATCGACTTGGGGTCGATCTTGACCAGCTCGGCCAGCGGGTCCTGGAGGCGGCGGGCGATGGAGACCGCGCCGCGGATCGACACGTCCAGCTCGGGCAGCTCCTGGGACGCGAACGCCGAGGCCGAGTAGACCGAGGCGCCGGCCTCGCTGACCATCGCCTTGGTGAGGTTCAGCTCCGGGTGGCGCTTGATGAGGTCCTCGGCGAGCTTGTCCGTCTCGCGGGAGGCGGTGCCGTTGCCGATCGCGACCAGGTCCACGCCGTGCTTCCTCGCCAGCGCCGCCAGGGTGGCCAGCGCGGCGTCCCACTTGTTGGCGGGCTGGTGCGGGTAGATCGTGTCGTACGCGACGACCTTCCCGGTGGCGTCCACGACCGCGACCTTCACGCCCGTCCGGAAGCCCGGGTCCAGGCCCATCGTGGCGCGGGTGCCCGCCGGTGCGGCGAGCAGCAGGTCGCGCAGGTTGGCGGCGAAGACGCGCACCGCCTCGTCCTCGGCCTCCTGCCGGAGCCGGCCGCGCAGGTCGATGCCGAGCCGCACCAGGATGCGGGTGCGCCAGGCCCAGCGGACGGTGTCGCCGAGCCACTTGTCGGCCGGACGGCCGTGGTCGGCGATGCCGAAGCGGGCGGCGATCCGCTGCTCGTAGTCGCTCGCGCCGGGGAGGTCACCGGCCTCCTCGCCGTCGTAGGGGGAGAGTTCGAGGTCCAGCACCTCCTCCTTCTCGCCGCGCAGCATCGCCAGGATCCGGTGCGAGGGGAGCTTGGTGTACGGCTCGGCGAAGTCGAAGTAGTCGGCGAACTTGGCGCCTTCCTGCTCCTTGCCCGCACGGACGGTGGCGACCACCCGGCCCCGGGTCCACATCCGCTCGCGCAGCGAGCCCACCAGGTCGGCGTCCTCGCCGAACCGCTCGACCAGGATGGACCGGGCGCCCTCCAGCGCGGCGGCCCGGTCGGCCACCGCCTCGTTCAGATAGGCGTCCGCCACCGCCGCCGGGTCCTGCGTCGGGTCCGCGAGCAGGGTGTCGGCGAGCGGCTCCAGACCGGCCTCGCGGGCGATCTGCGCCTTCGTCCGACGCTTCGGCTTGAACGGGAGGTAGATGTCCTCCAGGCGGGCCTTGGAGTCGGCGGCGAGGATCTGCCCGCGCAGCGCCTCGTCGAGCTTGCCCTGGGACTCGATCGACTCCAGGACGGCCGTGCGCCGCTCCTCCAGCTCCCGCAGGTAGCGCAGCCGCTCCTCCAGGGTGCGCAGTTGGGTGTCGTCGAGCGAGCCGGTCGCCTCCTTGCGGTAGCGGGCCACGAACGGCACGGTCGCGCCGCCGTCGAGCAGATCGACGGCCGCCTTCACCTGCCCGCCGCGGACACCCAGCTCCTCGGCGATCTTGCGCTCGATCGCCTGCTGGGCCTGCTGGGCCACCTGTTCGTCTGGCGTGCTCACGAAGCCGGTCACCTTCTCCAGAGTTGCTTTCCCCGTACCCCCGCATTCTGGCACTGACCGGCGACACCTCCCGGCCGCCCCCGGAGCGACCGGGCGTGGCGCGGCGGCGGAGTTCAGCCGTTGACGGTCGGGGAGGGGCGGCCGTCGGCGGCGATCCGGACGACGTCGGTCCGGCCCGCCGCGGCGGCACCCACCGCGCGACCGCACCGCCGGGCGCCCCCACCCGACCCGACGTCCCCACCTGATCGTCACCGCCCCACCCCGGTGTTCGAAATACGGTGAACGGCCGTGGAACCCGGGAGTACAGTGCCGGGCATGTGCGCTGCAGCCCGGATGCATGACGACGAACCGGACATCGACACCGCCCTGGTACGGCGGTTGCTCGCCGCCCAGTTCCCGCACTGGGCCGGGCTGCCGCTCGAACGGGTCGCCTCCTCCGGGACGGACAACGCGATGTTCCGGCTCGGTCCCGAACTCGCCGTACGGCTGCCCCGGGTGGGGTGGGCGGCCGGGAGCGTCGAACGCGAGCAGCGTTGGCTGCCGAAGCTGGCACCGCACCTGCCGCTCCCCATCCCCGCCCCGCTGGCACTCGGCCGGCCCGCCGCCGGCTACCCGTGGGCGTGGTCGGTGCTGCGCTGGATCGACGGCGCCAACCCGGTGGTCGGCGCGACCACCGCGCCGATCCAACTCGCCCAGGACCTCGCCGGGTTCATCACCGCGCTGCGTGCGGTCGACCCGGCGGACGGCCCACCGGGCTCCCGGGGCGTGCCGCTGGCCTCCCGTGACGCCTCCACCCGGGCCGCCATCGGCCGGCTCCGCGGATCGATCGACACGGAGGCGGCAACCACCTTGTGGGAGAAGGCACTTCGCCTGCCGGAACACGCCGGGAGACCCGCCTGGATGCACGGCGACCTGTCCCCCGGGAACCTCCTGCTCGGCAACCGCCGGCTGCGCGCCGTCATCGACTTCGGCGTCATGGGCGTCGGCGACCCGACCGTGGACCAGATCGTCGCCTGGAACCTGCTCCCCGCCGCGGCCCGGCCCGCCTTCCGCGCCGCACTCGCCGCCGACGACGCCACCTGGGCCCGTGGCCGCGCCTGGGCCCTGTCCATCGCCCTGATCCAACTCCCCTACTACCGCACCACCAACCCCGCCCTGGCGGCCAACGCCCGCCACGTGATCCGCGAGGTCCTCGCCGACCGCAGCGTGTGAAGCGGCGCGCCGACGCCCGTACCGGTCAGAGTTCGGCCCGCGCCTCGTCGATCGAGTGCAGGACGGCCTTCGCCCCGGCGCCGGCGGCCAGTTCGGCGGACTCGTCGAGCAGCGCCCGCGCATCGGCGGGGCGGCCCTCGGCGGCGTCCAGCTCACGGGCGGCGACCGGCAGGACATCCGCCTCGCCCCCGTAGCATGCGCCGCCCGTGACGTCCGCGAGGAACCCCCGGAGCACGATCCGCGCGGCGGACGCGGAGGAGAGATGACGGGGAGGGAGCAGGATCGGTCCCCAGGGGTGCTGTCAAGCGATTCGGGCATGACGGTGCCACCTTCTGATGCATTGGGGGGTCCGTGCGCGGGCGGGGCGCTTCGTGCACTCACTAGCGCGGGCACCCGTTCCGTTCCACGCTTAGCATCGACGGTTCCGAATTCGGTGACGAGTGATCAGCCGGTTCCAGGGAACGTCTTGACACAGGGGGGCCTGAACCATGACTCGTCAGAAGTCCGTCCATCCGAACCCGCGGTCGAGCGCGGGAGCGGTGTTCGGTGCCGTCCTGCGGCGATTCCGCGACGCGAAGGGAATCTCGCAGGGCGAACTCGCCGCACTCGTCCCGTGCAGCCGCCCGCACATCTCCCGCATCGAGGCCGGCACCCGCAACCCGCAGGAGGACTTCGTCCTCGCGGCCGACCGGCTGCTGGACACCGGCGGACAGCTGATGGACCTCTGGAGGGAGATCGACTGGTACGCCCGGGTGGAGCACCCGGACTGGTTCCGGCGCTACGCCGGGTTCGAGGAGCGGGCTTCGACGATCTGCGAGTTCCAACTCATCCGCGTTTCAGGTCTCATGCAGACCGAGGCCTACGCGCGAGCGCTACTGGCCTCCGGCACCGCGGCCGGGAACCATGCGCTGATCGAAGAGCGCGTCAGCTCCCGGCTCGCCCGCCAGCACCGGCTGAACGAGCAGGGCGGTCCCCTTCTGATGGTCGTGCACTCCGAGGCGGCCATCCGCTCGGTCGTCGGCGGACCCGAGATCATGCACGAGCAACTGGGACACCTGCTGCGCATGGGAGAACGTCCCGACATCGTCCACCAGATCGCGCCTTTGAGTCTCGGCGAGCGTCTCCCGTTCGGCACTCTCGTCACCCTGGTGACGTCGGCCGAGGGCAAGACCAGGCTCTACTCCGAAAGTCTGGACCAGGGCCACTTCATCGAGGATCCGAAGGAGGTCCAGCGAAGGCAGCGGGCCTATGATCGCCTCCAGGCGGATGCGCTGTCTCCCAGCGACAGCGCCGCTCTGATCCGCAGCGTGAGGGAAGGACTTCTCACCATGATTCCCGTCAAGACCCACACGCCCGAGACTCCGTGGCGCAAGTCCAGCTACAGCGACAACAACGGCGGCAACTGCATCGAGGTGGCCGAAGGCCGCCCCTCCCTGCTCGTCCGCGACTCCAAGGACCCCGGGGGCCCCGTCCTCTCGTTCCCCTCCACCACCTGGCAGTCCTTCATCGACGCCGTCCGCGCCGACTCCTTCCCGACGCCCGGCCACTGAACGACCGCATCCGGATCCCCTCCTCCGGGCCACCGGGGAGGGGATTCGCCCGTTCTCGCCGGGAGGTGCCCGGCCGGCGGTCGGTAGGGTGCGGCCATGATGCGACACATCGCCTTCGACGCCCTGCACAACTTCCGTGACATGGGCGGATACCGGAACTCTGACGGATTGTCGGTCCGGTGGGGCCGGCTCTACCGGTCGGACTCGCTGGGCAAGCTCTCCTCGCCCGAGGACCTCGCGGTGTTCCGGGGCCTCGGCATCGGCACCGTGATCGACCTGCGCTACCCGTGGGAGATCGCCGCCAAGGGGCGGATACCCGTGATGGACGGCGTGGCCTACCACAACCTCTCGATCGAGCACCGGCCGTACGACCAGGCGGAGATCGCCCCGGACGTCGATCCCTGGCGCTACCTCGCGGACCGGTTCGCCGAGGTGACCGAGGACGGGGTGGCGGAGATCCGCCAGGTGATCGAACTGGTCGCGGCCGCGGACCACCCGGTGGTCTTCCACTGCGCCTCCGGCAAGGACCGCACCGGGCTGATCGCCGCACTGCTCCTCACCCTGCTCGACGTCCCCGAGGTCGACATCGCGGCCGACTTCGCCCTCACCGAACTGGCCACGCCGCACCTCGTCGCCGACTGGCACGCCGCCAACCCCGGGCGCACGCTGCGCTGGCCGGGGTACGGGCGCGCGCCGGAGGACGTGATCCGGCACGTGCTCGCCGACCTCACCGCCGCCCACGGCTCGGTGCGTGCCTATGCCACCGGCACACTCGGTGTCGACGAGGAACTGATCGGCGCACTGCGCTCCCGGCTGCTCACCGAATAGCCGACGGGCGGCGGGAACTGGCCACCCCATTTTGCAAATGACAATCCTACAAAATCAGACCTGAACAACCTTTCGCTCATCCGAGGACATCTGCGGAAATGCTTGGCCGACTTCCCGTCAGCCAAGCAAATCTTCGAGCACTTCGTATCACCGACTTGCCAAGCCCCGGCCCCATCAACCCCACCCTCCGAATGGCAAGAAATAATGGTTCTTGGCAGCTGTTCGTGCACGCTAAGGTCGTTCCCGCGGCGGCTCGTCCGATCGGGTGATCAAGGCCGATGGCAGTCGAACCTCCGCTCGCTTCTTTTTGCCTGTATGACGCCCCCCGTGGCGTCACCGAAAAGATCGGACGGGATATGCACGCAAAGCACCGCACGCTCGTGCGCGGCATTCTGGTGGCCGGCGCGCTGCTCGGGTTCGCCGGCGCGACGCCGGCCCTCGCCGAGGGCTCCTGGACGTCCCACATCAGCAACTGGGGGCCCGGCTCCGAGTCCCGCCGGTGGACGGACTACGACCGGGACGACGCCGTGACGACGGTGTCGTTCAAGGGCTGCACCACCGACACCAACGAGTTCAAGAACGCCGATCTCCAGCTCTACAAGGACGTCGTCGGCCCCGACCGGGCCTACGGGTACCGGCTGAACCGGTGCGACACCTCCGTCTGGGGCGACCAGAGCTCCGGCGAGTACTACTTCGCGCTGGAGGGCGTGCGCGCCGGCGGCAAGCTCTGGGTCGACTCGGTGAGCACCCAGTACTGAGCCCGGCCCACCCACCGGCGTCCCGGGAAGTCCGGGCGTTCCCCGACTTCCCGGGACTCCCCGGCCTCCCGACGACCCGGTGGGCCGGTGGAGACCCCGCCCGCCGACCCGCCTCCCTCCCCTCCCCGGTATCGCCCCGCACCCACCGAGCGAAATGCGTCGACCCCGCCATGTCCCTTGAGTTCCACCACGTCGACTTCCAGTACAGCCGGAAAGCCGGACTCTTCGCCGGCTTCGCCCTGCGGATCGACGATCCGGCCACCGTCCTGCTCGGCCCCAACGGCGCCGGCAAGTCCACCCTGATGGCCCTGGCCTCCTCCCAACTCGCCCCGCGCCGGGGCTCGGTCTCCTGGCGCGGACGCACCCCGACCGGGCACGGCGACCGGGCGGCCTACCGGCGGGCGGTGGCCTGGCTGCCGCAACAGGTCACCCCGGTCCCGGGGCTCAGCGTGCGCGAACAGGTCGCGTACAGCGGGTGGTTGAAGGGCATGTCGCGCGCCGACGCCTGGCACGCGTCGGCCGGCGCGCTGGACCGGGTCGGGCTGGCCTCGCTCGCCGACCGGCGCAGCCACCGGCTCTCCGGCGGGCAGCTGCGCCGGCTGGGCATCGCCGGCTGCCTGGCGCACCGCAGCGAACTGATCCTGATGGACGAGCCGACCGCCGGGCTCGACCCGGCGCAGCGCGGCATGTTCCGCACCCTCGTCGAGGACTTGACCACCGAGGTGAGCGTGATCGTCTCCACCCACCAGACCGAGGACCTCGCCACGAGCTACCGGCACGTGGTGGTGCTGGACCAGGGCCGGGTCCGGTTCCAGGGCGGCATCGACGAGTTCCACGCCCTCGCCCCCGGCCGGGGCGAGGGCGCCGAGGCCGCCTACACGCACCTGGTCGAGCGGGAGGCCTGACGTGCTGCTGCGCACCGTCCTCCGCACCTCCGCCGGACTGCGGGCACTGCCGTTCCTGGTCGGATTCCTGCTCGTCGCGCTCGGCGACGAGATCACCGACTGGGTCACCCCCGGCTACGGCCTCTCCGCCACCGGACACGCGAGCATCGCGCTGCCGTTCGCCGGCGCGGCCTGCGCGGCCGCCGGGGCCTGGGAGGGCGGCCGACTGCACCGGGGGCGGGTCTTCGACCGCTCACCGGTCCGGTCGCCGCTGGCGATCACGGCGCCCGTCCTGCTCCCGGTGGTGGTGATGGGCGGACTCGGCATGGCCGCGGCCGTCGGCGCCGCCGCGGTCGCCGGCGGCACGGCGGCCGGCACGCCGCAGCCCGGCCTGTTCGCCGCCTGGGCCGGGCTGCTGCTCGCCAACACCCTGGTCGGCTCGATCGTCGGGCAGGTCCTGGTACCGGTGGTCGCGGTGCCGCTGGCCCTGGTCAGCAGCTTCGTGCTGAACGCCTACCCGGCCTCGTCCACCACCTACTGGTTGCGGCACCTGGTCGGCGGCGGGCTCTCCGACTGCTGCGCCGTGGACCAGGTCCTCGACCAGAAGGCCGTGCTCAGCGCCCTGGCGTTCTCGGGCGCGGTGTGCGCGGCGGCCGTCCTGGTGATCCGGTACCGCGGCGCGCCGGCCGCGCTCGCCGTCGCGCTGGCGGTGACGGCCGGCGGGATCACGCTCGCCACCCACCTCGCCCGGGGGCTCGGACCCGAGCCCGTACTGGACCGGCCCGGCACCGCACTGGTCTGCGACCACGGCCGGCCGCGGATCTGCCTCTGGCCGGAGCTGGGCACCGCCCGTGCGGACCTGGTCCGCACGGAGGCCCGACGGGTCGTCACCACCCTGGCCGAGCGGGGAGTCCCGGTACCCGCGACGCTCACCATGGCGGCCCGGCCGGGGCCGGGCGAGGCCAAGCTGGGCGTCCCGACCACGGCCCGCGCGCAGGACGTGGCACCCGGCGTGGTCGGCGGGCTGCTCCCCCGCACCCCGGACTGCGCCCGGGCGGGCGCCCCCTACCCGGCCGCCGCGGCCGCCGGACCGGTGGCCGCGTGGCTCACCGCCGAGGCCGCCCCGGACGGAGCGGCGCCCGCCGCCCGGGGTCGGTTCGGCGCGGAGGACGCCGCGCTCGCCGGGCACCTGCTGCGGCTCCCCCGGGAAGCCCAACTCGACTGGTACCGGGCGGCCACCGAGGCCCTGCGCCACTGCGACACCCCGGCACCCGCACTGCCCCCGGGCGGTGACCGGTGATCTGGTGGTGCAAGGCACGCGCGGTACCCGCCGTCGTCGCCGCCCTGGCCGGGACGTTCGCGGTGGGCCTGCTCATCGGCGACGGCGAACTGCCGGTGCCCGCACTGCACGGGCATGCGGGCCACTTCCTGGTGGGGCACATCATCACGCTGCTGCCCGCCGCGTTCCTGCTGCACGGCCTCGGCCGGGGCGACCTGCGGACGGAGGCCGTCGCCGGACGCTTCCTGCGGGGGCTGGACACCGCACTCGCCCTGGCCGTCGCGACGGCGGGCGCGGCGCTGGGCCTGCTCACCCACGCGGCCGGCCAGGACGACCTCGCCCTCGTCCTCGCCCGCAACATCGCCGGCTACCTCGGTTCGGCGCTGCTGCTGCACCCGCTGATCGGTCACCGCCCGGCCGCCGCCGCGATCGCCGCCGTCCCGCTGCTCTGCGCGGCGGCCGGCTGGCACCCCGACGGCCGCCCCCAACCCTGGGCCTGGCCCCTCCACCCCGCCGCATCCACCCAGGCGCTCACCGCCGTCACCCTCACCCTCCTGGCCGGCACCACCTGCGCCCTCCTGCGCCCCCGCCCCCTGACAGACCAGAACGTCCTGACCTGACACCCCGCGCAAGAAATCGGCCCGTCCGACTTCCTGCGCAGTACTGACCAGGAATCCCGCCCTCCGGCCGTCCACGTCCGTGCGTGGGAAGTCGACCCACTCGACTTCCCACGCACCACCGATCAGAGCGAAGCACCCGCACTCGGAGCCGCGACGAAACACGCCCGCCGCGACGATCCGGCTCCGGTACCGGCACCCGCACCGGGCCCCTGAATCAGGATCCCGTGCGCAGCCGGTCGGCCCGCTCGACGTTCCGTGCCCGCGCCCGCGCCCGTCGCCCCCCGGCTGGCCGTCAGCGGCGGCGGGGGCGGCTGCCGGGGCTGCCGGGGCGGGGCTTGCGCGGGGAGCGGCGGTCGGCGGCCGCCGGGGTGGTGGCCGTGGCGGGCCAGTGGGTGGGGCGGGCGAGGGCGGGGGGCAGCTTGGTGGCGGCGTCCCCGCGGGCCGCGTTGAGCTGGGCCTGGGTGAGGAAGAGCGCATCGGTGAGGTCGGCGCCGGCCAGGTTGGCGTCCCGCAGGTCCGCGCCGATCAGGTCGGCGGTCCGCAGGTCCGCGCCCGAGAGGTCGGCCGCGACGAGCAGCGCCCCGCGCAGGTTGGCGCCCCGCAGGTCGGCGCCGCGCAGGCGGGCACCGAAGAGGTCCGCGCCCCGGTGCTCCTTGCGGCGCGGGACGGCGGCCCGGACCAGCTCGCTCGCCTTCAGCAGCAGCTCGCTCACCTCCTGGCGGTGGGCGGGCACGTCCACCGCCAGGATCTCCGCCGGGGTGCCGGCCGCGAGCCGGTCGGTCTCCGCGAGCGCCCGGCGCAGCTCGGCACGGAGAGGGCGGGCGGGCTCGTAGGAGAGCGCCTCGGTGAGGTACCAGAGCAGTTCGTGCAGCTGCCGCACCACCGGGAACACGTCGGTCATCCGCCGGGTGTCCTCCGGTGCCTCGCGCCAGCTCCGGCCGCCGAAGGTGACCTGGGAGACCCGCTGACCGGCCCCGAAACAGTCGTAGACCGTGCAGCCCTGAAAACCGCGGTCGCGCAGCTGGGCGTGGATGCCGCAACCGAAGTCGGTCCGCAGGTTGCGGCACGGGGTGCCGGCCGCCTTGGCGACGGCGAAGTCGGCGCCGGCCGCGAACGGCAGCGCGACGCAGCACAGCCCGAAACAGCTCCCGCAGTCGGACAGCAGGCTGATCGGGGCGGGCGTGGGCTCGGTCACTGTGCTGGTGTTCCTCCGTACGGCCGCGCCCGGGCGGTCCGGGTCCGCGGGGCGGCAGGGGCGGCCAGGGGCTGCCGGGCCTGCCGGGGGCTCGCGCGCAGTGCGCGGGGCCCGTCGTAGAGCGTACCGACACCGGCGCCGGGGCCGGGGCGGCCCGGGAACCGGGGGGCGGTGAGCGGCAGTCCGTTAGTGTGGTCGGCCGGTGTCGGTTCGGGATCTGTACGAAGGTCCGTACGAATCGGGGGCACCGCAGGCACCGGAGCAACCGAACAGTGGAGGAATCAGGCATGTCCCGGCACGACGTCACGCCGTACCCGGACACCGAGAGCGAGGACGCCCGCACCGCGGGCGACCCCGCCCCCGCGAAGGCGGCGGCGGCCCTGCGCCTCCCGCCCCGCGCCCGTACCGCCGCCCTCACCCTGCTCTGCTTCGCCGTCTGCCTGGCGATCGGTGCCCAGCAGTGGACCACCGCCCAGCTGGGCGGCTTCGACCTCGGCATCTTCGACCAGGGCGTGCGCGGCTACGCGCACTTCGGTCTGCCGGTGTCGTCGCTGAAGAGCTTCCACCACGAGTTCCCGCCGGACTTCTCGCTCCTCGGCGACCACTTCTCCCCCGTGATCGCGCTGCTGTCGCCGCTGTACTGGCTCTGGGACGACCCGCGCTCGCTGCTCGTGGGCCAGGCACTGCTGTTCGCCACCGGGGTCCCGCTGGTCCGCCGGGTCGCCGACCGCTGCTTCGCGGACGCCGACCCGCGCACCGCCCGCCGCGCCGCCGACCTGGCGGGCCTCGCCTACGGGCTGGGCTGGCCGCTGCTGGTGGCCTCGCGCGGCGGCTTCCACGAGGTCGCCTTCGCCGTCCCGCTCACCCTGCTGATGCTGGAGCGCGGGCTGGCCCGCCGCTACGGCACGGCGGCGCTGGCCGGTCTGCTGCTCTGCTGCACCAAGGAGGACCTGGGGCTGGCGGTCGGCGCGTACGGGCTGGTGCTGCTGCTGCGGGCCCGCCGGGACGAGGACCGCGACCGGCGCCGGCGGACCCTCCGCTGGGGCACCGGCTTCCTGCTCGGCGGACCGCTCGCCTCGGTGGTGGCGATCGCCTGGCTGGTACCGGCGATGGGCGGGGTGCCCGGCTACTACTGGAACTACGGCTCGCTGGGGACGGACGCCGGCAACGCCGCCTCCAGCGTGCTCGCGGACCCGACGCTGCTGGTGTCGGCCGCCTTCGACGCCCCGCTGAAGCCGCTGCTGCTGCTCTGGATCTTCGGCACCCTGTTCCTTCTGCCGCTGCGCTCCGCCACGGTGCTCTGCGCCCTGCCGCTGCTGGCGGAGCGGGTGCTCTCCAGCAACCCCAACCACTGGTCGATCGCCCGGCACTACGACGCGTTCCTCTGGCCGGTCCTGCTGGTCGCGGCACTGGAGGTGCTGGGCCGCCGGCACGACCGCGTGCGCACCCGCCGCCTCGGGGTGGCGGCGGCCGCCGTGACGATCGCGGCCGCGTTGCCGCTCGGGGCGGCCGGCCTGTTCGTCCCCACCTACTGGCAGGCGAAGCCGAGCGAGGCGGCGCTGATCCGGGGCGCCGAGCGGATCCCGGACGGCGTCACGGTCGAGGCCGACAACCAGGCCGCCCCCCGGCTGACCGCCCGCACCGACGTGGTGCTGGTGGACGGCACCCCGCGCGGGCGCGAGTACGTGCTGATCCGCGCCGACAAGCGCGCGTTCCCGTTCAAGACCGACCGCGAGCAGGCGGCCCGGATCGAGCTGCTGCTGGCACACGGCTACCGGCAGGTCTGGTCCGAGGACGGCGTGGTGCTGCTGCACCGGGAGAGCTCCGAGCCGGTCCCCGGCGAGCACGTGCCCGGCCCGGGCAGCACGGGGTACCAGGACGAGGTGCCGTCGGACGTCGGCCACAACCTCTTCCGGGGCTGACCGGGTTCCGGGGCCGACCGGGCCGACCCCAGGAGGCCGCGGCGGCCCCGCCTGCGGTCGTCCGGTGAACCGGGACCCCTCCCCGGCGGACCTCGAACCCGACCGCGACCCGACCGCGAACCCGACCGCGAGAGCGGCCGTGGGCCGGACCTCCCGGTCGGCGCGACCCGGCTGGTGGCGACCGCGCACGCCCCGCGGCGCAAGCCGGTCGGCGAGCTGACCGTCGAGGACCTGCGTCTGCTGATCCGGCAGGACGTGGGCCTGCCGCACCTCCTGCCACGGGCGCTGGACGTCCTGCGGGACGACCCGATGGTGGCGGGCGACCTCTACGAGGGCGACCTGCTCCACGCCGTGCTCACCAGGAGTCCGGGCGTCTGGAGCCGTCAGCCCGCACTCGGGCACCGGCTCCGGCGGATCCTCGCGGAATCGGTCGGGCCGCCCCCACCGCTCCGTCGGGAGGCCGAGCGGTTCCCGGCCCGGTCGGTGCCCGGCGAGCCGGGAACCGCTCAGCCCTCGTAGCGCGACCGCTCCGCACGCTCCGGCGCCCGGCCGCCACCCGGGCGGCGGCCGGGCCACGGCCGGTGCGGCGACGGCCGCCCCGGGTGCCCGGGCACCCGGGAAACGCTCAGCCCTCGTACGGCAGCAGCTCCGCGCGCTTCGGCGGGCGGCCGTCGCCCGAGGAGCGGCCGGTGAGGCGGCGGCCGATCCAGGGGCCGAGGTGTGTCCGGGCCCAGCGGGCGTCGGCGGCCAGCTTCTCCGCCCGGCCTGGCAGGGCGGCGGCCGGCAGCGGGGCGCGCCAGTCGAAGGCGGCGGGGCGGCCGAGCGCCTCCAGGACGGCCTCGGCGACCCGGCGGTGGCCCTCGGGGCCGAGGTGCAGGCGGTCCTCGGCCCAGAGGCGGCGGTCGTCGAAGCACGGGGCGGAGAAGAGGTCGACCACCGCGATCCCCCGGTCCTGGCCGAGCTCGTGCACGAAGGCCTTCATCCGCAGGATCGCCGGGAGCAGCCGGGTGCTGCCCGCCATCCGGCGGGTGGGGTCGGTACTGGTGAACAGCACCACGGTGGCGCCGGTGGCGCGCAGCGCGGTGGCGGAGCGGCCGAGCAGGTCCTCGACCTGGGCGATGTCGCAGCGCGGCCGCAGCACGTCGTTGAGGCCGCCGGCCAGGGTGACGAGGTCGGCGCGCATCGCGGCGGCGGTGGCCAGTTGCTCGTCGTGGATCTGGCCGATCAGCTTGCCCCGGACGGCGAGGTTGGCGTACCGGAAGGCGCCGGCCGGCTGCTCGGCGGCGAGCCGGTCGGCGACCCGGTCGGCCCAGCCCCGGTAGTGGCCGTCGGGGAGCAGGTCGTCGCACATGCCCTCGGTGAAGGAGTCCCCGACGGCGACGTAACTGGTGTACCCGGTGGGCTCGGTGGGCGCGCCGGGCGCGCTCTTCTCCATTGTGTTCTCCATGGCCCGACGATCGTACGCGCACCTCCACCGGCTGCCGGGGACACCCCCGGCACCGCGCAAGCCCGACAGCCGGACCGGGGCAACGGACCGGACCGGCCCGAATCAACGGTGGCGGCAACCGAACGCCGACCGGCCGTTTATCGGCCGGCGCCAGAGTGGGTCGGGCCGGGAGGGGACGCCCGGCAGGCACCGCCCGCCGAGGAGGGCACCCGGAGCGCAGGACCGGCCGCAGCCCGTGCACCACAGCGGCCGCACTCGTCCGGGTCACCCGACCGCCGGCGCGGAGCGACGACCAGCAACGGGGGAGCTGGTCGCCGGAGCCGTCACGGATCCGCCGCCGGTACGGAGGGGTTCGCGCAGCTCTCGCGGAGAGCTGCGCGAGCCCGGTCCGTGACCGGGCTCCGCCGGACCGGGAGGTCGGCCGGCAGCCACGCGTCGTCGGGGATCCGGTATCCGGTCGCGTACCCGCCCTCCTCCGTCAGCGGCCGGCGGAAGCCGTCAGCGCGGGCGTCGACGGGCTTGAGGGGCGAAGGCGCCGTCCACGCGAGGTGCGCCGGGACGGCACCCGCGGATCGCCTCCCGCGGCACCCTAGCCCGCCACCACCGCGCCGTCCGCCGACAGTTCGCGCCCGCCGTCCGGTCCGGCCACCCCGCCGGCCGCCTCCGCGCCACCCGCGCCGTCCGCACCCGTGACCCAGTGCTCCCGCACCGCGTCCGTCGGCCGCTGCTCGCCGAGCAGGTCGAGGCCCCAGGCACCCAGGGCGTCGACCACCCGGCGCAGCGTCGCGCCCCGCTCGGTGAGCTCGTACACGGTGGCGTTGGCCGGCCGTTCCAGCCGCCGGCGCAGCACCAGGCCCTCGCCCTCCAGCTGCTTGAGCCGGGCGGCGAGGATGTCGGTGGAGACGCCGGGCAGGTCGGCGTGCAGGTCGGTGTAGCGGCGCGGGCCGGCGAGGAGTTCACGGACGATCAGGAGACTCCAGCGCTCCCCCACCGCGTCCAGGGCGCGGGCGACGGCGCAGTACTGGTCGTAGCTTCGGCGTGACATGTGGATCAGCATAGCCAAAAGGTTGGACTTTCCAAGTGCTTACTTGGTAGAACAAAGCGAGCAGAACGTGCGGGTTGACCGGTCGGGAGGCCTCAGATGGAGTTTCGGCAGTCCAGCAAGCTGACGGGTGTGTGCTACGAGATCCGGGGCCCGGTGGTCGACCAGGCCAATGCGCTGGAGGCGGCCGGGCACAGTGTGCTGCGTCTGAACACCGGCAACCCGGCGCCGTTCGGCTTCGAGGCGCCGGAGGAGATCCTCCAGGACATCATCCGCAACCTGCCCAACGCCCACGGCTACAGCGACTCGCGCGGCATCCTGCCGGCCCGTCGCGCGGTGGTGCAGTACTACCAGCAGCGCGGCGTCGCCGGAGTGACCGTCAACGACGTCTACCTCGGCAACGGCGTCTCCGAGCTGATCCAGATGGCCGTCACGGCCCTGGTCGACGACGGCGACGAGGTGCTCGTCCCGATGCCCGACTACCCGCTCTGGACGGCCGTGGTCCGGCTGGCCGGCGGCAAGGCCGTCCACTACGCCTGCGACGAGCAGGCGGACTGGTACCCGGACCTCGACGACATCGCGGCCAAGATCACCCACCGCACCAAGGCCATCGTCGTCATCAACCCCAACAACCCGACCGGCGCGGTCTATCCGAAGGAACTGCTGGAGGGCATCCTCGACCTCGCCCGCCGGCACCAGCTGATGGTGCTGGCCGACGAGATCTACGACAAGATCCTCTACGACGGCACCGAGCACCACTGCCTGGCCGCACTCGCCGAGGACGTGCTGACGCTCACCTTCAACGGCCTCTCCAAGTCCTACCGGGTGGCCGGCTTCCGCAGCGGCTGGCTGGTCGTCTCCGGGCCCAAGCAGCACGCCACCGACTACCTGGAGGGCCTCACCATGCTCTCCGGCATGCGGCTCTGCCCCAACGTCCCGGCCCAGTACGCCGTCCAGGCCGCGCTCGGCGGCCACCAGTCCATCAACGACCTCGTCCTGCCCGCCGGCCGGCTCACCGAGCAGCGCGACGTCGCGTACAAGGCGCTGAACGAGATCCCCGGCGTCAGCTGTGTGAAGCCCAAGGGCGCGCTG
Source organism: Kitasatospora sp. NPDC005748 (assembly GCF_040630735.1). Lineage (NCBI taxonomy): Bacteria > Bacillati > Actinomycetota > Actinomycetes > Kitasatosporales > Streptomycetaceae > Kitasatospora > Kitasatospora sp. NPDC005748. The sequence continues at coordinate 24,114 of NZ_JBEXYD010000003.1, forward strand.
TACGCGTTCGCCCGGCTGGACCCGGCGGTGCACCGGATCGTCGACGACGAGCGGTTCGTCCTGGACCTGCTGCTCCGCGAGAAGATCCACGTCGTCCAGGGCACCGGCTTCAACTGGCCGCGCCCGGACCACTTCCGCTTCGTCACCCTCCCCCGGGCCGACGACCTGGAGACCGCGATCAACCGGATCGGCCGCTTCCTCGCCACCTACCGGCAGACCTGACGCCCCGGTCGCCGGCAGGCCTGACGCCCCGGTCGCCGGCAGGCCTGACGCCCCGGTCGCCGGCGGCCCGGGAGCCCCCGCGCCCCCGGCGACGCGGGCACGGCCCCGCCCGCCGCGGCTCGTAGGCTTGGCGACCATGACGGTCCTGCGCTCCGCCGCCCTGTTCGCCCTCGCCGCCCTCGCCGAGATCGGCGGCTGCTGGCTGATCTGGCAGAGCGTGCGGGAGGAGCGGCCGTGGTGGCTGGCCGGCCTCGGGGTGGTGGTGCTCGGCGGGTACGGCTTCGTCGCCGCGCTCCAGCCGGACAGCGACTTCGGCCGGGTGCTGGCCGCGTACGGCGGCGTCTTCGTGGCCGGCTCGCTGCTCTGGGGCATGGCGGTGGACGGCTTCCGGCCCACCCGCTACGACGTGGCCGGGGCGCTGGTCTGCCTGGCCGGGGTCGCCGTGATCATGTACGGCCCCCGGCGCTGAGCGGCGGCGCTGCCGCACAGCACCGGGGCGGGCGGACGCCGGCGGACGCCGGCACCCCCGCCTACTTGACGCCGGCCGCCGCGCAGGCGTCCGCGAACGGCGCGGTGCAGATGTCGGCCGCCTTGTACAGGCCGCCGCCGACCACCGTGGCCTGCACCTTCGCCTTGGTCACCACGATCGGGGTGAGCAGCAGCGAGGGGATCCGCTGTCCGCCGCTGTCGACCCCCGCGTTGGCCGCCGCGTTGATGTCCATCCCCTTCAGGAGCTGGACGGCGATGCTCCCGGCGGCGTCCGCCTCGGGCTTGTACGGCTTGTAGACGGTGAAGGACTGCTCGCCGGTCAGCACCCGGCGCACCGCGTCGATGGAGGCGTCCTGGCCGCCGACCGGGACGTTCTTGATCCCGGCCGCCTTGAGCGCCTCGATGACGGACGCGGCCATGCCGTCGTTGGCCGCGTACACGGCCTGGAAACCGTCCTTGCCGAGGGCCTGGATGGCCTCGTTGGTCTTCGCCAGGGCCACCTCCGGCTTCCACTCGCCGGACTGCTCGTAGCCGATCTTCTTGACCCGGCCGTCGAGCGACCGGTGCGCGCCGGCCTTGAACATCGCCGCGTTGGGGTCGGACTCGGCGCCGTTGATCATCACGACCGTGGCGGCGGCGGCCTTCGGGCCGAGCGCGTCGAGCAGGGCCTGGCCCTGGATCTCGCCGGTGCGCTGGTTGTCGAAGGACACGTAGGCGGCGACCTTGCCCTCCGCCAGCCGGTCGTAGGCGACGACCTTCACGCCCTTGGCGGCGGCGGCCTCCACCCAGGGGGCGGTGGCCTTGGCGTTCACCGGGTCGAGCAGGACGACCTTGACGCCCTTGGCCAGCAGGTCGTCGAACTGCCGCTTCTGGACGGTCTCGTCGCCGTCGGCGTTGGCGTAGTCGACGACGCAGCCGGTGCAGAGGGACTCCACCGTGGCCTCGATCAGCGGCTTGTCGAAGGCCTCGTACCGGGTCGAGGAGGTCTTCTCGGGCAGCAGCAGCCCGATGGTCTTGCCGGCGACGCCGTCCGAGTGCGGTGCCGCTCCGTCGCTCTGGCCGCAGGCTGCGAGGGCGAGGGCCAGCGCGAGCGTGGCCGTGCCCGCGCCCGCGCGACGGGTCGTTCTGTTCATGGTGGGTGCTGCCTCCTGACTGCGCCGCGGCTTTGCGGCAGAGGTCGGAGTCAAGCCGTGCTCGGCGATTCCGTCAATAACTGAAGGGAAACTCGATACCTTGCTGCTCGATTCGTTATGAAGTGAAGATCCGTCGGATATTCCCGCACGACAGTCGCGAAGCCTTCGCAGACCAGCGTCAACTCTTCAACATCACGAGCCCGGCCGCCACCCGGGCATAGGGTGGGCGGCGACCCCACCGCCCACCCGTGAGGACCGCACAGCGATGGCCAAACCCCCCGAAATCGGCTCCCTCGCCCCCGAGTTCACCCTGCCCGGCCTGCTGTTCGACGAGCAGGCCGGCACCGCCGAACGCCGCGAGTACCGCCTCGCCGAAGCCAAGGGCGCCCCGCTGCTCCTGGTCTTCTACCCCGGCGACGACACCGCGGTCTGCACCAAGCAGCTCTGCTCGTACAGCTCCGACCTGGACCGCTTCCGCGGCCTGGGCGCCACCGTGTGGGGCATCAGCCCGCAGGGGCTGGACAGCCACGAGCAGTTCGCCCGCAAGCACCGCCTGGGCTTCCCGCTGCTCGCCGACCCGGACCGGACCGTCGTCCGCGCCTACGGCATCGCGGTGCCCGGGCTCGGGCTGCGCCGCTCGGTGTTCGTCCTGGACGGCGACGGCACGGTCCGCTGGAAGCACGTCGCGCTCGCCGGGCTGACCTTCCAGCACAGCGACACCCTCGCGGCGCAACTGGCCGCACTCGGCTAGACCGGCCCGCCGGCGGGCGGCGGGGAGCCCGGGCGGCGCACGCGGCAGTCCCCGGGCCGGGCCGGACACGCCGGTGGCCCGGCCGGGAGTTCCCGACCGGGCCACCGGGCCCCGTGGGGCTGGTAGTCCGTCCCGCGCGCCCGGGGGCGCGGGACGGACTACCAGCCCCAGCCGCCGCCCTCGCCGTCGTCGTCGGTGGTGCCGTCCCAGCCCTCGCCGACCTTGCGCAGGATCGTGTAGTGGTCGACCTGCGTGCCGTTCTCGGCGAGCGCGGTGACCTTCATCGACGACTTCTGCCCCAGGTGCGCCGGGGTGACGTCGACCTTGATGAACGAGTAGCCGGTGTAGCGGACCCGCGACCACTCGACCTTCTCGGTCACCTTCACCCCGCCCTTGGCGAAGTGGTAGGTGTCCACCGAGTCCAGCCGGTTCTCGTGGCCCTCGTAGGTGTCCGGGGCGTCGAAGCTGTACAGGCTGCGGCCGGCCGCGCCCGCCGTCACGTACACCACGCCGTCGGTGGCCGGCTCGACGGTGGCGCCGCTCGGCACCGCCTTGGAGACCTTGTTGCCGAGGATCGCGTCGGTGCGCTCGTAGACGTGGTTGTGACCGTTGATCACCAGGTCCACCCGATACTTCTCGAACAGCGGCACCCACGCCTCGCGCACCCCGCCCTCGGAGGCGTGCTGGTGGGTGGTGGAGAAGGCGCAGTGGTGGAAGAAGACCACGACGAAGTCGACGGTCTCGTCGTTGCGGAGGTCCTTCAGGGTGCGCTGCAGCCACGCGGTCTGCTTGCCCGCCGAGATGCCCAGGTTGGCCGGGATCTCGTAGGAGACGTCGTTGGCGTCCAGCGAGATGACGCCGACGTTCTTGTAGCGGAAGCTGTAGACGCCGGGGACGGTCCGCGGGTCCGGGCCGTTGTCCGGCAGGAAGAAGCGGTTGTTCTCGCCGCCGTACCCGTGGTGCGAGTACCAGGCCTCCATGTCGTGGTTGCCGTAGGAGACCATCCACGGGACCTTCGAGGCGACCGTCTCGGTCTGGACCAGGAAGTCGTCCCAGGTGCGGGCGTTGTACACCGACTTGTCGGCGTCCTGGCCGGAGCCGGCCGGGTCGGCGTAGCAGATGTCGCCGGCGTGCAGGTGGAAGGCCGGGTTCTGGGCCAGGATCACGTGGTCGTTGCCGGCCGCGTGCGCGCTGACGCCCTGGTCACCGAAGGCGGTGAAGGTGAACGGCTCGTACACCTTGCCCCAGCGGTGGTCGCGCGAGGGCGCGGTGCGGAAGGTGCTCAGGGTGGAGATCGCCTGCTGCGAGGCCGGGTCGAAGCCCTGGTGGCCGACGCCGTAGTAGTACGTGGTGTCGGGCTGGAGGTCCTCCAGTGCGACGTGCAGGTAGTACTGGTCCACCGGCTGGCCGGTCGGGGTCAGCGCGGGGGTGTGCAGGGCGCGCACCTCGGCCTGGACCTTGTGGCCGAGGTCCCACGGGTTCCTGCCGTAGCGCAGGAACGGCTTCTTCACCGGGGCCGGGACCTGCCAGGAGACCCGGAACTGGGTGTCCGGCTCGGGGCCGAACGCGAGGTGACGGCCGATCGGGGCGACGAGCGAGCCGTCGACGCCGTCGGCCGTGCCGCCGGTCAGCAGCTGCGGGGAGGCCGGCGCGGCCGTCGCGACACCGCTGCCCAGCGAACCGCCCACGGCCAGGGCGCCGACGCCGACGGCACCGGCGGTCAGCATCCGGCGGCGGGAGAAACGGGCCCGCAGGTACTCGTGCTGCTCGGCCATGCTCATGCGGTCGGCGAGCTTCGCGGGCACGCCCATGTGGGGGATATCCATGGGCGGGACTCTTCCAGCGCAGCGTTGACCGCACACCTACAGGCGGTGAACGCACCCCGGCGTGCCGGTCAGTCGAACGCCAATGTTCGACCATGTCTCGGCAAAGTCGCCCCGGGCGGCCGGAGGCCGCCGGATCATCCGGCCCGGCCCGGGTCCTGATCCCCCGGGTCCTGATCCCCCGTCGCCGGCTCCGCCGTACCGGCCGGGGCGCACGCGGACCGGCCGGGGCCCTGCGCTACCGGCCGGGGCCCCGGCAGACGAAGGGCTCCGCCGGCCGACGGCCTCAGCGCGGCGGCGGGGCGATCTCGTCCCAGGTGGAGGGGGCGCGGTTGCCGGTGCCGTCGCACGTCCGGCAGACCTCGTCGCGGTAGGCGTGCTTGGCGCCGGCCGCGTCGACCCGGTAGCGGACGTAGACACCGGTGCCGTCGCAGAGGAAGCAGTTGCCACCACCGCCGCCGACCTCGGTGGTGCCGGTGCCCTGGCAGGTGCGGCAGCTGAGACCGGCGGTGCGGCCGGTGCCCGCGCAGATGCGGCAGACCGTGGTCACGTCGTGATTCCTCCCAAGCCGGGGCGCCCGGTAAATGGTAGTGCCCCGGCCCGCCGGACGGACCGCCCCGGAGCCGGGCACCCGCACCGGGCCCGGTGCGGGCCGCCGGACCGGGCTCCCGGCGCCTCAGCCCGGGAGGCCGTCGCGGATCCGGCGGGAGACGGTGACCTGCTGGAGGTCGAGCAGCCCCGGCGGCTCGGCCAGGCCCGGGCCGCCGGCGTGCACCCACTCGGCTATCTCCTCGACCATGTCGTCCGCCAGCACCCAGCCCAGCCAGACCGGGCGGCCGCCGGCCGCGCGGCCCTCGCTGGACGGGCCGACCACCACGACGTTGGAGTGCGCGCACGCGTCCAGGCACTTGACCGCGCGGACCTTGCCCGCTCCACCGACGGCCTCGCGCAACCGCTCGTACTGGCCCGCGTGGTCGACGCCCGGGTGCTTCTCCTGGGTGCCGCAGCAGCAGCCCCGGCAGACGGTGACGGTCACCGGGGCCGCGGGCCCCTTCCCGCCACCGCGCTCGCGGTCTCGACGGCTCATCGGCTCAGCGCTCCTCGTGGTTCCCGGCCCCGGCGCCCGGGGCTTCCTGGTGGAGGGCCCGCAGCCACGCCCGTTCGCGCAGCAGCCGCAGGCCGTTGAGGCCGACGATCACGGTGGAGCCCTCGTGCCCGGCGACACCGAGCGGCAGTGGCAGCGTACCGGCCAGGTCCCAGACCACCAGGACGGTGATGAACGCCCCGGCGATCGCCAGGTTCTGCACGACCAGCCGGCGGGCCCGCCGGGAGAGCGCCACCACGGCCGCCACCGCGGTCAGTTCGTCGCGCACCACCACCGCGTCCGCGGTCTCCAGGGCGAGGTCGGACCCGGCCCGGCCCATCGCGACGCCGCTGTGCGCGGCGGCCAGCGCGGGGGCGTCGTTGACGCCGTCCCCGACCATCAGCACCCGGTGCCCGCCGACGGCCAGTTCGCGGACCGCCGCCACCTTGTCCTGGGGCAACAGCGCGCCCCGGACGTCGGTCAGACCGACCTCCCGGGCGAGGTGCTCGGCGGCGAGCCGGTTGTCGCCGGTGAGCAGCACCGGTGGGCGGCCGGTGAGCGCGGCCAGGCCCCGGACGGCGGCCGCGGCCTGCTCGCGCGGGCGGTCGGCGAGGCCGAGCACGCCGACCGGCTCCCCGTCGCGCAGCACCAGGACGGCGGTGCGGCCGGCCGCCTCCAGCTCGGCGACCGCGGGGTGCCCGCGGTACGGACCGGGGGCGCCCACCGCGACCACCGCGCCGCCGACCACGGCCCGCACGCCGATCCCCGGGGTGGCGGTGAAGTCGGTGGCCGCGGGCGGCACCAGGCCGCGCTCGCGGGCGGCGGCGACCACCGCCCGGGCCAGCGGGTGCTCGCTGGGGTGCTCGGCGGCGGCCGCGAGGGAGAGCAGCTCGGCCTCGGTGACGCCCAGCGGGCGCAGCTCGACGACCTTCGGCGTGCCCTCGGTGAGGGTGCCGGTCTTGTCCAGGGCGACGGTGTCCACCTGGCCGAGCCGCTCCATCACCACGGCGGACTTGACCAGCACGCCGTGCCGGCCGGCGTTGGCGATGGCGGAGAGCAGCGGCGGCATGGTGGCCAGTACCACGGCGCACGGCGAGGCGACGATCATGAACGTCATGGCGCGCAGCAGGGTGGCGGTCAGCTCCGCGCCGAGGGCGAGCGGGACGGCGAAGAGCAGCAGGGTGGCGGCCACCAGAGCGGCGGCGTAGCGCTGTTCGACCTTCTCGACGAAGAGCTGGGTGGGCGCCTTGGTCTCGGAGGCCTCCTGCACCATGGCGACGATCCGGGCGATCACGGAGTCGGCGGCGTCCCGTTCGACCCGGATCCGCAGGGCGCCGCCGCCGTTGAGGGTGCCCGCGTACACCTCGTCGCCGGCGGACCGGGCGGCGGGCAGCGGTTCGCCGGTGATGGTGGCCTGGTCGACCTCGCTGCTGCCGTCGAGGACCCGGCCGTCGGCGCCGATCCGCTCGCCGGGGCGGACCAGCACGGTGTCGCCGACGGCGAGTGCGGCGGTGGGGACGGTCTCCTCCCGGCCGTCGGCGGTGAGCCGGCAGGCCGTGGCGGGGGCGAGGTCGAGCAGGCCCCGGACGGAGTCGGCGGTGCGGGCGGTGGCCAGCGCCTCCAGGGCGCCGCTGGTCGCGAAGATCACGATCAGCAGGGCGCCGTCCAGCGGCTGGCCGATGGCCGCGGCGCCGAGGGCGGCGACCACCATCAGCAGGTCGACGTCCAGGGTCCGCTCGCGCAGCGCCCGCAGCCCGGCCAGGGCGGGTTCCCAGCCGCCGGCCAGGTACGCGGCCGCGTACAGCGCCCCGGACGCCCACCCGGGGCCGTCGAGCAACCGCACGGCGAGGGCGGCCAGGAAGGCCGCGGTGGCGGCGGCCGCCCAGCGGGCCTCGGGCAGCGCGAGCACCCGGGTGCGGCGCGGGGGCGCCGTCGCGGGGGCGGTGGGGACCGGCGGTCGGGTGAGCACGGTGGCGGACATGTCCGCCACGATACAGGAACATATGAACACACTTTCATTCGTTCCTGCGTGCCGGGCCCCGCCTGAGCCCCGCCCCGTAGGATGCCCCCATGGGACACGCAGCCGCCGAGAACGCCGTGCCGCAGATGCGCCTGGACGCGTCGAACGCGGCCAAGGTGGCGAACACCCTCCAGGCCCTGGCCACCCCCTCCCGCCTGCTGATACTCGCCCAGCTGCGGGAGGGCCCGCGGGCCGCCACCGAACTCGCCGACGCCGTCGGCATGGAGCAGTCCGCCTGCTCCCACCAGCTCCGCCTGCTGCGCAACCTCGGCCTGGTCGTCGGCGAGCGCCGCGGCCGCTCGGTGGTCTACTCCCTCCACGACGACCACGTCGCCGCACTCCTCGACCACGCCGTCTACCACGTCGACCACCTGCGCCTCGGCGTCACCGACGACCGGTAGGGCTCACTCCGGAGCCCCGCGGCTCAGGGCATCCGCCACTGCTGGTAGGCGTTGCCCGGCGTGCAGGCCGTCATGGTGGCCTGCCTGCCCGCGCCGTTGTCGGTCAGACAGGTCGACCCCATGTAGTCCTTGAGGTAGTAGACGCCCTGGGCGCCCGCGCCGACCACCGACCAGTTGGCCATGAAGCTGAACCCCGGTGAGAGCAGCACCTTCTGACTCGACGTGTTGGAGAAGTCGGTGTCCTGGACGAGGGCCGGCCCGCTCAGGCCGCACGCGTGGATCTCGTACCAGCCGCCCGGGTTCGGGTCCGAGCGCACCCAGCCGTAGGCGGTCGTCCCGCCCACCACGACGGCGCCGCCCGGCGACGGGCCGGCGGCGGCCAGGCCGAGCTTCTGGCCGTCGGCCACGTTGACGATGTCGCCCCACCGGCTGCCGCCGCACCCCGCGGGCACGGTCGGCGCCGACGGCTTGGACTCCGGCGGCTTGGGAGCCTCGGGGCTGGGCGCCGGCTGGTTCGGCGCGGGCGCCGACGGAGCGGGCTGGTTGGGTGCGGGGGCCTGCGGCGCGGGCTGGTTCGGCGCGGGAGCCGCCCCACCGCCCCCACCGCTGCCGCCCGTCTTCGGCGAGGTGCCGCCCGACCCACCGGAGGACCCGCCAGCCGACCCGGTACCGCCCGACCCGGTACCGCCCGACCCCGTACCGGCCGACCCCGTGCCGCCGCCCGGCTTCGGTGCCGCGCCCGGTGCCGGGACCTCCGGCGCGCCGCCGGCGGGCGGCACGGGCGCTCCGCCGGCCTCGGGCTCCGCGGCCGGTGGAGCGCCCGGCGTGGGCTCCGCGCCCGGCGCCGGCGTGGCCGGGAGCTCTCCGGTCGGCGAGGCGGTCGCCGCCGGGCTGTCGGTGAGCGGGCCGGCGGACACCGACACCGCCGGCTGCGCACCGGGCTGTTGCGTCTGCGTCTGCGTGTGGAACGGGCCCCGCTCCACCAGCACGACCGTGGCCGCGCCACCGGTGATGACCACCGGAATGATGACGGGCACCAGGAGGCGGCGCCACCGGCGGCCCGCACCGGGCTCGGCGCCGGTCCGGCGTGCCACCCGGGCGACCTCGGCCGCCGGGGCGCCGGCCACCGGAGTCCCGGGCACGGCGGGCGGGACCGGGCGCACCACCGCGGCGACCGGCGCCGACCTGTCGCCGACCGCCTCCCGTGCCGCGGCCGCCATCGCGGCCGCGTCGGCGAACCGGTCCCCCGGCTGCTTGGCCAGCGCCCGGGCGACGAACTCCCGCACGGCCGGCGCGAACTCACCGGGCAGCTCCGGCGCCGGCTGCTGGACGTGCTTGAGCGCCACCTCGACCACGCTCTCGCCGGTGAACGGCGGCGTGCCGGTCAGCAGTTCGTAGCAGACCACACCGAGCGAGTAGAGGTCCGAGGCCGGGGTGACTCCGCCGCCGCCGGCCTGCTCCGGGGCCATGTACAGGGCGGTGCCGACCACCACGTTGGTCGCCGTGAGCGTGGTGCTCACCAGCGCCCGCGCGATGCCGAAGTCCGTCACCGTCACCCGGCCGTCGTCCCCCAGCATCAGGTTGGACGGCTTGACGTCCCGGTGCACGATCTCCTGCTGGTGGGCGGCGTGCAGCGCGTCGAGCGCCCTGGCGAGCAGGCTCAGCGCCCGCTCGGGCGGCATCGGGCCGTCCTCGGCGAGGGCCTTGTCCAGCGGCCGCCCCTCGACGAGCTCCATCACGATGTAGGCGATCCGCTCGCCCTCGGCTCCGTGGCCGGCGTCGCCGCCCTGCTCCCCGTAGTCGTGGACCTCCACGATGCCCGGGTGGCTGATCGCCGCGAGCAGTTGGGCCTCGCGCCGGAACCGCGACGCGAACGTCCCCTCCTCCAGCAGTCCCGCGTGCAGGACCTTGACGGCGACCTGCCGCTCCAGCACCCGGTCGTCGGCGCGCCAGACGGCGCCCATGCCGCCGCCACCGATCCACTCGGTCAGCGCGTACCGACCTCCGAGTACGGTCCCCCGACCATTCATGCCCCGCCCCTTCGCAGTGCCCCGCCCCAACGGGTCGTCACCAACACGGCCTGTGCTGCCACCACTCTCCCCCGCCCGCCGCGCCACCGGTACCGGTCGGACCCGGCCGTTCGGGCCGCGGCGAGCATCAGACGCTACCGGGCAGGGTCGGCACGGCCCCGCCCGGGGCCGGGTGGTGGCCGCCGAACGGCCGTCGAACGGCCGGTGACGGGCGCGTGGGTGCGGGCACCCGGGACCGACCGGTGCAGCCCGGATCCACGCCGGCCGCAGCACGCTCCCGGGCCGACTCGACGGCGGTCCTGGCACGTTGAGGTGCGACGGACCCGCTTCCGCCCGTTACGCCGTCGCGGCCGCCGCCGCCCGGCCCGCCGTGCGGCCGGAGAAGAGGCAGCCCCCGAGGAAGGTCCCCTCCAGCGAGCGGTAGCCGTGCACCCCGCCGCCGCCGAAGCCGGCGGCCTCGCCGGCCGCGTACACGCCCTCCAGCACCTCGCCGCCGGGCCGCAGCACCCGGGCGGAGAGGTCGGTCTCCAGCCCGCCGAGCGACTTGCGGGTCAGGATGCTCAGCCGGACGGCGATCAGCGGGGCGGCCGCCGGGTCGAGGATGCGGTGCGGAGCGGCCGTGCGGATCAGCTTGTCGCCCAGGTAGCGGCGGGCGCCGTGGATGGCGGTGACCTGGAGGTCCTTGGCGAACGGGTTGGCGAGCTGCCGGTCCCGGGCCTCGACGGTGCGGCGCAGCTCGTCCGGGTCGATCAGCGCCTCGCGCGTGCGGGCGTTCATGCCGCGGGCGAGGTCCGCCAGGTTGCCGGCGACCACGAAGTCGGGTCCGTGCCGCAGATGGGCGCGGACCGGGCCTGGGGCGCCGGGCAGCGCGCGGCCGAGCACGCCGCGCACCGAGCGGCCGGTGAGGTCGGGGTTCTGCTCGGAGCCGGAGAGGGTGAACTCCTTCTCGATGATCTTCTGGCTGAGCACGAACCAGGTGTGGTCGTGCCCGGTGGTCCGGAGGTGTTCGAGGGTGCCGAGGGTGTCGAAGCCGGGGAAGAGCGGGACGGGCAGCCGGCGGCCGCGGGCGTCCAGCCAGAGCGAGGACGGGCCGGGCAGGATGCGGATGCCGTGCCGGGCCCAGATCGGGTCCCAGTTCTCGATGCCCTCGGTGTAGTGCCACATCCGGTCGCCGTTGATCAGGTTGCCGCCCGCCTCGCCGGTGATGCCGAGCATCAGGCCGTCGACGTGGGCGGGGACGCCGGAGAGCATCCGCTCGGGCGGGGTGCCGAGCCGGGCGGGCCAGGCCTTGCGGACCAGGTCGTGGTTGCCGCCGATGCCGCCGGAGGTGACGATCACGGCCTGCGCGCGGAGTTCGAACTGGCCGGCGACCTCGCGCGAACTGGCTTCGCCGCGCGCCGCGTTGCTGGGCACCAGCACCTCGCCGGCGACGGTGTCGGTGACCCCGGCGTGCGCGGAGAGGCCGGTGACGCGGTGGCGGAACCGCAGGTCGACCAGGCCGCGTTCGGCGGCGGCCCGGACCCGGCGGACGAAGGGTTCGAGCAGGCCGGGACCGGTGCCCCAGGTGATGTGGAAGCGGGGGACGGAGTTGCCGGGTCCGTCGGCCAGCAGCCCGCCGCGCTCGGCCCAGCCGACGACCGGGAAGAACCGCACGCCCTGGGCGCGCAGCCAGGCCCGCTTCTCCCCCGCCGCGAAGTCGACGTAGGCCTCGGCCCAGCGGCGCGGCCAGGCGTCCTCGGCGCGGTCGAAGCCGGCGGTGCCCTGCCAGTCCTGGAGGGCGAGCGCGTGCGAGTCGCGGATCCGCATCCGGCGCTGCTCGGGCGAGTCGACCAGGAAGAGACCGCCGAAGGACCAGTGCGCCTGCCCGCCGAAGGAGGCCGCGGGCTCCTGGTCGAGCAGGATCACCCGCCGTCCGGCGTCGGCGAGTTCGGCGGTCGCGGCGAGGCCCGCGAGACCGGCTCCGATGACGATGACATCGGCGTCCAGGGCCATGCGCTCTCCTCCATCAGTGGTCCGGCGGTGCGGCCGGTGGTCCTGCGGTGCGGCGTTCGGGCGGTGCGGCGTGCGCCCGATACTGCGGCCTGCGGCGGGGCGCGTCAACCGGTGGGTAACAAGCTGCGGCGGCAATTCCGCTCCGGGGCGTTTCGGAAATACCTCCGATACACGGTGGAGCGTTATTCCGAAATGCTTCTGACGGGTTTTCGGGAATTTCCGCGCCGGGCATGGACGCATTCGAAACCTGGCGGTAACTTACCTGTCAGTAGTAAAGCTGTGGCCCGGCTGGCGCGACCCCCCACTCGTTCTCTCTCCCCCAGGAGGAACCCGTGCTCAGCCCTGCCCGGAAACGCCGTACGACCCGGACTTCCCGGAAGCCCGCCCTGCTCGCCGCCGCCGCACTGGGCGCGGCCCTCGCCCTGACCTCCACCAGCGCGCAGGCCGCCACGCCCGCCCCCCGCCACTACGTCGCCCTCGGCGACTCCTACGCCGCCGGCGCCGGGGTGCCCGGCCAGTCGGCCGGCCTGTGCCTGCGCTCCGACCGCAACTACGGCCACCTGGTGGCGGCCGCCCTCAAGGCCACCGCCTACACCGACGTCACCTGCGCCGCCGCCAAGGTGAAGGCGATGACGCAGCCCCAGTACGACGCGTTCATCCGGGTCAACGACCCGCAGTTGGACGCCGTCACCGCCGACACCGACCTGGTGACCCTCGGCATCGGCGGCAACGACCTCGGCGCCACCGACCTCGGCCTCGGCGAACTGGTCGGGGTCTGCATCGCCGGCGCGGCGGTCAACCCGCTGGGCACGCCCTGCAAGGACGTCTTCCACCACGGCTACTGGGACTGGTCCAGCTGGTCCTGGCAGTACGGCAACGACGACCTGGCCGACCGGATCGCCGCCGCCCGGCCGCAGATCGCCGACACCCTGAAGCGCATCCACGCCAAGGCCCCCGGCGCCAGGGTCCTGCTGGTGGGCTACCCGTCCGTGCTGCCGGCCGACGGCTCCGCGTGCTTCCTGCGCCAGCCCGTCACGGCGGGGGACGTCGAGTACATGTACGGCGTGCTCGGCCGGTTGAACGCCATGCTCAGGTCCACCGCGGCCGCGGGCGGCGCCACCTACGTGGACACCGCCACCCCGACCGCCGGCCACGACGTCTGCTCGGACGACCGCTGGATCGAGGGCGCGCTGCCGGGCTCCCCGGCCGTCCCGTTCCACCCCAACGCCACCGGCGAGAAGGTGATGGCGGACGCCGTGCTCGCCGCCCTGAAGTAGCCGCGGGCGCGGGCGGGAACCCCGAGGGGGCGGTGACCGGACTCCGGTCACCGCCCCCTCGGTCGTGCCGCGGGCCCTACGGCTTGATGCGGACCACCTGCGGGTCGTGGTCGCTCGCCTGGACGGCGAACTCGCTGTTGATGTGCACCACGTCGTACTTGGCGTACCCGACCTCGGGGCTGACCAGGACGTGGTCCAGCACCTGCGAGTTGCCCTGGTAGACGTAGGAGTACTGCTCCTTCTCCGGCAGCTCGTTCACCAGGTCGCGCAGCACGCCGTCCTTGGTCAGCGCGGCCAGCGCGGGCGAGAACTGGTAGTCGTTGAAGTCACCGAGCGAGACCACCTTGGCCTCCTTGTCGGCGGCCAGCAGCTTGGCGACGAAGGCCTGCTCGACCGTGGCCTGCTTGAGGCGCTGCACCTCGGAGCTGCGGGCCGGGGCCTGGAAGCGGCTGTCGATGCCCTGGTCGCCGCCCTTGCTGTTGAAGTGGTTGGCGATGACGAAGACCTTCTTGCCGCGGAAGGAGAACTGGCCCACCAGCGGCTTGCGGCTGTTCACCCAGGCCTCGTCGGCCGGGGCGATCCGGCCGGGCGAGGCGGTCAGCGCGGTGGCCGCGCCGGTGCCGGCCACGTCCACCGCGGCGGTGGCGCTGCCGCCGGCGATGTCGGTGTAGGAGACCCGCTGCGGGTTGAAGAGGAAGACCTGGCGGATGTTGCCGCCGGGCTCGCCGCCGTCCTTGCCGTCCTCCGGGTCGATCGAGCGCCAGTCGTACGCCGGACCGCCGGCCGCCTTGATGGCGGCGACGAACTTGGCGACGGTCTGGCTCGCGTCCACCGTGCCGTCGCTCTTGGCGCCGTTGTTGTCCTGGATCTCCTCCAGGGCGAGGACGTCGGGCGAGCGCAGGTTGGTGACCACGGCCTGGGCCAGCTCGGCGAACTTGGCGTCCGGGTTGCCGGGCGCCAGGTTCTCCACGTTGTAGGTGGCGATGGTCAGCTCGCGGTCGGCCGGCTGCGCGGTCACCTCGCGGGCCAGGTGGTTGTCCTGGAGCGCGCCGAGGGCACCGGCGACCAGGGTGTAACCGCCGAAGCCGTTGTAGTCCAGCGGGCCGTCGGTGGTGCCGGTCAGCACGTCGCCGACGTTGGCGACCGGGAACGGCTGCTGGGCGGCCGGCGCCTGCTGCTGCACCATCAGGCGGCCGACGTTCGGCTCCTCGTACGACTCGTACAGCACGCCGCCGCGCCGGCTCTTCTGGTCCTGCTTGTCGGCCGCGACCCAGAGCTCGTTGTACTTGTCGGTCGCCTGGATCACCCGGACGTCCTTGACCTGGACGCGCATGCCCTCCAGCGACTCGTAGAAGTCCAGGGTGTACTTCTCCGGCTGGAGCGGCAGGGACTCGACGGTGCCGCCGGCCGGGGCCTGCGGGGTGTAGGTGCCGGGGATGTTGCGGGTGTCGACCTCGACCGCGGCCGGCAGCGGGTTGCCCGAGGAGAGCACGGTGACGGCCGGGCCGCTGAGCTGGGTGAGCGACTGCGAGCCGCCGTTGAAGTTCGGGTAGTACTCCGTCACCTTGCCGGTGACCAGCACCGAGTCGCCGACCTTGACGGTCGGGTTGGCGCTGCCGGTGTAGACGAAGACGCCCTCGCTGGTGGCCGGGTCGGCGTCCGGGTTCGGGTCCTGGATCCAGAAGCCCTTGGAGCCGTAGCCGCGCACGCCGGTGACGATGCCGGGCACGCCCGCGACCGTCTTGCCGGTCCGGCTCGACAGCCGGGTGGTGCCCTGGATGTCGTGGATCCGGACGGTGCCCGGCTCGGTCGGACCGGTCGGGGTGGAGCCCTCGGCAACCTCGCCCTTGCTGTTGGTCGGGCTCGGGGCGCCGGCGGCGAGGTCCGCCGCGTTGTCGTCGGTGTCCGCGAGGCCCGCCTTGCGGGCCACCGAGGCGGTGTTGGAGGCGCCGGCGGCGGCGGCCGAGCCCTCGTGGACGACGGCGGTGCCGAAGCCGACCAGGTCCCGCACGCGCGGGTCGGCGGCGCAGTCGGCGGCGGTCCTGCAGGTCAGCGGGTCCGTGCCGCGGACCAGCGCGACGGTGCCGCTGGTGCCCGACAGGGCCAGCGAGCCGGCCGCGTCCGGGGTGGGCAGGTCGACCGTGCCGGCCGCGCCGGCCGCCTCGGCGACCAGGTAGCGGGTGCCGGGGGCGATCGCACCGGTCAGCGGGGTGACGCCCCACTGGGAGTTCGCGCCGGGCGTGCCGGATATGTACTGCACGCTCCAGCCGTCCAGGCCGAAGGCGGCGCCGCCCTTGTTGGCCAGCTCGATGAAGTCGTTCTTCAGCGTGGCACCCGAGTTGCCACCGCCGCCGTACACCTCGGCGATCACCGCGTCGGCCGAGGGCGCGGCCACCGCGGCCGGCAGCGGGACGAGCACCAGCGAGACGGCCAGGCCGGCCGGAAGGAGGGTCGCGCGGAGCAGGGTGCGGCGCGACCGCGGGCGGGAAGCGGGGGAGGTGGTCACCTGGACGGGACTCCTTGGTTCGTCGTGGCGCGCAGCGGCACGGCAACGGGGGTGGCACGAGTGGCCCGGCAGTCGTGGGGCTGCCGGGACGTGAGGGTGGGTCAGACGGGCGCGAGTGCGCTACCCGCGTAGAGGCGCGGGCCCGGGGATCCTGGACGGCCCCCCGCAGCGCCTTAAGATACGCGCGTAGAAAATGACGCGACAAGACCTCGGCGGTGAACAATCGAGACCGTCGGCGAGATCACACCCGAAGCTGTGACGCGCGCGACAGGTTGGGCGCCCGACGAGGTCCCGCCGCCGCCCTGACGGTCACTCCCGGGGCCGAGGGGATGCTTGTCCCGGCACCGCCGGGCCGCCCGGGCCGACGGGCCACCCCGGCAGCCCGTCACCGTGGGGCCGACCGCCGCGGCCGCGACCCCCGCTACAGCCAGCCGCGCTGAGCGGCCTTCAGGCCCGCCTCGAACCGGCTGCCCGCGTCCAACCGCTCCATCAGCGCGGCCATCTGCCGGCGCACCGTCCGCACCGAGACCCCGAGCCGCTTGGCCGCCGCGTCGTCGGTGAGCCCCGTGGAGAGCAGCCGCAGCAGCTCCCGCTCACCGGCGCTCAGGCCGGTGCCGGCATCCTCGGCCCGGTGGGTGCCGAGCGGGACGGCCGTCTCCCAGGTCTGCTCGAAGAGCGCGACCAGCGACGCGACGATGCCCGGCTCCTCGGTGCACAGGGCGCCGAGCCGGGTGTTCTCCGGGTCGATCGGCACCACGGCGGTGGAGCGGTCGAAGACCAGCATCCGGGGCGGCAGCACCGGCGCGGTGCGCACCCGCCCGCCGAGACCGGTCATCCACTGCGCGTACCCGAGGGTCTCCGGGTCGTTGCGGACGCTGTCCTGGTAGATGGTGCGCAGGCTCACCCCGCGCACCAGGGCGTCCTCGTCCAGCGGCCGGGAGGCGGCCAGGCTGGCCGCGGACTGCGCGCCGCCGGGCATCACCGCGAGGCACTCGGAGGTCAGCCGGGCCGTCAGCACCTCCAGCTTGGCCTGGATGGCGTCCAGGCCGACCAGCCGCTCGCCGCCGTCCACCAGGGTGCTGGCGCGCAGCGTCGCGTACTCGGCCACCGCCCGCGCCACGGCCGCCTTGGAGACGGCCAGCTCCTGCTGGCGCCGGGCGAGGTCCTCCTCCTGACGGCGCAGCAGGAGCTCCAGTCCGCGTTCCGGGCTGACCGGCCAGAACGCCCCGGGGCGGTCCCGCGAGGCGCGCAGCAGGGTGAGGTCGGCGAGCCGGTCGAGTGCCTCCCGGACGGCGCGTTCGGGCAGCCGGAGCCGCTGGCACAGCTCGACCACGCCACCCTCGGGGTCGGCCAGCATCTCGCGGTAGACGGCCTCCGCGGTGGTGTCGAGGCCCAGCAGTTCCAGCACTTCAATGACCCCTGCTCGTCGCAATGGGATTATCGGGCGATCTGCGGCTCGATCCTTGCGCCGTGGCACCGGCCTCACAAGGCATGATCCGGTCAAGCGACTCGGGTGTACGCCGGCCCCCGGCGGGGAACCACGCCGACAGCCCCGCCGGAACGGTACCGGGGGTGTCGCCCGAGGGGCACCGGCAGCGGCCCTGGCGAGCGGCACCGCCACCGCGCCCACGGCCCCGCCGGCGGACCGGCCGACGGGGGCGGGCCGGCCGGTGGGCGCATCCGCGGGGATTTCGCCAGGAGGTTGCAGCTTGCTGCCTGGCCTGTTGCTGCCCGCCGCCGCCCCTCCCGCCCGGGGGCCGCCACCGGGGAGGATTCCCCGTGCGTGCACCCTCCCCCGCGCTCCAACGCCCCGCGCTCGCACACCTCCCCCGCGCTCTGCCCCTTCGCGCCCTGAACCACTGTGCCCAGAACAGGAACCGCCGTGCCCAAGACCGTCCGGCTGCTCGCCGCCGCCGCCCTCGCACTCTCCCTCGCCGGCATCTCCGCGCCCGCCTTCGCCGCCCAGCCGGCCGCCGCCGCCGTCACCGCCGGCGTGGCCGCCGACACCGGCATCGGCTGGGACCACCCGCTGCCCGCGGCGATCGGCTGGGACACCACCCCCACCGGGAACCCGGGCATCGGCTGGGACTGACCCTTCGGTGTTCCCCGTCCACCTGACCCTCCTGGACGTCTCCGCCGCGCCGACGGGCGAGGCGGGGGCCGCCGACGTCCAGGCAGCTGTGTGGGGGTGCGCGGGGCCGGGCGACGGTCTGGAGCACGTGCGCGCCTGCGCCGTCCCGGGGGGTGTGGGACTGGTGCTGTACGTCCGCGCGCCGGACCAGGGCGTGGCCGAGCTGCGGGCGCTGTCCCTGCTCGACCGCACCCTGGCGGCCGGCCCGACCGGCCGCTTCGCGCCCGCGATGCCCTGACGGCACCGCCGGCGCCGCTTTCCGGCCTTCCGTAGGGGTTTCCACCGATCCCCATCCCTCGGAAATTTGGCCGATTTCGAGCGCTCGCCGCTCCGACCGGGTGCCCGGCACCCGCGCTCCGTCCCCCGGGGCGGGTCGGCCGGCCGGTCCGGGCGGGCTGCGAGCGAGCTCCGGGCAGGCTCCGAGCGGAGCCGGGACGATGCGGACGGACACAGCCGGACAGACGGACGGACGGACCGAACGACGAAACGGCGGGCCGGTCCGGGGGAGAACCCCGGACCGGCCCGCCGTTCGCGCGCTCCGGGCGGCCGGCGCCGACCGCCCACCCGCGGAGCCCCGCCGCTACTCGGCCTTCTCCGCCGCGCTCGCCAGGCCCGCCGACCACTTCTCCTCGACCCGGCCGAGCTTCCAGTAGGCGATCGCCGCCGCCCAGGTGAGCACGAAGAGGCCGACGATGGCGTAGCCGACGAAGTTGAGGTCCAGCTCACCGATCCAGGCGACCGGCCCGCTGGTGATGTCCAGCTTCTCGCCGAGCAGCCCGATCAGCTCGATCGAGCCGATGACCAGCGCGACCAGGACGGAGAGACCGGTGACGGTCAGGTTGTAGTAGATCTTGCGGACGGGCTTCGAGAAAGCCCACTCGTAGGCGAAGTTCATGAACGAGCCGTCGATGGTGTCCAGCAGGCTCATCCCCGCCGCGAACAGCACCGGCAGCACCAGCAGCGCGTACCAGGGCAGCTGGAACGCGGCCGCGCCGCCCGCCAGGACCAGCAGCGAGACCTCGGTCGCGGTGTCGAAGCCGAGGCCGAACAGCAGGCCGACCGGGTACATGTGCCAGGGCTTGGTGACGGCCCTGGTCACCCGGCCCAGGATGCGGTTCATGAAGCCGCGCTTGTCGAGCTGCTGCTCCAGCTCGGCCTCGTCGAACTCGCCCTCGCGCATCTTGCGGAAGACCTTGAGGATGCCGTTGAAGGCACCGAGGTTGATCAGGCCGATGAGCAGCAGGAACGTCCCGGAGACGGAGACGCCGATCAGGCCGGTCGTGTCGTGCAGGGTGGAGTCGTCGGACTCGACCTGGCCGGCCAGCGACTGGATGCCGAAGGCGAGCAGCGCGCAGAGGCCGAAGACGATCGAGGAGTGCCCCAGCGAGAACCAGAAGCCGACCGAGAGCGGTCGCTTGCCCTGGCCCATCAGCTTGCGGGTGGTGTTGTCGATGGCCGCGATGTGGTCCGCGTCGAAGGCGTGCCGCATGCCGAGGGTGTAGGCGGTGAGGCCCATCCCGGCGCCGAACACCTGCCCGCCGACGTCGTAGTGCTCGGGTGCGATGACCGCGAGGAGGGTGAACCAGCCGATCACGTGCAGCGCGAGGATGAAGCCGCCCATGCCGGCCAGGCGGATCCACTCCTCACGGGTGAGCCGGTCGCGCCATCTGACGGCGGTGGCACCTGCGGCGGGGCTGGACATCGTGTCGTCCTTTCGGGGGAGCGGGCGGAGCTGGGCCATCTTTCCCTCGGCGAGGAAGTACTTGCAAGTCATACGCAAGTACTGGTCCGGGGCGGTCGGGACGTGACGGCGCGCGGAGGGCGCATTCCGGAAGCGCTCCGGTCCTCCCAAAGATCGCCATGTACCGTACAAATACCCGTAACCTCCGGAGGCTTTCACCGGACGGACCGCACGCGGATACTCGGATCTACGCGCGAATACTCGGGCGCCGACACCTCAACTCCCCACGGAGGAACGGCACATGATCCGCATGAGAACGGCTGCCGCCCTGGTCGCCCCGGCCCTCCTCGCGGCCGGCCTCTCCGGCCTGGCCCCCACCGCCTCGGCCTCCCCCACCGCCCGCACCGCGGCCGGCCTCGCACCCGCCCCCACCGCGGCCGCCGCCGCCCCCCACCGGGTGCTGTTCGACAACACCAAGGCCGAGACCGCCGGCAACGCCGACTGGATCATCTCCACCAGCCAGCCCGACCCGCTGGCCCAGAACGCCAGTCCCAGCACCGAGAAGAGCTGGACGGGCGCGCTCTCCGCCTGGGGCGTCGCCCTGCAGAAGACCGGCCAGTACAGCCTCAAGACCCTCCCGGCCGGCTCCACCATCAGCTACGGCACCGGGGCCGCGCTCGACCTCGCCAACTTCGACACCTTCGTGGTGCCCGAGCCGAACGTCCGCTTCAGCGCCGCCGAGAAGGCCGCTCTGATCCGCTTCGTGCAGAACGGCGGCGGGCTCTTCCTGATCTCCGACCACAACCAGAGCGACCGCAACAACGACGGCTGGGACTCCCCCGCCGTCATCAACGACCTGCTCACCAACAACGGGGTGGACAACAACGACCCCTTCGGCTTCAGCGTCGACGTCAAGAACATCTCCACCGACAACCCGCGCGCCGTCAACGACCCCGCCGACCCCGTCCTGCACGGCGCCTTCGGCACCGTCACCGGCTCGATCCTGCGCTCCGGCACCACCTTCACCCTGAAGCCCGCCGACAACCCCTCCGTCAAGGGCCTGCTCTACCGGACCGGCTACAGCGGCACCACCGGCGCCTTCTTCGTCACCAGCGGCTACGGCAGCGGCCGGGTCGCGATCTGGGGCGACAGCTCCCCGGCCGACGACGGCACCGGGCAGTCCGGCAACACCCTCTTCAACGGCTGGAACGACCCGGCCGGCACCAACGCCGCCCTCGCCCTCAACGCCACCGCCTGGCTCAGCAAGGCCTGACGCCCCCGTCGCGCCCCGCCGGGGCCCGCTCACCAGGACAGTGCCGGCATCCTCCCCCGGGGTCGGACTGCTGACGCCTGCGGCGCGGGCGGGCTCCGGCCCGCCCCGCACCGTGGCCCGCCGAGCGGGCCCCGGCGAGACGGCCTACGCCGACCGGCTAGGCCAACGCGTCTGCAAAACAAGGAACTTGGGCGGCACTCCGACCCCCGGGCCGGTCTCGGGCGGTACCCTGGCTCACCCGCGGCGGGCGCGGGCGGCAGGGGGGGACGTATGGGAGTCAGGAATCCGTCGATCGAGGAGCGGTACTCGATCGCGCTGGGGTGCCGGGTGAGCGTCGAGGCCGGGTTCACCGCCACGAGGGTCAACTGGAACATCGGCATCATCTCGGGCGAGGACCGCAAGCGCCCTCAACAGGGCAGCGCGGTGGCGTCGTTCACCTGCGACCGGTGCCGGCGGGCGTTCTGCGCCAGGGTCGAGAGCCGCCCCACGGCGCGCCGGAAGCGGTGGATCTACCTGGTGGTGGGGGCGGTGCTGCTGCTCTCGCTGGCGGTCGTCGTTCCGATGCTGGTCCAGCTGGGCGGGCAGACCGTGGACGAGAACGACCCGGACGCGACGGACGGCTTCGGCCTCCTGTTCCTGTGGGCCTTCCTCGCGTTCGTCTTCGGGCTGAGCTTCTTCCGGGTCGGCTGGTCCTACCCCGGCATCAACAAGTTCCGGCTGGTGGGCGCCGACGGCAGGCGCAGCGTCTGGGTGAAGGGGCACCGGCTGTTCTGACCCGCGAACGGCCGCCCGGTCGGGGACCGGGCGGCCGAGGGGACTACGGCGCAGGCGTCAGCTGGTCTGCAGCGCCGTGTCGTCGATCACGAAGCTGGTCTGCAGCGAGGCGTCCTCGGTGCCCGCGAACTTCACGGTGACCGTCTGGCCCGCGTAGGACGAGAGGTCGAAGGTCCGCAGCTGGTAGCCGGCCGCCGCGTCTACGTTGGAGTAGGTCTTCAGCGCGGTGCCGTTCACCGAGACGGTCAGCTTGTCGTACGCCGTCGAGCCGGTCTCCGCCGTGTCGATGTGCAGGTAGAAGCTCAGCGACGCCTTGCAGCCGGCCGGGACGGCCACCGCCTGCGAGAGGTTGTCCGAGTGGGCTGAGCCGTAGCCGTTCAGCCAGGACTTCCACGAACCGCCGTGCGCGGCCTGCGAGGCGCTGTTGTCCACGACACCGCTGGACGCCGTCCAGGGCGCGGCGCTGCCGGTCTCGAAGCCCGCGTTGCCGAGCAGCTGCGCCGGGGTGCAGGTGCCGCCACCGCCGCCGGTGACCGTCCAGGTGAAGGCGGCGGTGCCGGTCTTGTTGGCGGCGTCCTTCGCGGTCACGGTCACGTTGTAGGTGCCCGCGGCCGTGGCGGTGCCGGTGATCTTGCCGCTGGAGCTGATCGACAGGCCGGTCGGCAGGCCGGTGGCCGTGAAGGTCAGCGGGGCGGTGCCGCCGGAGGCCGAGATCTGCAGGTTGACCGAGCCGTTCAGCGCGGTGCTCTGGCTGCCCGGGTTGGTCACCGAGACGCTGGTGCCGGCCGGCTTGGTGAGCAGGCAGCCGCTGACGTTGAGGTCGATGACCCGGCCGGCGCCGAGGCAGGTGGTGAACCAGTACGTCTCCTGGCCGTAGCTCTGGCCCTTGGTGGCCTTGGTGGTGCCGTCGGCCGCCACCTCGCACGGGTTGTTGAGGGTGCACATCTGGCCGTCGTCGTTGCCGGTGTTGTTGATGCCGACGACCTTCTTCGTGGCGGCGTCGACGATCGGCGAACCGGACGTGCCGTGCGTGGTGTTGCAGCCCGCGCTGTAGCGCAGCGAGTCGTGCCAGGTCCACTCGTCCTCGCGCAGCGTGTCGACGAACCCGTTGACCGAGCAGTTCCACACCTGCTTCCAGTACGACGAGGGTATGTACATCGCCGAGCCGTCGGCCGGGTGCGTGTCACTGATCGTCAGCGCCGTGGCGCTGAACTTCGAGGTGATGGACGCGAAGGTGTCGGTCAGCTGGTACAGGGCGACGTCGGTGCCGGTCATGGTCGCGTAGAGGACCTTGTCCGCCTGGACGGTGCCGAGCGAGTTGCCCGAGGAGCCGAGCAGCGTGCCGCTGCGGCTGGCGCTCTGGTTCTGGACGACCTGTCCGGCCGACGGCATCGTCGGCAGGCAGTGGCCGTTGGTGAGCATCAGGGCCCGGTCGGTGTCCACCGACGAGGGGTAACGGACCAGCGAGGCCGAGCAGTTGCTCAGCGCGATGGTGGACGTCAGATCGCCGGCCTGGACCGCCTGGGCGGGGGTGGCGGCGAGGGTCAGCCCACCCGCGACGACGGCGCTTGCGCCGACGAGGGCGGCAAGTCTCTTGAACATGCTTCTCCTTGTGGGGGATTGCGGGGCGTACGACCGGTCGCGGACGCCCGCGCCGCACGAAAGTGCCATGACCACCTCAACGGGTCAACCATGCCGACAGAACTCGCGCCACCGATTCCGCGCCGCTGCCACGGCCTTCGCCGCCCTAGGCCCCATCACCCGAGGTCGCAGCACGCGCCCCGCCCCAAACCTGCTACCCGGGAGGCAGGTTCGAGATGTGCACCACATGTCGGCGGCGCCACCCGCGAGCCTGCCCGGCGGTGCGACGGCAGGACCGGTGCCACCGGGTGAACCGTCAGGTGTCGCAGATTCCGGGGCCCACCCGGGACCTGCCCGCCCCCGCCGGCACCACCTGCACCTGGATCTGCCCGTCCTCGTCGGCACACCGCTCGCCGCCCTGGCGCGCGTCGCCCGCGACACGGGACGGCGCCCCACGCAGGACGACGCCGCCGGCCGGATCGGCCGACGGCGCCGCGGGCTCCCGGCCCGCCGCGGGTACTTCTTCCGCTACGGCTGCGGGAAGGTGTCCTCGTCCACGTCGCTGGTCTTGGCGTTGCCGCCGACCGCCGGCTGGAGGGTGATGGACCACGAGGTATAGGTGCGACCGGTCTCGAAGGCCATGCTGTCGTCGAACTTGCTGAAGTCGCAGCTCTGGGTGAACGCCTTCAGCGTCGGGTCCCAGTCGACGCCGCCGGCGAAGTAGACGTCGTAGGTGCCGTCCTCGACACCCTCGATGGACGCCTTCTTCCCCTTGCCGACGTAGACCGAGTGGATCGACTTGCCGTTCTGGGCGAGCGAGACCACCGCGTCGGAGCTGCCGCCGTTGTCGACGTTGAGGACGCCCTCGCCCTTGAGGCGGCCCGAGCGGACCATGGTGCCGCTCTCCAGCGACCGGGTCTGGAGCTGCGGGGTCTGCGGGACGTTGAAGGTGGTGGGATACCCGGCGGCGGCCATCTGGGCGAGGGCGGGGGGCACCGCCTTGAGGCCCTCGGAGAGGCCGACCTGGGCGAAGGCCGAGGTGGTGGCGCAGAGGTTCTTCGCCTTGATGTCGCTGCGGACCTTGGTCAGGTCGGTGGAGAGCTGGCCGAGCGCCGTCACCAGCTGGCGCCGCGCCGTGCTGACGGCCGCCGGCTCGCCCGCGAGGCCCAGGCCGCTGCCGGCCGAGGACGCGGCGGTGGCCGCCTCCTGGAGCGTGGTGGCGAAGGCGTCCAGACCGGCGGAGGCGTTGAGCTTGCCGAGCGCGGCGCTGACCGGGTCGATGTAGCTCACCAGGACCGGCCCGTACGGCGGCTTGGTCGGCGTCGGGGTCGGGGTGGGTGTCGGGCTGGGGCTCGCACTGGCGCTCGCCGACGCCGGGGCGCTCTTGCCCGGGCCCAGGCCGAAGGAGTCCGCCCCTCCGGACCCTCCACTGGAGCACGCCGCCAGCAGCAGCGTTGTGCCGGCCGCCAGGCCGACCTTGACGAAGGACTTCATGCCCGCTCCCCCGGTGATCTCTCATGCACGCTCCGTGCATTCCCCGCGGACATGATCCCGAGCCTTTGTCACGCGGTCAACAGGGCGCACAAGAGGCGTGTTGAGGCGCAGGCGGGGCGCAGAGAGGGGCGCACGGGACGCCACCGCGCGTCAACTACGATCGGTCACGTGCTCAGGCTTACGGGACTCCCCCTCCAGATCATCGCGTCCCTCCTCGCGATCGGCGTCTTCGCCGCCACGATGTGGCTCTGGCCGAGATTCGGCGGGCGCGGCTGGCAGGCCTGGCTCGGGCGGATCGGCGCCTTCCTCGCCACCCAGATCTCGGTGCTGGTCGCGATGGGGCTGATCGCCAACGGCTACTTCGGCTTCTACAGCTCCTGGACCGACCTCCTGGGCACCAACGGCGGGCCGGGCACGGTGGTCGACCACCAGCCGAACGCCTCCGTCGCCATCACCGGCGAGCAGAAGTTCTACGCCCAGCAGGGCTCCAACCCGGAGCGGGTCGGCCTGATCCACAAGGTCTCCGTCAAAGGAGCGGGCAGCGGCCTGAGCACCGACGGGTTCGTCTACCTGCCGCCGCAGTACTTCCAGCCCGACTTCGCGCAGCAGAAGTTCCCGATGGCCCTGGTCCTGGCCGGCTACCCCGGCACTCCCGAGAAGCTGATCTCGCTGATGCAGTACCCGGCCTCCGCGCTGGAGGCGATCGACCAGAAGAAGCTCCCGCCGACCATCCTGGTGATGATGCGGCCGACCCTCGTCAACAACCGGGACACCGAGTGCGTGGACGTCCCGAACGGCCCGCAGGTGGAGACCTTCTTCACCAGCGACCTGCCCAAGGCGCTCGGCACCACCTACCGGATCGGCACCGACCCGGCCAACCGGGCCGTGATCGGCAACTCCACCGGCGGCTACTGCGCGCTGAAGTTCGCGCTGCGCAAGCCGGACGCCTACCGGGCCGCCGTCTCCCTCTCCGGCTACTACACCGCGCCGATCGACGAGACCACCGGTGACCTCTTCGGCGGCGACAGCCGGCTGAAGCAGGAGAACGACCTGCTGTGGCGGCTGCAGAACCAACCGGCCGCGCCGGTCTCGCTGCTGCTGGCCACCGCCCACGACGAGAACAACTACGCCGCCACCCAGGACATGGTGAAGGCGTTCAAGGCGCCGACCAAGCTCTCCACGATCACCCTGGACACCGGCGGCCACAACTTCCACACCTGGACGCGGGAGATCCCGCCGGCGATGGAGTGGCTGGGCAAGCACCTGACGATGCCCCAGGCCGCGTAGCACCCGCCGCGCACTCCCCGCCGCGCACCGACCCGCCGCGGCCGCCGGGGGCGTGCGCACGCGGCCGTCCGCACGGCCCCCGGCAGGATTAGAGACGGCTCACAGCCCGGTCTCACGGTCCTCTCAGCCGGGCGGCCGAGCGTAGCGTCCATGACCACGACCAGCTTCTCCCCTCCGGCCGGCGAACCGTGGCCGGAGGCCGCGAACTATCCGCCGCCGGAGGTGCCGCAGCCGGCCCCCGGGCTCCCCGGCCCCGCCCCCGTCCCCGGAGCGGCTCCCGCCCCCGCGCCGGCCGAGGCGCTCTTCCCGCCGTGCCCGCCACCCGCCGCCGGTCCCAAGGGCCCGGCGTCCTGGGCCGGCCGGCTGCGCACCCTGGCGGCCCGGTCCTGGCGCGGCCGCGCCGACGACCCGCGCTGGGTGCGCCCCGCGCTGCTGGCGCTGCTGGCCGCCACCGCCGTCCTCTACCTCTGGGGCCTGAGCGCCTCCGGCTGGGCCAACTCCTTCTACTCGGCGGCCGCCCAGGCGGGCAGCCAGAGCTGGAAGGCCTTCTTCTACGGCTCCTCGGACGCCGGGAACTTCATCACCGTCGACAAGCCGCCGCTCGCGCTCTGGCCGATGGCGCTCTCCGCCCGCCTCTTCGGCCTCTCCTCCTGGTCGGTGCTGGCCCCGCAGGCGCTGATGGCGGTCGCCACGGTGGCCACCCTGTACGCGACGGTGCGCCGCCGGTTCTCGCCGCTCGGCGGCCTGCTGGCCGGGGGTGCGCTGGCGCTGACGCCGGTGGCGGCGCTGATGTTCCGGTTCAACAACCCGGACGCGCTGCTGGTGCTGCTGCTCACGCTGGCCGCGTACGGCCTGCTGCGGGCCACCGAGGCGGCCGGTACCCGGTGGCTGGTGTTCACCGGGGTGATGTTCGGGCTGGCCTTCCTCACCAAGACGCTCCAGGCCTTCCTCGTGCTGCCCGCGTTCGCGCTGGTCTACCTGGTGGTCGCGCCGACCGGGCTCTGGCGGCGGGTGCGGCAACTGCTGGCCGCCGGCCTGGCCATGGTGGTGGCGGGCGGCTGGTGGGTGGCGGTGGTCGAGCTGGTGCCGGCCTCGGCCCGCCCGTACATCGGCGGCTCGCAGGACAACAGCTTCCTCTCGCTCACCTTCGGCTACAACGGCTTCGGCCGGCTCAACGGCGACGAGACCGGCAGTGTCGGCGGCGGTGGCGCCCGGCTGATGGGCGGGGCCGAGGCACCGCCCGGCGGCGGCCGCGCGATGGGCGGCGGCGGCTGGGGCGAGACCGGCATCACCCGGCTGTTCGACGGCGACATCGGCGGGCAGATCGCCTGGCTGATGCCGGCCGCGCTGATCCTGCTGCTGCTCGGGCTCTGGGCGACCCGCCGCTACGCCCGCACCGACACCGCCCGGGCGGCCTTCCTGGTCTGGGGCGGCTGGCTGGTCTGCACCGCGCTGACCTTCAGCTTCATGTCCGGCATCTTCCACCAGTACTACACGGTGGCGCTGGCCCCGGCGGTCGCGGCGCTGGTCGGCATGGGCGTCGACGGCCTCTGGCGGGTCCGGCACCGGCTGCCCTACGCCGCGGTGCTGGGCGCCACGCTGGCGGTCACGGCGGTCTGGGCGTACGTCCTGCTCGGGCGCAGCGCGGACTTCCTGCCGTGGCTGCGCTGGGCGGTCCTGGTCGGCGGGCTCGCCGCCGGGGCGGCGCTGCTGCTGGCCGGGCGGCTGGCGGCCCGACTCGCCACGACGGTCGGGCTGGTGGGTCTGGCGGCGGCGCTGGGCGGTCCGGCGGCGTACGCGGTGGACACCGTGAACACGCCGCACACCGGCTCGATCGTGACGGCCGGTCCGGCGGTCGCGGGCGGGCGGGGAATGGGCCCGGGCGGGATGCGCGGGATGCCGCCCGGCGGCGACGGCCGGTTCTTCCTCAACGGGCAGCAGGGCTCGCCCGGTCAGGGCGGCGCGCCCGGGCAGCTGCCCGGCGGCGCCGCGAACGGCGCGGGCGGCACGGGCAGCGACGGAACGGGCACCGGCGGAACGGGCGGCGGCCGCAACGGACGCGGCGCCGCCGGCGGCTTCGGCGGCACGGGTGGCTTCGGCGGCGGCGGAATGGCCGGCGGCGCCCCCGGCGGCATCGGCGGGCTGCTGAACGGCGCCACCGTGAGCGACGAGGCCGCCGCCCTGCTCCGGCAGGACGCCGACCGCTACACCTGGGCCGCCGCGACCGGCGGCTCGCAGACCGCCGCCAGCTACCAACTCGCCTCGGGCGAACCGGTGATGGCCCTAGGCGGCTTCAACGGCACCGACCCGTCGCTCGGCCTGGACGCCTTCCGGCAGTACGTCCGGGAGGGCAAGGTGCACTGGTTCATCAGCGGCGGCTCCCGCCGGACGGCCGGCCCCGGGACGGGCACGGGCACCAGGACGGGCACGGGCACCGGGACCGGCACCAGCACCGATCCCGCCGCGACCGCCGGTCCGACCGCCGGTGCCGACGGCGGCGCCCAGGAGTCGCAGACCGCCCAGATCGAGACCTGGGTGGCGAGCCACTTCACCGCGAAGACGGTGGGCGGCACCACCTTCTACGACCTGACGCAGACGCCCGCCCCCTGAGCCGCACCCCCTGAGCCGGGAGCCGCGGGAGAACGACGGAGGGGACGCACCGCCCAGCGGCGGTGCGTCCCCTCCGTCGTCGTTCGGCGCGGATCAGTCGGTCGGGCAGCGCGTTCCGGCGGCCGGCGCGGTGCCGTCCGTCAGGAAGGCGTCGACCGCGGCCCGGACGCACGTGCTCCGCCCGTAGCCGATGTGGCCCTCGCCCTCGCGGGTGAGCAGGACGGCGTTGCCGAGCTGGGCGGCGAGCTTCTCGGCCGAGGCGTAGGGCGTCGCCGCGTCACCGGTCGAGCCGACCACCACGATCGGGGCCGCGCTCTTCGAGACGATCGGGTGCGGCTGCTCGGCGGAACGGAACGGCCAGGCACGGCAGTCGGGGTCGAACAGCGCCAGGCTCGGCTCGTGCCGGGTGATCAGCGGGGCCTTCGCCGCCAGGTCGGCGTACGCGGCCTGGAGGGCCTCGCCGGTCGGGACGGCGGTCGCGCCGTCGGCGCAGTGGATGGCGGTGTAGGCGTCGGCGGAGACCCCGTAGTGGCCCTTCTCGTCACGGCCGTAGGCGCCGTCCGCGCGGGCGAGCAGGTTGTCGCCCTTGCTCCGGACCATGGCCCAGCCGAGGTCGTTGCGCAGCGCGTCCCAGGTCTTCTCGTCGCCGTAGAGGCTGTCGAGCACGCCGGCCCAGGCGGCGTTGGCGGTGAGGGCGCGCCCGCTCGTGGTGGTGAGCGGCTTCGCCTTGAGCCCGTCGAGGAACTCCGCGAGCTTGTCGGCCGCCTTGGCCGGGTCCTTGCCGAGCGGGCACTGGTCCTGCTTCGCGCAGTACGCGGCGAAGAGCCGCAGCGAGCGCTCGAACCCCGCGTACTGCACGGTGTTGTGCTGGGCCAGCGGCACGGACGGGTCGACCGCACCGTCCAGCACCAGCCGCCCGACCCGGTCGGGGAACTCCTCGGCGTAGAGGCTGCCGAGGTAGGTGCCGTACGACATGCCGAAGTAGTTGAGCTTCTGGTCGCCCAGCGCGGCGCGCAGGACGTCCATGTCGCGGGCGGTGTCGCGGGTGCCGATGAACGGCAGCAGCTTGGCGAACTTGGCCTGGCAGGCGTCGGCGAGCACCTTGCCGTGGTCGTCGCCCGGGGTGCCGGTGGCGAGCCACTCGTCGCGGGCCTTGTCGTCCAGGCAGTTCAGCGGCGTGGTCAGACCGACGCCGCGCGGGTCGAAGCCGACCACGTCGAAGCGGTCGTGCATCGGGCCGTCGAACTGCGCGGGGGCGGCCTTGACCATGCCGACGCCGGAGCCGCCGGGCCCGCCGGGGTTGACCAGCAGGGAGCCGAGCCGCTGGTCCTGCCTGGCGACGGGGACCCGGACGACGGCCACGGCCAGCGGGTCGCCGGCCGGATGGGCGTAGTCCAGCGGGACGTTGAGCGAGCCGCACTGCAGCACCGACTCGTCGACCTTGGCGGTCTTCGGGTCGTCGGCGCAGGGCGCCCAGGCGATCTGCTGGCCGTAGAAGGGCTTGAGTGCCGGGTCGGCCGCGCCGGTGGGCCTGGGCGTCGGCGTGGGCGGGGTGGTCGGCGACGCGCTGGGCGTGGCCGGGGCGGCGGCCGGTGACGGCGTGCCGGAGGCCGCGTCGGTGGTGGTGGATCCGCCCGAGCCGGCGCAGCCGGCCAGGAGGGCGGCGGCGACGGCCGCGGGCAGGGCGCGCCGGGAGAACCGGGTGATCATCGAATGCACCGCACACGAATATCACCTGACCGTCACACCGGTCATCTCGTGATCGACCGGCGGACGGCGAAGGGGGGCAAAGCGTGACGGAACGTTTCCTCAACCGCCGCACTGCTGGAGCATGGCCTTCTTGTCCGCCTCGGTGACGGGCAGTCGGTACTTCAGCGAGACCTGGGCGAAGCGCACCGCGTACGAGCAGCGGACGGCGGTGTTGGCCGGGAGCCAGGCGGCCGGACCGGAGTCGCCCTTGGAGGCGTTCTGCGAGCCGTCGGCCGGGACGAGGTTGAGCGGATCGTTGGCGATCTGCACGCGCTTGGCCTTGTCCCACGTCGACGCGCCCATCTGCCAGTCGTAGGACAGCGGCATCACATGGTCGATCTGGATCTTCGAGGCCTGCTGTTTGCTCCACCGGACGGTCTTCCCGGTGTACGGGTCATCGATGGTCATCGCGGTGACGGTGCAGGCCGAACCGTCCTTGCGCTCGACCGAGCGGCCGTCCCGGGCCAGCAGGTCGTTGCGGGTGTCGCAGTTGTTGTGGCCGCCCGGGACGCCGTCGACGTTGTCCGTCCAGGCCGGGCCGAACTCGTCGCGGTCGTAGCCGTCCTTGGGTCCGGCGGCGGCGGTGGCGACCCCGGCGATGATGTCGCGGCCGGCCTTCCGTTCCTCGGGCGTGGTCAGCGGCGCCAGGCCGGGCCTGGTGCCGTCGGGATTCTGCAGCGGGCTGGTGCCCGCGCCGGCGGGCCCGGCCGCCTCGGTGGCCGGCTTCCCGGCACCCCCGGTGCAACCGGCCAGCGCCGGCGTGGATATCAGGAAGGCGGCGGCGGCGAGCAGGGCGGTGCGGCGGGCGGGCACGGGGACTCCCGGACTGGGGGGTGGCTGACGGCGCCCCAGCAGACCAGTCGCCCCACGGGCCGTCAAGGCGGCGCGGCACGGAGCGTTCGAGCATGTCGAA
Organism: Kitasatospora sp. NPDC005748; assembly: GCF_040630735.1. Lineage (NCBI taxonomy): Bacteria > Bacillati > Actinomycetota > Actinomycetes > Kitasatosporales > Streptomycetaceae > Kitasatospora > Kitasatospora sp. NPDC005748. The sequence continues at coordinate 55,335 of NZ_JBEXYD010000003.1, forward strand.
GCTCACACCCCGGCGCCCGCCCGGGCCCCGCCCCGCCTCCTCCCGCCGGGCTCAGCCCCCGATCGCGGACATCGGCCGGTCCGGCTGGACGAAGTCGGCCGAATTGATCGCGTGGCCGGGGCCCTTGCGCCCGATGGTGGCCCGCCAGGCGGCCTCGATCCGGTCGTCGTCCGCGCCGCCGCGCAGCAGTGCCCGCAGGTCGGACTCCTCGGTGGCGAACAGGCAGTTGCGCAACTGGCCGTCGGCGGTGAGGCGGACGCGGTCGCAGCCGCCGCAGAACGGGCGGGTGACGGACGCGATCACGCCGACCACGGTGCCGGTGCCGGCGATCCGCCACTCCTCGGCCGGCGCGTTCCCGTGCCGGCCGACCGGGACGAGGTCCCACCGGGTGCCGAGGACGGCGAGGATCTCGTCGGCGGTGACCATCGTCGCCCGGTCCCAGGCGCCCTGCGCGTCCAGCGGCATGGACTCGATGAACCGCATCCGGTAGCCGTGCTCGGCGGCGAACTCCACCAGGTCGAGGATCTCGTCGTCGTTGACCCCGCGCACCGGCACCGCGTTGACCTTCACCGGCGCGAGCCCGGCGGCCTGCGCGGCGGCCAGGCCGGCGAGGACGTCGGCGAGCCGGTCCCGGCGGGTGATCGCCGCGTACCGCTCGGGGCGCAGGGTGTCCAGGCTGACGTTCACCCGGTGCAGGCCGGCCCGGTGCAGCGCGTCGGCGGTGCGGGCCAGGCCGATGCCGTTGGTGGTCAGCGAGACCTCGGGGCCGAGGGCGGTGATCCGCCGGACCAGGTCGGGCAGGCCGCGGCGCAGCAGCGGCTCACCCCCGGTCAGCCGGACGGAGCCGATGCCCAGCCGCCCGGCGGCGATCCGCACCAGCCGGACCACCTCGTCGTCGCTCAGCACCTCGGCCTTCGGCAGCCAGTTCAGGCCCTCGGCCGGCATGCAGTAGGTGCAGCGCAGGTTGCAGCGGTCGGTGAGGGAGACCCGCAGGTCGGTGTGGACCCTGCCGAAGCGGTCCGACAGCGGGCGCGGTGCGGTGTTCATCGGCCCAGTACAGGGGCAGCCGGGCCGGGATACCAGCGGCCGAACCACCGGGGAGCTGCCCCGACCTGCGGGTTCTCCTTGTGCGTTCGTCCAACTGTGGCTTCCTACGGCTGCGCCGGGGCACCCCGGACGGGCAGGCTGGGTCCATGCGCGACAGCACGGGGACCAGTGGCCGGACGGGGACCAGCCGCCGGACGGGTGGTGATCGGCCGGTCGCCGCCCTGGTGCTGGCCGCCGGGGGCGGGCGGCGGCTCGGCGGCCGGCCGAAGGCGCTGATCCGGTACCGGGGCCGGCCGCTGGTCGAGCACGCGGCGGGGGTGGTCCGGGCCGGCGGCTGCGCCTCGGTGACGGTGGTGCTGGGCGCGGCCGGGGACCGGGTCCGCTCCACCGCCCATCTGCCGGGCTGCCGGCTGGTGGCCAATCCGGACTGGGCCGGCGGGATGGGCTCCTCGCTGCGGGCCGGGCTGGCCGCCCTGGCGCCGGAGGCCTCGGCCGTCCTGGTGATGCTGGTGGACACCCCCGGTGTCACCCCGGCGGCGGTGGCCCGGCTGCTCGCCGCGCACCGGGCCGGTGCCGAGCTGGCGGCGGCGGCCTACGCGGGGCGGCGCGGGCACCCCGTCCTGATCGGCGCCCGGCACTTCGCCGAGGCTGCGGCGGGCGCCGCCGGCGACTCCGGCGCGCGGGCTCTGCTGGCGGCGCACGCCGACGGGATCACGCTCGTCGAGTGCGCCGACATCGCCGTCCCCGACGACCTGGACACCCCCGCCGACCTCGCCCGTTGGACGACGGGGTGATCCTCTCCCGGTCCGGACCGGCGGCCGGTCCCCCCACGGGGTGGGGCGGGCTCCTCCTCCCCGACGAGGGATCGACCGCACACCCCTGATCTGTCCCTGAGGATTGCCCCATTCCGCGCCGCGGCCCCCGGGTTTCGGGGAGCATGGGACACGTCCTTCCCCTCGATTCGAACGGACGGTGCCCGCGATGTCCGGACTGCCCGACGACTTCACCGGACGCGACCCCGCGCAGCACGGGCCGGTGGCGGGTGGTGGCGCCCGGGCGATCCGCTGCCCCGCCTGCCGGCGCGAGCACCTGTACGAGCCGCCGTCGCTGCCCTGCCCGTGCGGCGCCTCGCTCAAGGTGCCGCTGCTGCGCGGCGGCGTGCCGGTCCAGGTGCGGTTCCGGTCCTGGGAGGACTCCTGGCTGAACATGCGCTGCCCGCACTGCGGCCGCTCCGACCAGTGGCCGCAGCCCGAGTTCACCTGCAACTGCGGCGCGACCGTGCGGCTGCCGGTGGACCGCACCACCCGCCTCGGCGGCAGCGCGACCACCGGCCAGCTCGGCACCGCCGGCCCGCAGAACTCCCGCCCGCACCCCGCCCACCCGCTCAACGCGCCCGTCCCGGCCCCGCCCGGCGGCTCCGGTGCCTCGGCCACCCCCTGGCGGCGGCGCGCGCCGTTCCGCCCGCACCCGGTGCGCACTTCGCAGGACGCCGTGTTCACCGCCGCCCGCTACCTGGAGTGGCTGGGCTTCGACGACCTGGAGCTGACGGAGGCCCAGGAGCGCGACGGCGTCACCCTGCTCGGCAGCCGGATGGTCGCCCAGGTGGACACCTGGACCGAGCCGGCCGACGTGAAGTCGGTGGAGTGCCTCTGGCTGCAGACCCTGCACGCCGAGGAGATGGCCGCCGCGATGTTCACCCTGGCCGGCTACTCGCACCAGGCCACCGTGCGCGGCGAGCAGTTGCTGGTCGCCCTGTTCAGCCTCGACCTCGCCGGAGTGCCCCAGCCCGCCAACGGCGCCGCCGAGGCGCTGATGGAGACCGGCTGGACGTCCTGACCCCGCTCCGACCGGCCCGGCCCGCCTGACACCGTCCGCCCGCGGCCCGGGCCGTCGGCCTGCCCGGCCCACCGGCCCCGGCCGTCCCGGTGGCCCCACCCGCCCCCGGGAGCGATCGGCGCGGAACCGGTTCGCCCGCAACAACCTGCGCTCGTGATCTGGTGCACAAGCTCACCCCCGTGTTGAATTGCCGCCACAACGCGGGCCTTGGGGGCAGAGGCCGGCGTCCTGCTGGATGGCGCACACAAGGAGGTGGCGTTGTCGGAGCACGGATGGGGCCCGAGTGGCCAGGGCGGGCGCGACGGCCGGGGGCGGCCGGCGCCCCGCGAACCGGGGGACACCGTATGGCGGCTGCGGTCCCGGGCGTGCTGGCAGGAGGCCGCGGAGCTGTTACGCCCGGCCGCCGAACGCGACCCCGAGGCCGCCCTCGGCCGGGCCGAACTGCTCATCGAGCAGTGCCTGTTCACCGCGGCCAACTGGACCCAGGCGGAACAGGCGCTGCGCCTCGCCGAGGCGTTGGTGACCAGCACCGAGCAGCGCGCGGGCGCCTCCTGCGCCCGCGGGTTCCTCGCCTACGTCTCCAGCGTGCTCGGCGCACGCGACCGGCTGGACGAAGCACAGGCGGCGCTCGGACGCACCTCGGCGCTGCTGCCGCCGGACGCCCCCGGGCGTCCGCTGCTGGACTTCCGCCGGGGACTGGTCGCGGAGAACCTGCTGCGCGACCCGACGGCGGCCTGGATCGCCTACCGCCGCGCGCACGAGGGGGCCGACGAGCGCGGGGACGAGCTGCTGCGCTCCTACACCTGGCGGCACCTGGCCGCACTGGCCCAGGCCGCCGGGGACCACGACCGGGCCCGGGAGGGATTCGACGCCTCGCTGCGGCTGCGCGAGCAGCTCGGCTTCACGGTCGGGGTGGCACCCGCGCTGGCGGCGCTTGCCGAGGTCTCCGAACCGGACGAGGCGGTCCGGCTGCGGGCCGAGGCGACCAGGCTGGTCCAGGCGCTCGGGGGCGTACCGGTCTGGCTCGCACGCCAGTTGAGCGCGGTGCGTACGCCGGGCGCTCCCCCGGACGGACGCGTCGAACGGGAACCCCGGGGAACAATCAGCTAAGGTGAGCCTAACCTGGCCGGGGTGAGCAGTACTCCGGCCAGGTTCGCCTTGCCGTTCCCGGGCTCCGCCAGGCCCCGGCCGGCCGGGCCCGGCCGCCGGCGAACCCGGCCGGGCACGGGTCGGACGGTCCGGCACGGGGCCGGTCGACCCGATAGGGCCCGCACCATGACCGCGAGCAGCACCCGACCCGGCCCCGCGCCGTACGCCCCCCGCACCACCCCCGCGCACGCTGTCACCCGCACGCCGGCGCCATGCACCACCAGCTACCGCAGACTCGGCCGGCTCTTCCCGGCACTGCGGGTGCACAGCGCCCCTCCCCGCACCGGCGACGGCTGGATCAGCGGCACCGACCTCCTCACCGACCCGGACGCACTGGCCGAACTGATCGCCCACGACGCCCGGGAGGGGCTCGCCCGGTACGGCCGCCCGCTGCGCCCCGACGTCGCGGCCGGCTTCGGCCTGCACCGCTTCAGCTGGCCGACGGCGCTGCTGTTCACCCTGCCCTGGTTCCTGGAGCGCCGGGTGCCGCTGCTCACCCCCGAGGACGTCTCGATCCGCCGCGCCACCGGCGAACTCACCGCCCGCCCGGGGGTGTTCGTCTGCCTGCCGGACGACCCGGCGGCCGGGCTGCCCGGCGCCCGGACGGTGGCCGACGAGGCGGCACTGGCCGCCGAACTGCGCACCGCGCTGGCCGGTTTCCTGGCCCCGGTGCTGACCGCCTTCCGCCCGGCGGTGCGGCGCAGCCCACGGATGCTCTGGGCGATGGCGACCGACGCGGTGGTGGAGGGCCTCTGGTACGTCGGCGGGCTGCTCGGCGAGGAGGAACGGGCCCGGGCGGAGCTCTCGGACCTGCTGGCACCGGACCGGGCGGACGACGGGCCAGCGGCAGCCCCGGCGCTCCCGGTGGCCAGGGCGTGCACGCCCGGCGTGTGCGCGCCGTCCTTCACCCCCGGCGCGGGCTTCGCGACCGAAGGTGCTTCGGGCACCGACCGTGCCCGGGCCAGTTGCTGCCTCGTCTACACCGTGCGGCCGGAGGAGATGTGCGGCGGCTGCCCCCGCGTCACGCGAAGTTGACGGCATCGGCCTTCGGACGGCCCCCGGAATCCCCGGAATTCCGGGGAATAGCACCCCTTAATTAATACGACAATGGGACTTCTCCCACGTCAGAAATCCCTCTCCTCAGCGCATTGACGGAGAATCGGCCATTCTCGGGCCGAGCATCCGCCATGATGGTCCCCGCCATCACGACGCAGGAAAGCGAGGCTGGTCCAGGCGATGAAATTGTCCGACATACCGCTCGGTTGGGCCGTCACCGGCGTTGCGGTGCTGCTGGTCACCGCCCTGCTGGTGGCCCTGGTCCGAAATCGGGGATCCGCCGGCCCGCGCGGCTCGGATTCCTGGGAGCGTTCCGAGGAACGCCGCCGCCGCAAGGAATCCCTGTACGGCGCGGCCTCGTACACGCTGCTGTTCTGCTGCGCCGGCGTCGCGGCCGCGCTGTCGTTCCACGGCCTGGTCGGCTTCGGGATGCAGAACCTCAACCTCTCCGGTGGCTGGGAATACCTCGTCCCGTTCGGCCTGGACGGGGCGGCGATGTTCTGCTCGGTGCTCGCCGTCCGCGAGGCCAGCCACGGTGACGCCGCACTCGGCTCGCGCCTGCTGGTCTGGCTGTTCGCCGGTGCCTCCGCCTGGTTCAACTGGGTGCACGCCCCGCGCGGCTTCGGCCACGCCGGTGCCCCGCAGTTCTTCGCGGGGATGTCGCTCTCGGCCGCCGTGCTGTTCGACCGGGCGCTCAAGCAGACCCGCCGGGCCGCGCTGCGCGAGCAGGGCCTCGTCCCGCGCCCGCTGCCGCAGATCCGGATCGTCCGCTGGATGCGCGCCCCGCGCGAGACCTACGCGGCCTGGTCGCTGATGCTGCTGGAGGGCGTGCGCAGCCTGGACGAGGCGGTGGACGAGGTCCGCGACGACAAGCGGGAGAAGATCATGGAGAAGGAGCGCCGCAGGCTGGCCGGGCGCCGCGAACGGGCCGAGATCCGGGCCATCAACCGCTCCAACAGTGCCTGGCGCGGCCGCGGCGCCGCCCGGCAGCTGGAGGCCGGCCAGGAGTCCGCCATAACCGGCGGGCCCATGGCGGAGCGCCCCGCCGTGGAGCCGCCCGCCGTGGAGCCGCCCGCGCCGGCCACCGAGGGCCCGGTGGTGCAGACCGGGCTGCCGGCCCGCCCGGAGCGGCGCACCATCGACCTCACGATGGAGGAGGACACCGTCGCGCTGCCCCGGCTCGACTCGCTGGAGCGCAAGCTGAAGGACCTGGAGCAGCAGTTCGGCTGAGGCCGCCCGCCGGCCGGCGCTCCACCGGCCGGCCCCGGGCCGCTCGGACGCCGCAGGGCCGACGGGCGGGCGCCGGACGGCAGCGCCCGGCGCACGACCCGCGCCCGGCTCAGGGGCGCCGGGCGGCCCCGGTCCGGCCGGCGCCGGTGAGCCGGGCCGGTCAGGCCGTCGGCGTCGTCGCGGTGAGCTCGAACCACATCCGCTTGCCCGAGCCGCGCGGCTCCACGCCCCAGCCGTCCGCCAGCGCCTCGACCAGCATCAGCCCGCGCCCGGAGGAAGCCTGCTCCCCCGGTGTCCGGCGGGTCGGCCAGAGGTCGGACTCGTCCTCCACCTCGACCCGCAGCCGGGCCCGGCCGCCGTCCGCCGCCGCCTCGCGGTAGAGCCGGGCGGTGAACATGGCGTCCCGGTCGGTGTGCCGGATCGCGTTGGTGACCAGCTCCGAGGCGAGCAGCTCGGCGGTGTCCACCAGCTCGGCCACGCCCCAGCGGCGCAGCGCGTCCCGCAGCTCGGCCCGCACCTCGGAGATCCGTTCGAGGTCGGCCTGCCCGATCCGGCGGCGCAGCTGCTGGGCGGCGAGGCCGCCCTCCGGGCCGTCCCAGCGCAGCAGCAGGAGCGCTATGTCGTCCTCGCGCTCGCTGGAGTCGGCGACCTGGGAGGAGATCCGGTCGGCCAGTTCCTCCAGCGGGTCGGCGTGGCCCTCCCGGCTCTCGGCCAGCGGGCCGGCGACCACCTCGGCCAGCCGGGCGATCCCGTCGTCGAGGTCCATGCCGCGCGCCTCGACCAGGCCGTCGGTGCAGAGCAGCACCGTCTCACCCGGGTCCAGGCTGAACCGGGTGACCCGGTACTCCTCGTCCGGGGCGATGCCCAGCGGCAGCCCGCCGGCCACCTGGACCACGGTGGCGGTGCCGTCGGCCCGGCGGACCAGCGGGTCGAGGTGGCCGGCCCGGACGGCGTAGACCACGCCGTAGTCGACGTTGACCTCGGCGTAGGTACAGGTGGCGAAGTGGTCGGTGTCCAGGTCGGCGAGGAAGCGGGAGGCGCGGGCCATCACCGCCGCCGGCGGGTGGCCCTCGGCCGCGTACGCGCGCAGCGCGATCCGCAGCTGGCCCATGATCCCGGCGGCGTGCACGTCGTGCCCCTGGACGTCGCCGATCACCAGTCCGACGTGCCCGCCGGGCAGCGGGACGACGTCGTACCAGTCGCCGCCGATCTGCAGGCCGGAGCCGGCCGCCAGGTAGCGGACGGCGGTGGTCACGCCGGGCACCGACGGGACATTGCGCGGCAGCATCACCCGCTGCAGGCCGGCCGCCAGCTCGTGCTCGGCGTCGTGCAGCCGGGCCCGGGCCAGCGACTGGGCGACCAGGCCACCGAGGGTGGAGAGCAGGGTGCGCTCGTCGGTGTCCAGCTGGCGGTCGTCGTCGAAGCTGACCAGGCAGACGCCGATCGGCCGGCCGCTGGCGACCAGCGGCAGGAAGGCCCAGGAGCTGCGGCCGGTCCGGCTGGTCGGCGTCCACACCTTCGCGTAGCGCTCCAGGAACTCCTCGCGGCTGGCGATGAAGACCGGCGCCCGGTTGCGCAGCGCCTCGGCCGCCGGATGGTCGGCGGGCAGCACCGAGCGGTCCCAGAAGGTGAGCTCCTCGGGCCGGTAGCCGGAGGCGCCGAGGATCTGTACCCGGCCGGACTCGAAGGAGGCCAGCACCAGGCCGTCCGGCGGCAGCCCGGGCAGCGGGAGCTCCGTGAAGACCCGGGCGACGTCACGGACGGTGACGGCTTCGGAGAGCGCGCGGGCGGCCTCCTTGATGAACCGCGAGCGCTCCTCCCGCAGCAGGGCCATCCGGTCGGCGCGGTCGCGCTTGCGCAGCTCGACCGTGGCGTCCCAGATGAAGCCCACCATCCGCGAGGCCCGGCCGAAGGCGTCCGCGAGGACCCGGCCGCGGAACCGCACGGCGCGCATCGTCCCGCTCGGCCCGACGGTGCGGTAGTAGGCGCCGCACTGGCCCAGCTCGGCGACCGCGCGCTCGACCCGGCGGCGCACCACCGGCGCGTCCTCGGGGTGCAGCAGGGCCAGGAAGGAGGACGAGGTGCGGTCGAAGCGGTCCCGCTCGGCCGCGTCCAGGCCCATGATCGCGCAGGCCCGCTGGTCGCCCTCCAGGACGTCGCGGCGGATGTCCCAGTCGAAGGAGCCGATGCCGTTGGCGGCCATCGCGGGCTCCAGCCAGTCCGGCGTGGAGTCCCCGGAGGCGACGGGCAGGCCACCCGAGAGCATCGGCGCCAGCCGGCCCCCGGCGAGTCCGGGCGTCGTCCGCAGTGCGTGCCTGCGCACCGCCTGGGCGGGTGGTCTCGCCCGCCCCGACCCGGCCGTGGACTGACCGGGAGGAAGCGCCGGCCCCGGCGACTCGGGCTCAGTGGGCATGCTGCTCCTGCCGCTGCCGTGGCGAGCCGCGCCGGGTGTCCGGCCTGGCCGCGGGGCAGTGTGAGTGGGTGGTGCTCGATCGGACCGTGCGGCCGGGCGGCGACCAGTCGAGGTGAGGTCTCCCCGCTGTTTGCCGCACGTGGACACACATTCCCACCATCCTCGCCAATGTTCGGCCGAGCGGCAATGGCACCGGACCGGGAATCTTCGGCTCGCCCTTCGCCCGGAGGTGCCGTTCGGCGGCGAACGACCTGGTCCTCCCGGCTCGGACGCCGGGTCGGCCGGGGTCCGGGAACCGCGCCGAACGGGTGGCGCCGGGGCCACCGGAGCGGCGCGGCGGCGGGCGGAGGCGGCGGCGGGCGCGGAGGCGGGCGGGCGCGGAGGCGGGCGGGCGCGGAAGCGGGCGGCGGCGGGCGCGGAGGCAGGCGGGCGTCACGCGGCGGGAACGCGGGCGGCGACCAGCCCGAACAGCTCAGGCGGTGACCAGCTCGAACCAGGTGACCTTGCCGTCCCCGCGCAGCTGGACCCCCCAGGAGTCGGCCAGCGCCTCGACCAGCAGCAGCCCGCGCCCCGAGGTGGCGTACTCGGCGTCCGCGTCCCGGCGGCGGCCGGGCAGCCGGGTGACGCTGTCCTGGACCTCGATCCGCAACCGCAGGTCGGCGGTGAGCACCGCGTCGAAGACCGCGCCCTGGCCGGTGTGCAGCAACGCGTTGGTGACCAGCTCGGAGGAGAGCAGCTCCGCCGTGTCGGCCAGCTCGGGCACCCCCCAGTGGCCGAGCGCGGAGCGCAGCCGCCGGCGGACCGCGCCGACCGCGACCAGGTCGGCCGCGTCGAGCGTCACGTGCAGCCGGCGGTTCAGCGCACACCCCGGGGCCGGAATGCTCGGCAGTGCCTGGCCCGCCGTGCCTGTGGCCGCCGACGCACCCGGCGCACCCCCCTGGGGCCTGGCTCGGAAGGCGTCCCCCGAGCCCGTCCGCTGCCGCGGGAATCGCGACTGACCGTCCATCACCACTTGCCCCCGCCCTCAATCCGGGCACCCGCTGCCGGATCCCCCGCCGGTCGGGTGGCCGCCTCGTTCTGACCACCATCCTCATGCCCAGCTTTCGCCGTTTGGAACAGTATGCGTCCGATCACCTGGGGTGAAAGGGGCACGGCGCGGCACTCGTGATCCAACTGCCCGCGCCGGACAGGTTTGCGATGCGTACGAGTCGTTTTCGGGCAACGCTGGACAGAGCGGCCGGGTCCGGGTTCAATGACCCGAGATGTTTGAACGCCGTTCTAACTTCACCCCCGGCACCCCCAGCACCCATCGGCACCCCCCGGCGACCGCGAGCGAGGAACCGTGCGACTGACCCCCACCGAGCGGGACCGGCTGCTGATCTTCACAGCAGCCGAGCTGGCCCGCGCCCGGCGCGCCCGAGGCGTACGCCTCAACGTCCCCGAAGCGCACGCCCTGATCGCCGACACCGTCTGCGAGGCCGCGCGCGACGGCCGGCGGCTCGCCGAGGCCATCGAGGCCGGGCGCAGCGTGCTCACCGCCGACGACGTGCTCCCCGGCGTCCCGGACGTGGTCACCGTGGTCCAGGTCGAGGCGGTGTTCGACGACGGCACCCGGCTGGCCGTGGTGAACGACCCGTTCAAGGGCGCCGGCTCGCTCGGTGACGACGCGCCCGGCGGCGCGCTGATCGGCGCGGGCACGGGCTACGACCCCGTCGAGGAGACGGTGGTGCTGCCCGTCCACAACACCTCCGGGGTGCCGATCTCGGTCACCTCGCACTTCCACTTCTTCGAGGCCAACCCGCGCCTGGCCTTCGACCGCGCCGCCGCCTACGGGACCCACCTCGCGGTACCGGCCGGCTCCTCGGTCCGCTTCGACCCGGGTGCCACCGTCGAGGTCGGCCTGGTGCCGATCGGCGGCGAGCGGGTCGCGATCGGCTTCGCCGGGCTGGTGGACGGCCCGCTGGACGCGCCCGGCGCCAAGGAGGCCGCCCTGGCCAAGGCCCGCGCGACCGGCTACCTGACCAACTTCGACGACGCCGAGGTGGAATCGTGACCGCCATCACCCCGCACGACTACATCGCGGTGCACGGTCCGCGCGCCGGGGACCGGATCCGGCTCGGCGACTCCGGTCTGATCGTCCGGGTCGAGTCCGACTCGCAGGCGCCCGGCGAGGAGTTCCTGGCCGGCTTCGGCAAGACCGCCCGGGACGGCCTGCACCTCAAGGCCGCCGCCGTCCGCGACACCTGCGACGTGGTGATCAGCAACGTGCTGGTGATCGACGCGATCCAGGGCATCCGGAAGACCTCGATCGGTCTGATCGACGGCCGGATCGCCGCCATCGGCCGCGCCGGCAACCCGGACACCCTGGCCGGCGTGGAGGTCGTCGTCGGCACCGGGACGACCATCGTCTCCGGCGAGGGCATGATCGCCACCGCCGGCGCCATCGACACCCACGTCCACCTGCTCTCGCCGCGGATCATGGAGGCCTCGCTCGCCTCCGGCGTCACCACGATCATCGGCCAGGAGTTCGGCCCGGTCTGGGGCGTGGGCGTGAACTCGCCCTGGGCGCTGCGGCACGCCTTCAACGCCTTCGACGCCTGGCCGGTCAACATCGGCTTCCTCGGCCGCGGCTCCTCCTCCGACCCGGCCCCGCTGGTCGAGGCCCTCGCCGAGGGCGGCGCCTCCGGCTTCAAGGTGCACGAGGACATGGGCGCCCACACCCGCGCCCTGGACACCGCCCTGCGGGTCGCCGAGGAGTACGACGTCCAGGTCGCCCTGCACACCGACGGCCTCAACGAGTGCCTCTCCGTGGAGGACACCCTCAAGGTCCTGGAAGGCCGCACCATCCACGCCTTCCACATCGAGGGCTGCGGCGGCGGGCACGTCCCCAACGTCCTCAAGATGGCGGGCGTCGAGAACGTCATCGGCTCCTCCACCAACCCCACCCTGCCGTTCGGCCGCGACGCCCTCGGCGAGCACTTCGGCATGATCGTCTCCGCCCACGACCTCAAGGTCGACCTCCCCGGCGACGCCGCGATGGCCCGCGACCGCATCCGGGCCGGCACCATGGGCGCCGAGGACGTCCTGCACGACCTCGGCGTCATCGGCATCACCTCCTCCGACGCCCAGGGCATGGGCCGGGCAGGCGAGACCGTGCGCCGCACCTTCGCCATGGCCGGCAAGATGAAGGCCGAGCTCGGCGCCCTCGACGGCACCGGCTCCTACGGGACGACCGAGGGCGGCGACGACAACGAGCGCGTCCTGCGCTACATCGCCAAGCTCACCATCAACCCGGCGATCGCCCACGGCCTGGCCCACGAGGTCGGCTCGATCGATGTCGGCAAGCTCGCCGACATCGTCCTGTGGCGCCCCGACCACTTCGGCGCCAAGCCGCAGCTCGTCCTGAAGGCCGGCTTCCCCGCCTACGGCGTCGTGGGCGACCCCAACGCCTCCACCGACCGCTGCGAACCCCTCGTACTGGGCCCCCAGTTCGGCGCCCACGGCGCCACCGCCGCCGACCTCTCGGTCGCCTTCGTCGCCCAAGCCGCCGCCGACGGCGCCTACCTGGACCGGGCCGCCGACGGCATGCCCACCCGGCGCCGCCGGGTCGGCGTCCGCAACACCCGCGGCATCGGCCCGCGCGACATGGTCCGCAACGCCCGGATCGGCGACGTGCAGGTCACCGAGACCGGCCTGGTCTCACTGGACGGCGACCCGCTGCGCTCCGAGCCCGCCGACAGCGTCTCGCTCAGCCGCCTGTACTTCCTCTGACCCACCCTCACCTCCCCTCCAAGGACGCGAAGATGACCCCCACCCCCGCCTCGCTCGGCTACCGGATGCCCGCCGAGTGGCACCCGCACGAGCGGACCTGGATGGCGTTCCCCACCACCAACCCGACCTTCCACAGCCCGGAGCACCTGCACGCCGGGCGCGAGGCCTGGGCCGCGGTGGCCAACACCATCGTCCGGTACGAGCCGGTGACGCTGGTGGTCAACACCGGCGAGACCGAGGAGGCGCGCAAGTACGTCGCCCCCGAGGTCGAGATCGTCGAGCGCCCGCTGGACGACGCCTGGATGCGCGACATCGGCCCGTCCTTCCTGATCGACGGCAAGGGCTCGCTGGCCGCCGCCGACTGGATCTTCAACGGCTGGGGGGCGCAGTCCTGGGCCCGCTGGGACAACGACCAGCACATCGCCGAGCACATCAGCGAACTGACGGGTGTTCAGCGTTTCGCCTCCCGCCTGATCAACGAGGGCGGCGGCATCCACGTCGACGGCGAGGGCACCGTGCTCGTCACCGACACCGTGCAGCTCGGCGAGGGCCGCAACTCCGACTGGACCCGCGAGGAGGTCGAGGCCGAGCTGCACGCCCACCTCGGCACCACCAAGGCGATCTGGCTGCCGCGCGGACTCACCCGCGACTACGACGAGTTCGGCACCCGCGGCCACATCGACATCGTCGCCTCCTTCGTCCGCCCCGGCGTCGTGGTCGCCCACGTCCAGCCGGACCCGGCCCACCCCGACCACGAGGTGTGCCAGGAGCTGGTGGCGATCCTGCGCGCGTCCACCGACGCCCGGGGCCGCGCCCTGGAGGTCATCGAACTCCCCGCCCCCACCGTCCTGTCGGACGAGGACGGCGAGCCGGTCGACTACTCCTACATCAACCACTACGTGGCCAACGGCGCCGTGGTGCTCTGCGCCTTCGACGATCCCCGCGACCAGGAGGCCGCCGCCATCCTCGGCCAGGCCTACCCCGGCCGCACCGTCGAACTGGTCGACGCCCGCGAGATCTTCGCCAACGGCGGCGGCATCCACTGCATCACCCAGCAGCAGCCCAAGGTGTGACACCCCGGCAGGTCAGCCCCCTGACCTGCCGGATTACCGAGAGCTGCTGTCCAGTGCCGGCACTGGACAGCAGCTCCTTCGTAGATCATCTCCCCCCTTTCTCCCACTTGATCATGAAAGAGCCGGGGTGCCGTCCCATCTCCCCAGCTGGGTTCTCCACGAGCGCCAGCGGAGTGGTCACCGCATGCGCGCGGTACGAAGATCAGCTGGCCGCTCCCAGGAGGGCCTCGCCCACGCGGCAGGCCTAGACCGGCGCACCATCTCCCGGAGACCGAGCTTGGGACGAACAGCATCAGTGTCGACAGCCTGCTGTTGATCGCCCACGCACTCGGCATCCCTCCAGATCACCTCTTCCGAGACGAGTAGCCCTGGCCGGTCGTACCGCCGTACGGCCGGCCAGGGAGATCAGCGGTGGTCCTGCTCCTGGTGTCCGCGCATCCAGATGCGCACGTCGACAGCAGCCGAGTGGTCGTGCCGTTCCACCGCGTCCCCGTGCTGGCGTGTCAGCTCCGCGCACGTGTGGCACCCGCCGTGCGGGGCTGGCATCACGCCCACGTCGTCCCGATCGAGGGCACGGCCGCCGACAGCGTTCACCGGGGATCCTGCGGGGGAATCGGCGGGAGCGCCGGCGGGGTCGAGCCCATGAGGTCGGCCATGTCGCGGAGCTCCGGCTCGGACTGGGGCTCGGGGTCTGAAGTGGTCACTGCTCCTCCTCGGGAACGGCGGTCCGGCAGGCGGGGTGTGCGACGACCGCCCAGCCGAGCGGAGACGTGGTGGACCCAGTCGCCGTGTAGCGGTGGCCGTCCGGCACGAGCTCGCCGTCCTCGCCCCCGCACCTGATGCACGCCTGGAGCTCGCGCTGAGCCCGGGTGAACGGTGTCGGGGGAGACAACTGAACGATCGTCACGGCCACAGCATCGGCACCCACACACGCCGGTACCAGAGCCACCATGGGTACCCACCGTGGCGCCCCGACGAGCCCGATGGCACCACTACGCTTCTGCCATCACCGACCCGGGAGGCCGCCGTGCCCGCACCGGAACCACTCCCCGCCCGACTTCTCGCTGACCCCGCGTTCATCAGCGCGTGCGCTCAGCGAGAGATCGGCACCGTCTTTCAGCTAGCCCGACGGGCCGGCATCGGCCCGGCGCACCTTGCCCGACGTACCGGGCTGACGACCAGCCGCGTCACCGAGATCATGACCGGCGGCCGATCCGTCTCCAGCATGGACGTCATTGAGCGCATCGCCGACGGCCTACACATCCCCGGCCAGCTACTCGGGCTTGCCGCGCGCCCCTGGGAGAACCAGCCGGCCTCGGAGGCATATCGGCCCACAGCTGTCCCTGAGACCTGGGAAGTCCTCGACATGCTCAGCCGGTCCACCGCATCGAATGCCGCCCTCACCCACCTGGAGGCGGCCGTCGCCGACGCGGCCTACCGCTATCCGGCCACTCCGCCCGCAGACTCCATGCCCTTACTCCAGCGGCAGCTCGTCGGCGTGCACGAGATGCTCGCCCGGCCCCAGTCCCTCGCCGCCCGGCGCCGGGGCGTACGGATACTGGCTGTCGTCGCGGGGCTCCTCGGGCTTGCCAACCACGACCTCGGCGACCGCAGCCGGTCCGAGGCGCACTTCCACCTCGGAACCGTCGCGGCGGGCGAAGGCGAAGCTGACGACCTCACGGCCTGGCTTTACACCATGCAGTCGATCGTCGAGTACACCGCGGGCCGCCGAGACACCGCCGCCGTCTTCCTTCAGAAGGCCGTCACCCACGCTGAGACGGCGGCGCCCCGGCGGCGGGCATGGGTCAACGCCAACCTCGCCCGCACTCTCGCGGCCAGCGGGCTCCGAGAGAAGGCGCTCGCAGCTCTCGACCAGGCGGGCCACCTTCTCGACCTCACCGGCGAGGAGCCAGCGGGCCTCGACTTCTTCACCGCCCCACGCCTCGACGGTCTCGCCGGCGAGACCTACGCCCACCTCGGCGAACACGACGCCGCCGGTCACCTCCTGGAGACCGCTATCGCCCACCGGGCCGTCGCCGATATCAAGGGCCGGGCCGTCCTCACCCTCGACCTCGCCGAAGTTCGACTCGGCCAAGGCGACCTCGATGCTGCATGTGCCACCGCGCACGCCGGCCTTGACCTCGCCGGCCCTGCCGTCGTCCAGCCGCTCATCCTCCGGGCCCGCGCACTCCAGCAGGCCCTCGCCCCATGGGCGGGCGAGAAGCCCGTACAGGAGCTGGCCGCACGCGTGAGAGAGTCGGGCCACCAGCTCGCACGCGCATGAGGAGGGCCCGGTGGCGGGAGCGGAGTGGCCGGTGCATGGTCGGCGGCAGGTGTACGGCTCGCCCTGGGTCGAGGTCTGGCTCGACGATGTGGACATTCCCGGCGTCGGCCGGATCGAGCATCACGTGGTCCGCATGCCCCGGGCTTCCACCACCTCCGTCGTCACCAACGAGGCGGGCGAGTTCCTGCTCATCCACCGGCACCGTTTCATCACCGGCCGGTGGGGCTGGGAGGTACCGGCCGGCTGGGCCGATCCCGGCGAGGACCCGGCCGTGGCGATCGCCCGCGAGGTCGAGGAGGAGACCGGCTGGCGTCCGGGCCGGGTCGAGCTGATGACCGAGTACGACGCCATGGCCGGCATCTCGGACGCACACTTCCGCAGCTACCACGTCACCGGATGCACCCGCATCGGCGAGCCGGAGGACATCTCCGAAGCGGCCCGGGTGGAGTGGGTGTCGGAAGCCGGGGTCGTGAAGCTGCTGACCAGCGGCGAGATCTCCGACGGCCCTTCCCACGCCGCACTCTCGTACTTCCTCGGGCCCTACCGGCTCGCGCGGACCAACAGCTGAGCCGCCCCGGCGGCGGGCCCCGCCCGCGCCGAGAGGGCGGGGGTGGGGCGTCGGCCCGGTGGGCTCCTGGTCAGGGGGGGGTTCGGGCGCCGCCGGTATCGTGGGTGCCGCTGCGGCGCGGTCGCAGCGGCACAGAGGAGAGCAGCACATGGCGGACGCCCGCCCGCGCCGGCCGGCGCGGCCCCGCGAGGAGGTCTTCGCCACCGCGCGGGCCGCCATCGCCGAACACGGGCTCGCCAAGCTGACCATGGCCGGCCTCGGCAAGCAGCTGCAGATGAGCGCCGGTCACCTGCTCTACTACTTCGGCAGCAAGGACCAACTGCTGCTGGAGACGCTGCGCTGGAGCGAGGACCAGCTCGGGGCCCGCCGCCGCACCGCGCTGGCCGACGGCGACCGGGACGTCTGGGAGCGGCTGGGCGACTACACCCGGCTCTACCTGCCCGAGGGCGCGGGCGATCCGCGCTGGATCCTCTGGGTGGAGGTGTGGGGGCGCTCCCCCGCCAGCGAGGAGCTGCGGCAGGGGCAGTTGGAGATCGAGGCCCCCTGGGACGCCGACCTGGTCGCCCTGCTCGACGAGGGCGCCGCCTCCGGTTCCTTCGCCGCGGCGCCCGGAGCGACCACCGAGCGGGCCGCCCAGATCCGCGCGCTGCTGGACGGTCTCGCCGTACCGCTCGCGCTCGGCCTGCCCGGCGCGCTCCGCGCGAGGGCCCTGCACCTCGCGGAGTCGGCCTGCCGGACCCTGCTGGCGCCCGCCTGACGGAGGGACTCCGGCAGCGTCACTCCGTCCAGATCGCGGCCGCCGTGCGGTCGTCGGCGTACCCCTTGGCACGGACCTGGACCTGGCGCAGGAAGTCCACGGTGCCCGGCGGGTGCGGGTGTGCCCAGTGGGCGGCGAGGAAGTGCGCGACGGCCGGCTCGTCGGCGATCGGCCGGGCCAGACCCGGGGTGCAGAGCAGCAGGATGTCGCCCGGAGTGGCCGGGACCATCCGGAACCGGAACGGGCGGGGGTCCGGCGCCGGACCGTCCGGCAGCGGGGGCTGACCGTCCGGGTGGTGCAGCAGCCGGGCCGCGTAGGCGTCGATCCAGTGACCGGAGCGCAGCAGGTAGAGCCCGCCGGGGCCGACCCCGAAGGCCGCCCGGTAGGAGGCCGACGGGTCGAGCGAGAGCAGCAGGCAGTGCAGCGAGGCCGGGAAGACCGGGTCCTCGCCGGCCGCCCGGGGGGCCAGGCCGCGCAGCGGGGCGGCGGCGGCCGTCGCGAGCCGTTGGAGGCCGTAGCGGAGGCGGTCCCGCGCGCCGTCGCGCAGGTCGGCGGCGAGGCCGGCCCGACTGCGGCCGATCGCGGCGGCGAGCTGGCGGCACGCCTCGGCGGAGGCCGTCGCGACCGCCTCCGGGGCGATGTCGGCGAGGCCGGCAAGCGTCTCGGCGGAGCCCGCGCCCGTGCGGTCGAAGCCGCCGAGCACGGCGAGCAGCAGGCCGTCCGTGCCCTCGCCGAACCTGGTCACCAGCAGCGCGTCCCGGCGGGGCTCGCCGCGGTAGCGGGCGGAGTCGCCGCGGACCGAGACGGCGCGCACGGTGGCGGTGGCGTACTGGGCCCCCTCCAGCACGGTGTCCGGCACCACGGCGCCGAGCGAGCCCGGGTCGGCCTCCGGTACGGCGGTCGGCTCGGGCCCGTACGTGGGCGGGCGCTCGCCGACGTGCGGGACGGCGGGCCCGGCGTCGGCGAGTACCGACCGGGCGGCGGGGCGGGCGACGGCCACCGCCGCAGCCGGGGGGACGGGCTCGGGCTCGGGCTCCACCACGGGGTCCGGCTCCGGTGCCGGCTCCGGGCCCTTCCGGAGAACGGGCTCCTCCACCGCCTCCGGACCCGGACCCGGCTCCGGCTCGGGCCCCGCCTCCGCCTCGGGCGCGGCCGCCCAGGCCGGGGCCGGGAACCGGTGCGTCTCCTCCGGCCCGCGCTGCTGCCCGATCACCCCGACCGCGGTGTCGAACCAGTCGTCGATGCTGTCCCGCTCCAGCAGGTCGGGCTCCGGCACGGCCCGCTCCGACGCCTCGGGGGCCGACCCCTCGGGCACCGGCGCCGCCGGCGCCGCAGGTTCCGCCACCTCGGGCGCCATCGCGGGCTTCGCCTCGCCCTCCGGCCCACCCGTGCGCTGCTGGCCGATCAGCCCGGCCGCCGTGTCGAACCAGTCGTCGACGCTACCCTCCCCCGGTACCGCGTCCGGAGTGTCGGGGAGGGTGCCCGCCGGCCCTTCGTAGACCGTTTCCCACCAACCGTCGTCCGGTCGGGGCTGCTGTGCGGGTGCACCCTTTTTGCTCATCTGGCGGCTCCTGGTCGGTCCGTGGTCGCGCCGCCCCCGGCGGGGCCGGACTCGACGTCATTGTCTCCGAGTGCAACGACGGTGTCCGGGTTTCGGCGACAACCGCACACTGATCGGATGATCCCAATGACCGGGTTCGCCCCATGTTTCGTTTCCGTTCCGTCCGCGCTTGCCGGAACTGCCCCGAGCAGGGCGTTTCCGGGGTATTCAGGAGGTTCGGGGGCCGAAAATGGGGGCCTAGGAGGGGCATCGCTTCACCCGTTCGGCTGATTAAATGTGCGCATGACCGCGTCGGCCCCCAGATCGCTCCGACCGGGGAGGACCGCGTTCGCGGGCCGCCCGGTGGGCGCCCTGTGGTTCCTCCTGCTGGTCGGGCTGCTGGCGGCGCTCCCGTGCGCGGGCCAGGCCCAGGCGGTCTCGGTGGACCGGTCCGCCCCCGCGTCCGTTCCGGACGGCGCCGCCGGCCCGGCCCTCGCGGCCGCCCCGACGACGGGGACACCGCGGACCGCCGGGACACCTCCGACCGCCGGAGCGCCGCGGACGCCGGCGGCGGAGCACGCGTCCCGGCAGGCCGGAGCCCCGCGCACCGGTCCGGCCGGCACGCTCGCCGACCGGCTCGCCGAGCAGAAGCGGCACCGGACGTGGTGCTCCGCCGACGGTGAGCCGCCGCACCGCGACAACGGCTGCTCCGGTCACCCGTACTGCGCCCAGGACGCCCAGCTGCCCAATCCGCCGCCCCAGCAGCAGCCCGCCCTGACGCCCCGCCCGGAGACTCCCGGGGCCCGGCCCCGGATGCTTCCGCGCGGGCTCCCGGACGGTCCGCGCCCGGCACCCGACCTGCACGAGCTCCAAGTTCACCGGTCCTGAGCGGAACCCACCGCCGGTCCTCCCCCCGCCCGTCCGAACGGACGGCGGCCGGGGCGGCACCGACGGATCCGCCCCTCCGCCCTCTCATCTGACCGCCGCGCCCGAAGCGCGCGGCGGGGACAAGGACACCTCATGGGTTCCGCCTCGAAGCAGTCCAACAAGCCGAGCGGCAAGCAGGCCGGTCTCGACCGTCGTGCCCGGATAGCCGAGCTGCGCGCCGCCGAGCAGCGCCGCGACCGCCGCAACAAGATCATCGCCTCGGTGGTCGCCGGGACCCTGGTGATCGCCGCGATCGCCACCGGCACCTGGATCGTGGTCGACGCCAACAACGACAAGAAGGCCAAGGAGACCGCGGCCGCCGCGCCGATCGACGGCGTCCAGACCTTCGGCGACCTGAGCCGCAACCACGTCAAGGAGAAGGTCACCTACCCGCAGACCCCGCCGGTCGGCGGCGACCACAACGCGATCTGGCTGGACTGCATGGGCCACGTCTACGACCAGCCGGTCGAGAACGAGCGCGCCGTCCACTCGCTGGAGCACGGCGCGGTCTGGGTGACCTACAACGGCAAGGCCACGCCGGACGACATCAAGACCCTCTCCGACAAGGTCAAGGCCACCCCGTACTCGCTGATGAGCCCGTACCCGGACGAGAAGGGCACCATCACCCTCAGCGCCTGGAGCACCCAGCTGGTCGTGGACAGCGCCAGTGACCCCCGGGTGGGCGAGTTCTTCACCAAGTACGTGCAGGGCAAGCAGACCCAGGAGCCGGGCGCGTCCTGCACCATGGGGGCGATGTGACCGCCGACGCGGCGGTGTCCGGGGCGCACGACGACGGCCGGGACACCGGCCACGGCGACGCCCTGGACGACACCCCGGACGCGGCGCCCCGGCCCGGCCGCAAGCGGCTCTGGTGGCCGGCGGCGCTGGCCGCCGCGCTCGCCCTCGCGCTCGGGGTCCCCGCGCTGGTGGCGAGCGGGACGTCGGCGTCCGGCTCGTCCTCGATCGCGGCCCCGGCGGACGACTCGCCCGAGGCCGGGTTCGCCCGTGACATGGCGACCCACCACCAGCAGGCCGTGGACCTGTCGTTCATCGTCCGGGACCGGACCGGCGACGCGTCGGTGCGCACCCTCGCCTTCGACATCATCAACACCCAGGCGAACCAGCGCGGGATGATGATGGGCTGGCTCGACCAGTGGGGGCTCCCGCAGCACTCGGCGGCCAAGCCGATGGCCTGGATGAAGATGGGCCACGACTATGCGGCGCACGACGGTTCGCTGATGCCCGGCATGGCCACCAACACCCAGCTCGCCAAGCTGGGCTCGCTCAGCGGGCGGGACGCCGAGGTGCTCTACCTGCAGCTGATGCTGGAGCACCACAAGGGCGGGGTGGAGATGGCCCAGGGCTACGTCGACCTGGCGAAGAACGAGACCGAGAAGCGGCTCGCCCAGTCGATGGTGGTCGGGCAGACCTCGGAGATCCAGCTGATCACCGACATGCTCACCGAGCGCGGCGCCACCCCTGGTGTGCCCGCGTCCTGATCGACCCGCAGCACCCGGCCGGGGGCGGTGGACGGATTCCGTCCACCGCCCCCGGCCGTCTCAGCCCTGGCCGTCTCAGCCCCGACCGTCTCAGCCCCGGCCCTCTCGGAGGGTGTTCGACAGGGGATTCCCCCCAACTGTCCGGCTTTGATTCTTGGGGCACGGACTCGGTTCCAGGATCTCGTGGCGGCCGGATCCGTGTCCGCGACATTGATCAGTTGTGACGGAACGACGCAGGTCTCCCTGGGACCTGAAGGGCGGTCAGGGGGGAGCTCATCGAGCCGATGCTGGTGGAGTGGCGACGCAGCCGCGCTGAAGGCATCACCCAACACCCCGGCCGACAGCCAGGGTTACGACGGCGGCAAGCGGGTCGAGGGCCGCAAGCGGCACATCGCCACCGACACCCTCGGCCTGCTCCTGGTCCTGATCGTCACCGCCGCCGGTGTCCAGGACTCTGCCGGCGGCAAGCAGGTCCTGGACACCCTCGCCGGCCAGTGACCCACGGTGACGAAGGTCTGGGTGGACGCCGGCTACCACAACGCCGTCGTCAGGCACGGCGCCGCGCTCGCCTTCGCGCTGGTCCTGAGCGCGGGCGCGCTGCGCCGCGCCGAACGTCCCGCCGTGCCGGCCGGCTCCGGCCGCCCGCACCCCGCCCCGGTCCTGACAGAGTGAAACACGCTTCCCGCCCGTCCCCGCGGTGTGATCCAATACGCGCGGCCGTGCAGGGAGCACGCCACCGATCCACAGGGGGGCCATTGATCAGAGCCATCGACACCAGACGCATCGCCTCCGCCGCCGCGGTGCTCGCCGCGACCGCGGGGCTCGCCGTGGCCGCGCCCGCCGCCCCGGCCCGGGCCGACACCCCGAGCGTGTTCCAGCTCGTCAACGCCGCCAGCGGTAAGTGCCTGGACGTCTCCGGCGGGTCCACCGCCGACGGCGCCGCGGTGATCCAGTGGAGCTGCCACGGCGGGGCCAACCAGAAGTGGACCTGGGACCGGGGCCTGCTGGTCAACGTCCTCACCGGCAAGTGCCTGGACATCCCCGGCGGAAGCACCGCGTGGGGCACCCAGGCCGTCCAGTGGACCTGCCACGGCGGCGACAACCAGTGGTGGTTCGAGGAGTCCGACGGCACCAACGACTCCGCCCGCCGGTTCCCCAACCTGAACAGCGGGCTGCTGCTCGACGTGTCCGGCGCCAGCACCGCCGACGGCGCCGCGGTGATCCAGTGGGCCCGCACCGGCGGCACGAACCAGGGCTGGCACTACGTGGCCTCCTGATCCGGAACACCACCGGAGCCCCGGCCGAAGGGCGCCGTCGGCCGGGGCTTGCGTCTGTCGCGCACCCACCGGTCCGCCGACGGCCGGCAAATCCACCGGAGCGACGCACAACCTTTTCGAACGACGCACGTCCAATCACATGACGCCTCCGGCCACCCGGCGCCCGATCCGCGCAACCGGCCGCCGGCCGGACCGGGGCGGTCCGTCCTGCCCGATCTCTGCACAGCTCCGTCCCAGGGGGACTCATGAACAGCATCAAGCGACACCTCGGCTCCGCCGCCGCAGCCCTTCTCCTCGGCGCGGCAGGCACGGCCGGCATCGCCGCACCCGCCTCGGCCACGACCGCCTACCGGCCCGTCAACAGCACGGGCGACGTCGAGATCCGGGCCACCTTCAGCGACAAGTGCCTGGAGGTGGCCGACTGGCGCACCGACGACGGCGCCCCCGTCCGCCAGTGGACGTGCACCGGCGGCGACAACCAGAAGTGGCGCTTCACCGACGGCTACGCCGTCAACGTGCACAGCGGCAAGTGCCTGGAGGTCCCCGGCTGGAGCACCGCCCCGGCCGCCCCGATCGGCCAGTGGACCTGCACCGGCGGCGACAACCAGCGCTGGGGGGCCGTCAACGTCGGCAACGGGGGCCTGGGCGTCAGCGACCGGAGCATGGCCGTCGTCAACTTCCACAGCGACCTCGTCCTGGACGTCAACGGCGGGGACTTCGCCGACGGCGCCCCGGTGATCCAGTGGTACTCGACCGGGGTGCGCAACCAGCGCCTGCTCCTCACCCCGCCCGCGACCGCCGCGCGCTGATCCTGAACGTCCGGGGTGGGGAGTCGGCGGACTTCCCACCCCGGACCCACCCCGCCCCTCCTGCCGCCCGGCTGCCACACACACCCTGCCGCCCTCCTCGTGCCCCGTCACCAGGAGGAAAGCCATGACCACCCGCCTCACCCCCGCCCGCCGACGTCTCGGCGCCGCCGCCGTCCTCGCCCGCCCCGGCCGTCGCTCCCATCGGACGGGGCCGCCCGGTGGGCGGGCGTCACGAGGTGAGGGAGGCCACCTCGGCGGCGTAGAGCAGCTCCGGGTCGAGGTCCATCCCGGTGAAGTGGCCCGCCAGTTCCAGCGAGAGCGTGCCGTGCAGGCGGGTCCAGAAGGCGAGCGCGCGGCGCAGCTCGGCCGGGCGGGCGCCGGGGTGTCCGGCGGCCCAGGGGCGGTGGTGCTCCAGGTGGGCGTCGAGCGCGGCGGCCGGCCCCGCCGGCTCAGGCCCCGGACCGGCGGCGACACAGGCGTCGAGCAGGGTCGACATGATCTCCGATGCGATCACGGTGGTGTCCTCGGGAGCGTGGTAGCCCGGGACCGGGGTGCCGTAGACGAGGAAGTAGCGGTGCGGGTCGGCCAGCGCCCAGCGGCGCAGGGTCCGGGTCAGCTCCAGCAGGTCCGCCGGGTGGGTGCCACCGGCGGAGCCGGTGGCCAGCAGGGCGTCGGCGAGGCTGCGGTAGGCGTCCCGGACGAGCTCCGTGATCAGCTCGTCGCGGTTGGCGAAGTACCGGTACAGCGCGGGTCCGCTCAGGCCCATCTGCTTGGCGATCGCGTTCAGTGAGAGCGCGGACGCGCCCACCCCGGCGATCTGCTCCCAGGCCCGTTCCTTGACCTCCGCGCGGACCTGCTGCCGGTACCGCTCGCGTGGGGTCGGCGCCTTGTCGGCCATGTCTGTCTCCTTCTTCCGCTCGCCCCGGGATCCGCCCGTCCCGGGATCGGTCCCTCCCTGGATCAATCCGTCCCGGGATCGGTCCGTCGCCGTACCCGGCCGCCCGCCCCCGTCCTGCCCGCTCGCCCGCCCCCGCCGCCCGCCGGGTACGGGGACCACAGCACGGGTTAGACGGTATCACTCACGGCAGAGGCGCTCACGATCGATGGATTCGCTCGCTTGACACGACCCTCGGCGGCATTCATTCTAGTTATAGCTTCTAACGGAAGCGAGAGCATCAAACACAGAGGAGATCACCATGGTTGCCACCGAGTACGTCGAGGTCGTCCTGCCGGGCAAGGTCGAGCCGGAAGGCCTGGAGGTTCGTTCGGGGCTGCCGCTCCCGGTGCCCGCCGCCGGTCAGGTGCTGGTCGGGGTGGAGGCCACCGGGGTCTCGTTCGCCGAGCAGCAGATGCGGCGCGGCCGCTACTACGACCAGCCGGCGTTCCCCTTCGTCCCCGGGTACGACCTGGTCGGTACGGTCCTGGCGGCCGGCCCCGGCGTCGGGCCCGAGCTGGTCGGCCGTCGGGTCGCCGCCATGACCAAGACCGGCGGCTGGGCGAGCCACGTCGCGCTGGACGCCGCGGACCTCGTCGAGGTGCCGGACGGCGTCGGCGCGGCGGCGGCCGAGACCGCGGTCGTCAACGGCCTGACCGCCTGGCAGATGCTGCACCGCAAGGCCCGGGTGCGGGCCGGTCAGACCGTCCTGGTCCACGGCGCCAACGGCGGGGTCGGCTCGGTGCTGGTCCAGCTGGCGCTCGGCGCCGGCGCCCGGGTGATCGGCACCGCCTCGGGCCGCCACCACGACGCCCTGCGGGCCCTCGGCGTCACGCCCGTGGACTACCGCCGCGAGGATGTCCCCGCCCGGGTCCGGGAGCTGGCCCCGGGCGGCGTGGACGCCGTGTTCGACCACGTCGGCGGCCCCGGCATCACCGACTCCTGGCGGCTGCTCGCCCCCGGCGGCACGCTCGTCTCCTACGGCAGCGCCGCCACCCGCGACGCCGAGGGCTCCAAGCAGCTGCCCGTGCTCGCGCTGCTCGGCCGGGTGTGGCTGTGGAACCTGCTGCCCAACGGGCGCCACGCCTACTTCTTCAACGTCTGGGCCGGCCGCGCGTTCGCCCCGAACCGGTTCCGGGCCCGCCTGCGCGCCGACCTCTCGCAGGTGTTCGCGGCCCTGCACCGGGGCGAGATCACGGCCCGGGTCGCCGCCGAACTGCCGCTGGCGCGCGCCGCCGAGGCGATGCGCCTGGCGGAGTCCGGCACCGTCGCCGGAAAGGTCGTCCTCGTCCCGTAGGCGCGGCCCCGCCCGATCGCCCCCCAGGCATCCCCCCTAGGCATCCCCCTCAGGCACCCCGACCAGGAGACCCACCATGTTCACCACCCTCGCCGCCAGGGCCGCCGCCCTGCCCGTCGCCGTCGTCACCGGGCTCTGCGGAGGCGGCGGGCAGCAGCCTGCCGTCCGGATCGACCCCCGGGCCCCGGTGATCACCCGCGACGACATCGTCATCCACGCGCCGCTGGAACGGATCTGGCGGATCCAGACGGACATCGGGGCCTGGCCGTCCTGGCAGCCCGACGTCACCCGCACCGAGTGGCTGACTCCCGGCCCGCTGCGCACCGGCTCGGTGTTCCGCTGGTCGGTGCACGGCCTGAGCGACATCACCTCCACCGTCCGGGAGGTGCGCCCGCCGCACCGGATCGTCTGGGGCGGCCCGGCCCAGGGGATCACCGCCGTGCACGTCTGGACCTTCACCCCGGTCCGGGACGGCGTGCGCGTCCACACCGAGGAGTCCTGGGCCGGGGCGCCGGTGGAGGCCGCCCGGCCGGAACTCCAGGCGGCGCTGGATGCCTCGCTGGACGCCTGGCTGCACCACCTCAAGGCCCAGGCCGAGGGGTGACGGGCCACCGGGGCCGGCGCCCCGGGCCCCCTCCGCGGCGCCACCGGTCAGGCCCCGCCCGGCTCCGGCCGCCCCGGCGTGCGCCCGGCCGGGCGGACCAGCGCCACCGCGAGGACGGCCACGGCGGCGAGCGCGAGCAGGACCGTCCGCCCGCCGGACGCCGCGCCCGCCAGATGGACACCGAGGACGGGCAGCGCGGTGCCGAGCGCCGTCCCCAGGCTGCGGGCCATGTTGACCATGCCGCCGCCGACCGCCGAGCACTGCGGCGGGACCGCCCGCATCACCAGCGCGTTGTTGGCTGGCAGCAGCAGCCCCAGCCCGTACCCGGCGACCAGCAGCGGGCCCGCCGCCGTCGCCGCCCCCACCGGCAGCAGCGCGAGCAGCAGCAGCCCGGCGCCCGCGACGGCGGCGCCCAACCGGCAGCGGTCGACGTCCGACCAGCCCCGCGGCAGCAGCGCGCCGCCGACGGTCGCGGCGAGCGCGAAGGCGGCCGGGAGCAGGGTGATCACCAGACCGGCCCGGACCACCGGGACGCCCGCCCCGGCGAGCAGCACCGGGCCGAGCACCAGCGGGCAGAACAGCAGCAGATAGCCGATCAGCGCGACGGCCAGCCCGGGCCGCACGCCCGGGGTGTTGACCAGCCCCGGCGCCAGGATCGGCCGGGCGGCCCGCCGCTCCTGGCGGACCAGGCCGAGGGTGAGCAGCGCCGAGGCGAGCAGCAGGGCCGCCGCGGCCCAGCCGGGCAGGGTCAGGCCGGAGGCGGTGGAGAGGGCGAGCAGCAGCGCGGTGGTGGCTCCGGTGAGCAGCAGCAACCCGGACAGGTCGAACCGGCCGCCCCCGGTAACGCCCCCGCCCACGCCCCCGTCGCCGTCGCCGTCGGCGACACCGGGGACCCACGCCCGGGCGCGGGTGCGGGGCAGCAGGAACCAGCCCGCCAGGATGCCGAACAGTCCGATCGGCACATTGATCCAGAACACCCAGCGCCAGGAGGCGTGTTCGACCAGCAGCCCGCCGAGGCTGGGCCCGAGCGCCAGGCCGAGGCCCTGGGCGGCCGCCTGGATGCCCAGCGCCCGGCGCATCGCGTGGCCGGGGACGCCGCGGGCCACCAGGGCGACGCTGTTGGCCTGCATCATCGCGCCGCCGACCGCCTGCACGGCCCGGCAGGCCACCAGAATCCAGAGGCCGCCGGCGAACCCCGCGCCGAGTGAGGCCAGTGCGAAGACGGCGAAGCCGCCGAGGTACATCGTCTTGCGCCCGACCAGGTCGGAGAGCCGGCCGACCGGGGCCAGCAGGGCCACCAGCACCAGCAGGTAGGCCAGCGCGACCCATTCCACCGCGGCGAAGTCGGCCCGGAAGTGCCCGCCGAGCGCGGGCAGCACCAGGGCGGTGATGCCGGCGGTGAGCTGGCCGAGGAACGCCCCTAGGCAGACGGTGCCGACGGCCAGCCAGTGGGCGTGCCGCCACCCGGCGATGCCGCGCGGCCGGGGGCGCTCGGCGAGCAGCCTGGCGGCGAGGGCGGTGGCGTTCATGCGGCGAAATATATCGGATACAGATATGTTCCTTCTACGAGCTGATCGGCCACCGATGGGTGTCGGCCCGGTGTCGAGACGGTACGCGACCGGCGGCCGCGGCCTCCGGCGGGCGGTCGGGGGTGGGCGGTCGGTGGGCGGCCTGGGGTCGGCGACCGACCCCTTCTCGGCGGGTGATCGGGCCGACGGCGCGGCCGCCACCAGGCGCTACGCTGTCCGCCATGCCGTCGTCACCCCCCGTTCCCGACCCCGCCGCCGCGCCTGCCGACACCCAGGCCGCCCCCGGGGTCCCGGCGGAGCTCCCCGCTCCGGCGATCGAACGCGCCCGGCGGCTGACCGACGTGGTCACCCGGCTGCGCCGCGCCCTGCGCAGCAGCATCCGCACCGAGTACCCGTGGGAGTCCCTGCCGATGGCGCAGGTCGAGCTCCTCCAGACACTCGCCGCCGCGCCGCTGCGGGTCGGCGAACTCGCCGCCCGCCAGCGGCTGGCCCCGAACACCGTCAGCGGCCTGGTCGGCAAGCTGCTGGAGGCCGGCTTCGTCGACCGCCAGGCCGATCCCGGCGACCGCCGCACCGCCCGGATCGCGCTCACCCCGGCGGGTCTGCGCCAGCTGGACGACTGGCGGCACGCCCACGAGCGCCGCATCGCCACCGCCCTCGCCACCCTGACCGCCCCCGACCGCGAGGCCGTCATGCAGGCGCTCCCCGCCCTCGACCGGCTCGCCCGCGCGCTGGCCGACCCGGGTGCGCCCGAGCAGCGGACCGGGCCCGAATAGTCGGGTGACGAGCGGGCCCGGCGGCGGCTACCGTCCGTGGGTGGAGAGCACTCGGGCGGACGCCGCACGGATACGGATCGAGCCCTGGACGGACGCCGATCTGGCGCTGCTCCGCCAGGTCAACACCCCGGAGATGAAACGGCACGTCGGCGGCCCGGAGACGGAGCGGCAACTCCTCCACCGGCACCGCCGCTACCTCGACTTCGTCCCCTCCGGCGTCGGCTGCATGTACCGCATCGTGCTGCTCCCCGGCGGCGAGCCGGTCGGCACCGTCGGCTACGGCACCCGGACGTGGCAGGGCGCGACCGTCCACGAGATGGGCTGGAACGTCCTGCCCGCCCACCAGGGCCGGGGCATCGCGGTGGCCGCCACCAGGGCCGCCGTCGCCGCGGCCCGCCGCGAGGCCCGCCACCCCCATCTGCACGCCTTCCCCGACGTGGCCAACCCCGCCTCGAACGCCGTCTGCCGCAAGGCCGGCTTCACCCTCCTCGGCGAGACCGCCTTCGAGTTCCCGCCCGGGCGCCCCATGCGCAGCAACGACTGGCGGGTGGACCTCCGCGCGGACCCCGCCTAGCCCCGCCCGCCGGGGAGTTGACGGGTGCGGTAACGGCCCGGGGTCTCGCCGACGAGAGCGGCGAAAGCCTCGATGAAGGTCGTCGGATTGGCCCAGCCGCAGGCGAGAGCGGTCTCGGTGACGGACTTCCCCGCGGCGAGCCGGGTGAGCGCGTGGTGGACGCGGAGCTGAGTGCGCCACTGGTGGAAACTCATCCGCAGCTCCTGCCCGAAGAGCCGGCTGAGCGTGCGCTCACTCGCCCCGACCCGCGTCCCGAGCTCGGCGAGCGTCTGCTGGTTGGCCGGGTCGGCGTAGAGGATGCCGGTCAGCGCCCGGAGCCGGTCGTCGGCCGGCTCGGGCAGGTGCAGCGGCTGCTCGGGCGCCAGGGCGAGCTCGTCGACGACGACGGCGTGCAGCCGGTCGACCGCCTCCGGCGCCCGCCCGCCGGCGGCAGCCTCCTCGGCCGTGAGGGCGAGCAGGGCTTCGCGGGCGAGCCCGGAGACGCTGAGCACGGCCGGGCGCGCGGGCAGCCGGGCGGCGAGCGCGTCGACCAGGAACAGGATCCGCATGTCCGCGTTGCCGTGCGCGGTGTGGTGGTGCTCGAAGGCCGCGGGAGTCCACGCCACCCGGGTCGGCGGGGCGATCCACGTGCCCCCGACGGTGGTCACGGACAGCACGCCGGTGGCCGGATAGACCAGGTGACCGCGGTCGTGGGCGTGGACGGGCAGCCGCTGCCCGTGCGCCAGGGCGATGCGGCCGCGTGCCGCGGGATCGAGATGGCGGGTTTCCCTCATAGCTTGGCATCCTATCGGTGGCCCGCCACGCCGGCTCCGCCCGAGAGTGGACGGCATGACCAGCCCAGTGACCCATCAGGCCCCAGTGACCCATCAGGCCCCGGCGGCCCACCCGTCGGCGTCCCGGCGGCCGTCCCTCCCCGGACCGGCCGGAGCACGCGCCGTACAAGCCGCTCTCGCGTTCAGCCTGGCCGCGCTGAACCTGCGCATCGCCGTCGCGTCCCTGTCCCCCGTCCTCGCGGAGGTCGAGCACGACGAACACCTCTCGTCCTTCGGCGCCGGAGCCCTCTCGACGGTGCCGGTCGTCTGCTTCGGGGCGTTCGCGTTCCTCGCGCCCCGGCTCACCCGCCGCTTCGGCCCCCACCACCTGCTCTGGTACGCGCTGCTCGCGCTGGCCGGCGGCATCGTGCTGCGCTCCGTCCCGGGAGTGCCCGCCCTGTTCGGCGGGACCCTGATCGCCGGGGTGGCGATCGCGGTCGGCAACGTCCTCATGCCGCAGCTCATCAAGCACGACTTCGCCGGCCGCGCCGGGCTGATGCTCGGCTGCTACTCCCTGGCCCTGTCCGGCGGAGCCGCGCTCGCCGCGGGCCTGGTCGTCCCGCTGGTGTCGGCCACCGGCTGGGGCTGGCGGCCGGTGCTCGCGCTGTGGGCGGTCCCCGCCCTCCTGGCCGCTCTCGCCTGGCTTCCCGAACTGCTCGCGCCGGACCGGCGTTCCGCGAACCGCCGGCGACCGGAGCCGGTGCAGCGGGGAGGAGCCGATACCGCCGCACGCGGGTCGCTGTGGCGCGACCGGACCGCCTGGGCGGTGACCCTGTACATGGGTCTGCAGTCCCTCGGCTACTACGCGATCCTCTCCTGGCTGCCGACGCTCCTGCGGGACCACGGCATGAGCGACAGCCAGGCCGGATGGATGCTCTCCTTCTCCAGCTTCCCCGGGATGGCCGCGTCCTTCGCGGCCCCCTGGCTGCAGCACCGCCTGCGCCCGGCCTTCATCCCGCCCCTGGCGGCGTCCCTGCTGTGCGCCACCGGCTTCGTCGGCCTGCTCACCTCCCCCGTGTCGGGCGCCTACCTCTGGATGACCGCGCTCGGGCTGGGCCAGGGCCTCGCCATCGGTCTCGCCCTCGGCTACATCGTCGCCCGCTCGCCCGACGCGCACCACACCGGCCGGCTCTCGACCATGGCCCAGGGGATCGGCTACCTCGTCGCCTGCCTGGGCCCGCTCGGTCTCGGCCTGCTGCACTCCGCGAGCGGGGGATGGTCGCTGCCGGTCGCCGCGCTGCTCGCCGTGCTCGTCGCCCAGACCGTCGCGGCCTTCGGCGCGAGCCGTGACCGCCACGTCCTGGCGTCCTCCTGACGGACCGGAGCGGTCCTCCTGAAAGACCGGAGCGGTCCTCCTGACGGACCGGGCCCGGCGGGGACCGCGCCGGGCACGGTCCCCGCCAGGCTCAGAACAGCGTGCCGCCCTCCAGCTCCAGCAGCCAGCGCTTGCGGTCCACCCCGGCGGCGAAGCCGGTGAGGGAGCCGCTGGCCCCGATCACGCGGTGGCAGGGCCGGACGATCAGCAGCGGGTTGGCCCCCACGGCGCCGCCCACCGCGCGGACGGCGTTCGGCGAGGCACCGGCCAGCTCGGCGAGCCGGCCGTAGGTGACCGTCTCGCCGTACGGGATGCCGTCCAGCGCCGCCCAGACGCTCCGGCGGAAGTCGGTCCCGACCGGGGCCAGCGGGAGGTCGAAGGCGGTGCGCTCACCGGCGAAGTAGGCGGTGAGCTGGGCGACCGGCTCGACCAGCGCGTCCGGGTCGTGGACCCAGTGGTCGGCGGGCTCGGCCAGCGCGTACTTCTGGCCGGGGACGGTGACGGTGGACAGCGCGGCCGGTCCGCCGTCCGTCGGCAGGACGCCGCTGAGCAGCAGCCGGCCGAACGGGCTCTCCATGAAGGTGAAGACGGTGGTGCTCATGCTCGGGTGTTCTCCGTTCCAGTGCTGAGGTCACTCGCGGCGCCCGCCCAGAGGCGGTGGACGGCGTAGGAGCGCCAGGGGGCCCAGGCCTCGGCGGCGCGGTCGGCGGATCTCGGGTCGCCGGGGGCGCCGAGCCGGACGAGGCCGTGGCGCACGCCGACGTCGCTCGGCAGGAAGACGTCCGGGTCGGCGAGGGCCCGCATCCGCAGGTAGCCGACGGTCCAGGGGCCGATGCCGGGGAGGGCGAGCAGCTGCGCCGCCGCCTCCTCCCGGTCGACGCCGCCGTCCAGCCGGACGACGCCCTCGGCCAGCGCCGCGCAGAGACCGGTGAGCGCCCGGCGGCGGGCCGCCGGCATCGCGAAGTCCTCGGGGTCGGCCACCGCCAGGGCGGCGGCGGTCGGGAAGAGCAGCCGCAGCCCGCCGTTCGGCTCAGGAAGGACGGCGCCGTACTTCTCGGCGAGCCGCCCGGCCAGGGTGCGGGCCGCGCCGACGGTGATCTGCTGGCCGAGGACGGCGCGGACCGCCAGCTCGTGCGGGTCGACGTGACCGGGCGAACGCAGCCCGGGGCGGGCGCGGACCAGCGCGCCGAGCACCGGGTCGGTGCCGAGCCGGCCGTCCACCGCGTCCGGGTCGGCGTCCAGGTCGAACAGGATCCGCAGCCGCTGGACGGCGGTCGGCAGGTCCCGCAGGTCGGTCAGGAAGAGGCGGCAGTCCAGCCAGCCGCGGGTCCGGGGTTCGTCGGCCGCCAGCCCGTCCACCTCGGCGATGCCGTGGCCGTACGGAAGCGTGAGGGTGCGGCGGTAGGTGCGCAGGCCCGGGCGCGTGCCGGTGACCACCTCCTCCACCCCGGGCACGGCGCGCAGGGCCAGGAAGCCGATCAGGTGGTCGCTGTCCAGCGCGCCCCGGTAGGCCAGCCGCAGGGTGAGCCCGCCGGCCGGGGTCGCGGTGCGCCGCCCCGCCGTGACCTCGGCGCGCAGCCCGCTGGGGGTGCGGTCGTAGACCTCGCGGACGGTGTCGTTGAACTGCCGGACGGAGGCGAACCCGGCCGCGAAGGCGATCTCGGTGACCGGCAGCTCGGTGGTCTGCAGCAGCAGCCGGGCGGTCTGGGCGCGGCGGGCCCTGGCCAGCGCGATCGGCCCGGCGCCGAGTTCGGCGGTGAGCTGGCGCTGGAGCTGGCGGGAGCTGTAGCCGAGGCGGTGGGCCAGACCGGCGACGCCCTCGCGGTCCACGATGCCGTCGCCGATCAGCCGCATCGCCCGGCCGACCAGGTCGGCGCGGTGGTTCCACTCGGGCGAGCCGGGCACCGCGTCGGGGCGGCAGCGCCGGCAGGCGCGGAAGCCCGCGCCCTGGGCGGCGGCGGCGCTGGGGTAGAAGGTGCAGTTGACGCGCTTGGGGGTCACGGCGGGGCAGCTCGGCCGGCAGTAGATGCCGGTCGAGGTGACGGCCGTGAAGAAGACGCCGTCGAAGCGGGAGTCCCTGCTGTCCACGGCTCGGTACCGGATGTCGTCGTCAATCACGCTGTCCAGTCTGCGGCACTCGGCGGGGTGGGACTGGCGGGAATCGGACATGGGCGTGCGGGTCCGCCGAAGCGGCTTCCGACCGCTCGCCCGCGCCGGGAAAACCACGAGCCGTGCGGCCGGGCCCGCGGCTACCCTGGCCGGGCCGGGCACCCGATCCGCCCGACCGACTGACCCATTCTCCCCGCGACTAGGAGCCTCCCGTGACCGAGCAGCCGTACACCGGCCCGGACGATCCCCGGGTCACCGCGCTACGGGTGGAGCAGTTCGCCTTCCCCGGGCCGCTGCGCGACCGGCTGGTCGCGGCCGTCGTCAGCGGCGCCAAGACCAGCACCACCGGCCTGCTCGCCGAGTACGAGCACGAGGACGAACCGCTGCCGAGGGTGGGCGTCCGCTCGGCGGTGATCGACTCGGACGGCCGGGCGGTGGCGGTGACCGAGACCACGGACGTCCGGGTCGTCCCGCTCGCGGAGGTCGACCTGCGGCACGCCGTGGACGAGGGCGAGGGCTTCACCACGGTGGCCGCGTGGCGCGCGGGCCACGAGGACTTCTGGCACAGCGAGGAGCTGCGGGCGGCGCTGGGCGATCCCGGCTTCACCGTCGACGACTCCACTCCCGTCGTGCTGGAGCGGTTCCGCGTGGTGGCCGACCTCCTGCGCTGACGGAGCTCCGACCGGCCGCCGACGCCGCCCGCTCGGCGTCGCGCCGCACCGGCCGCCGACCGCTACGCCGCCGGGCCGCCGTCGCCCGTCAGCCGCTGCAGCGCCCGGTCGAGCCGGTCCCGCCGGGCCAGCGGGGTGAGCGCCTGGAGCAGCGGGAGGACGAGCCGGTAGCGCGCCGTCCGGTCGAGTGCCTCGAACGCCCGCCGGGCCCGCGGGGCGACGGGCCGCCGCAGCGCACCCGCCGCCCCGCCGGTCCGCCGTCACCGCTTGACGACGCCCCGGGCGCGCACCGACTTGGTGATGGTCTTCCACTTCTTCAGCCGGGCCGAGGCCAGCCGGGCGTCCGAACGGGAGGCGATCCACTCGCTCTCGCGCTGGAGCTTGAGGTAGCTGTCCATCCGCCGCTGCGGGAGCGTGCCGTCCTCCAGCGCGGCCCGCACCGCGCAGCCGGGCTCGGTGTGGTGGCCGCAGTCATGGAAGCGGCAGCCCTCGGCCAGCTCCTCGATGTCGGAGAAGGCCATCGCCACGCCCTCGCCGCCGTAGAGGCCGACCTCGCGCAGGCCGGGCGTGTCGATCAGCACCCCGCCGCCGGGCAGCGGGATCAGCTCACGGGTGGTCGTGGTGTGACGGCCCTTCTGGTCGACCGCCCGGGCCTGCTGAACGGTCATCACCTCGGCACCGGCCAGCACGTTGGTGAGCGTGGACTTGCCGACGCCGGACTGGCCGATCACGGCGGTGGTGCCGGGCGTGCAGGCGCGCAGCACGTCCACCCCCTCGCCGGTCTCGGCGCTGACCACCAGCACCGTGACGCCGGGGGCGATGGCCTCGACGTCGGCCCGGATGAAGTCGGCGTCGTCCACCAGGTCGGCCTTGGTGAGGACGACCACCGGATCGGCGCCGGACTCCCAGGCCAGGGCCAGGAAGCGCTCGATCCGGCCCAGGTCGGGCTCGGCGGCGAGCGAGGCGGCGATCAGGACGGTGTCGACGTTGGCCGCCAGCACCTGGCCGTCCGAACGCTTGCCGGCCACCTTGCGGATGATCGCGGTGGAGCGCGGCAGCAGCGCCGCGACGGCCGGCATGGGCTGGGCCGCGAGGTCCACGGCCGCCCAGTCGCCGGTGCAGGGGCAGTTGATCATGTCGACGTCGCCGACCGACCGGGTGTCGGCCCGGACGGTGCGCGGCTCGCCGGTCGATGGGTCGGCCAGGACGACGTCGCACTGGCCGCGGTCCACCCGGACGATCCGGGCGGGCGTCAGCCCGGCCTCGGCGAGCGGGGCGAAGAGCTCCTCGGACTCGGCCGTCCAGCCGTAGTCGGCCAGCGGGAAGTCACAGGAGTCGGAATCGGAGGAGAGGAGGGACGAAACGGAGGCAGCGTTGAACAACGCAGTGGGCCCTTCGGGAGGAAAGTGATCCCGCCGGGCTACGGCTGCGCGCGCGAAGGCGGCGTCAGCCGACGGCCGGGAGGGAGAGGTGGTGGGTGCGAGCGCTGCCCAGGGCAGCCGTGACGGCAAAGACGGTCACAAGGCTCACCTCGCTTCTCTTCTCCGTGGACCGGTACAGCGGTCCCCTCAAACCGAACTGGTCACACCGTAGCGGCCGTCTCCGGCGCTGCCAACCGGTTTTTCACCTGCGCCGATCCGGTCGCCGACGACCCGGTCGCCGACGGCCGGCGCCGCGCCGACCGCCCGGCGCCGCGGCGCGTCAGCGCTGTTCCCACGGCGGCCGCGGCGGGTGGCTGGGCAGCGTGCGCTCGGGCGGCGGCGCGGTCGGCCGGTCGCTGTCCGGCGGGGGCGGGGTCGGCCGGTGGTGCGGACCGCTCCGGCTGGTGAGCCGGGCCCGGACGTTGTCGGCGGCGAGCACGTCGGCCCAGCGCTCGGGGTACTCGGAGGGCACGTCGACGTCATCCCCCTCCTCGGCGTACTCCTCCTCGGCCCCCTCGGCGAGGCCGAGCTCGCGCGCCCGCCGGGCGCGCTCGGCGGCGCGCCGGGCGGCCACCTCGCGGACCACGGCGGCGGCGGCCTCCTCCTGCGCGCGCTCGTTCTCGGCGCGGGCGTCGGCGGTCTCCAGGGTCGGCCAGCGGCGGTCTATGGCGGCGTTCATCGCGGCGCCGATCAGCACCGCGAGCGCGACCACGAAGATCCAGAGCAGCACGGCCACCGGCGCGGCCAGCGAGCCGTACACCGAGGGGCCCTCGACCGAGCTGACCAGGTACAGCCGCAGTCCGACGCTGCAGAAGACCAGCACCACCAGCGCGACCAGCGCGCCCGGGATGTCCTCCCGCCAGGGCGTCGAGACGGGTACGGCCAGGTGGTACAGGGTGGTCAGGAAGACGATCAGCAACAGGATCGCGACCGGCCAGTAGAGCGCGTTGACCACGGTCGCGAGGTCCTGGACGGTGTTCTGGACCAGCCCGGGCCCGACCAGCAGCAGCGGCAGGACCAGGGAGCCGATCACCAGGGCGCCGAGGTAGAGGCCGAGCGACATCAGCCGGGTCTTGACGATGCCGCGCTTCCCGTCGAGCCCGTACATCACGGTGATGGTGTCGATGAAGATGTACAGCGCCCGGGACCCGGACCAGAGCGAGAGCAGGAAGCCGATCGAGACCAGGTCCGGGCGGGTGTGCTTGAAGACCTCGTCCAGCAGCGGGATCACCACGTCCTGGATGGACGAGTCCGAGAGGACCGTCCCGGAGGCCTTGAGGATGTCCTGCTTCAGCTTGTCGATCGTGCCCGCGCCGAGGAGGTCGTCCAGGTAGCCGAGGGTGCCGGCCAGGCAGAGCAGCAGCGGCGGGATGGACAGCAGGGTGAAGAACGCCGCCTCCGCCGCGAGCCCGGTGACCCGGTACTCGACGCAGGTGTTGGTGGTGTCCCTGACCAGCGCCCAGGCCGTCGTGCGCCAGGTGGCCTTGGCCGCCCGTCGGGAGCCCTTGCCCCGACGACGGGAGGGCCGCTCCGGGTTCGGTCTCGTCGTTTCGCCTGCTGCTTGCACAGGGCTAACGGTATCGGGCCGGGGCAGGTCCGTTGATCTCCCGTGTCGCGGGCCGTTCGACGGGGGTCCGATCCGGGGAGCGGCGGGAACGTCTCGGCATCTCGGTATGCGAAACCTTTGCGTCCATCATTCGGACGTTAGTGGACCTCGCGTCGTGCTCCGTGCGAATCTCTTGCCATGCCTAGCGCCGGAACCACCCTAGTAGGTCGACTCCACGTCGATCTCCTTCGCGTGTCCAGCGCCATCTGTCCGGTGATCTGAGCCCCACCCCGCCGCCACCCACCGCACCCGGCGCCACCACCCCGCCATCCCCGCCGACGCGGATGCGCAGGCGCCCGCCCGGCCACGGTCACTGCTCTCCCGGCCTTGAGAAACCCGCAGGTCACAGCAGCAGCGCCCGGCCGAGCACGCCCAGCGACCGATCCGGCGTCAGAGCCACCTGCCCCGAAGGACTTCACCATGGCCACCACCCCCGAGACCGCCGAGCCGACGGCCGATCGCGCCGAGGCACGCCGCCCCGCCGCGCCTCGCAAGGTGACCCGCCACCGCGGTGAGGGCCAGTGGGGCATGGGCCACTTCACTCCTCTGAACGCCAACGAGCAGTTCAAGAAGGACGACGACGGTCTCAATGTGCGGACACGTATTGAGACGATCTACTCGCAGCGCGGCTTCGACTCGATCGACCCCGCCGACCTGCGCGGCCGGATGCGCTGGTGGGGCCTCTACACCCAGCGCAAGGAAGGCATCGACGGCGGCAAGACCGCGATCCTGGACCCGCACGAGCTGGACGCCGAGTACTTCATGCTCCGCGTCCGCATCGACGGCGGCCGGCTGACCGTCGCCCAGCTCAAGGCGATCGCCGAGGTCTCCGAGCTCTACGGCCGGAACACCGCCGACCTGACCGACCGGCAGAACGTCCAGTACCACTGGATCCGGATCGAGGACGTCCCCGCGATCTGGCAGAAGCTGGAGGCCGTCGGCCTGTCCACCACCGAGGCCTGCGGCGACACCCCGCGCGTCATCCTCGGCTCCCCGGTGGCCGGCATCGCCGAGGACGAGATCATCGACGGCACCTCCGCCATCGAGGAGATCCAGCGCCGCTTCATCGGCAACAAGGACTTCTCCAACCTGCCGCGCAAGTTCAAGTCCGCCGTCTCCGGCTCCCCGCTGCTGGACGTCGCGCACGAGATCAACGACGTCGCCTTCGTCGGCGTCGAGCACCCCGAACACGGCCCCGGCTTCGACCTCTGGGTCGGCGGCGGCCTCTCCACCAACCCCAAGCTCGGCGTCCGCCTGGGCGCCTGGGTCCCGCTCGACGAGGTCGCGGACGTCTACGGCGGCGTCATCGGCATCTTCCGCGACTACGGCTACCGCCGGCTGCGCAACCGCGCCCGGCTGAAGTTCCTGGTCGCCGACTGGGGCGTGCAGAAGTTCCGCCAGGTCCTGGAGGACGAGTACCTCAAGTACCAGCTGGTGGACGGCCCCGCACCGAAGGAGCCCGCCGGCCGCTGGCGCGACCACGTCGGCGTGCACCGGCAGAAGGACGGCAACTACTACGTCGGCTTCGCGCCGCGGGTCGGCCGGGTCGACGGCGCCCTGCTCGGGCGGATCGCCGACCTCGCCGCCGCCCACGGCAGCGACCGGCTGCGCACCACCGCCGAGCAGAAGATGCTCGTCCTCGACATCGCCGAGGACCGGGTCGAGTCGCTGGTGGCCGGCCTGGAGGCGCTGGACCTGCGGGTCACCCCCTCGCCCTTCCGCCGCGGCACCATGGCCTGCACCGGCATCGAGTACTGCAAGCTCGCCATCGTCGAGACCAAGGAGCGCGGCCGCACGCTCATCGACGAGCTGGAGAAGCGCCTGCCGGACTTCGAGGAGCCGCTGACCATCAACATCAACGGCTGCCCGAACGCCTGCGCCCGCATCCAGGTCGCGGACATCGGCCTCAAGGGCCAGCTGGTGACCGACACCGACGGCCGGCAGGTCGAGGGCTACCAGGTGCACCTGGGCGGCGCGCTCGGCCTGGAGGCCGGCTTCGGCCGCAAGGTCCGCGGCCTCAAGGTCACCAAGGACGGCCTGCCGGACTACGTCGAGCGGGTGCTGACGCGCTACCAGGCCGACCGCGCCGAAGGCGAGCGCTTCGCCCAGTGGGCCGCCCGCGCCAGCGAGGAGCAGCTGTCATGAGTGAGCGCAGCGAGCGAATCATGGGGCAGGGGCGTGTCTCGCGAAGCGGACGCCGAGCGCAGCGAGGTGGGCAATGAGTGAGCGGGCGGCACCGTTCTTCTGCCCGTACTGCGGCGACGAGGACCTGCGCCCCTCCGAGGCCGGGCACGGCGCCTGGGAGTGCCACGGCTGCCGCCGGGCCTTCCAGTTGAAGTTCCTCGGCCTGCTCTCGGCACCCGACAGGACCACGGCGACCGACGGGGGTACGTCACATGACCGGCACGACGACTGACTACGAGGCGATCGCGACCGCCGCCGGCCGCGAGCTGGAGGAGGCGACCCCCCAGGAGATCCTGGCCTGGGCCGCCGACACCTTCGGCGCGCGGTTCTGCGTCACCTCCTCGATGGAGGACGCGGTCGTCGCCCACCTCGCCTCCTCGGTCCTCCCCGGCGTGGACGTGGTCTTCCTGGACACCGGCTACCACTTCCCCGAGACCATCGGGACCAGGGACGCGGTGGCCGCGGTGATGCCGGTCAACCTCATCACCCTCAAGCCGCTGCAGACGGTCGCCGAGCAGGACGCCCAGTACGGGCCCGCCCTGCACGACCGCGACCCGGACCTCTGCTGCTCGCTGCGCAAGGTCGAGCCGCTGAACCGCGGCCTCGGCGGCTACGACGCCTGGGCCACCGGGCTGCGCCGCGACGAGTCGCCCACCCGGGCCGGCACCCCGGTGGTCGCCTGGGACGCCAAGCGCCGCAAGGTCAAGATCGCCCCGATCGCCCGCTGGACGCAGGAGGACGTGGACGCCTACGTCAACGCCAACGGCGTCCTGCTCAACCCGCTGCTGTGGGAGGGCTACACGTCGGTCGGCTGCTCGCCGCTGTCGTGCACCCGCAAGCCCGAGGAGGGCGAGGACGCCAGGGCCGGCCGCTGGTCCGGCTCCGGCAAGACCGAGTGCGGCATCCACCTCTGAGCGAGCCACCGCCCCACCACCGATCCACCGTCACTACCCGTCTGGAGAACCCACCGTGAGCACAGCCACCACCCTGGCCGCCGACGGAGCCGCGGAGGCGGCCCCCGCGGCCGCCCCCTGCGAGCGCGGCGCCACCGTGTGGCTGACCGGGCTCCCGAGTGCGGGCAAGACCACGCTCGCCTTCGCCCTGGCCGAGCGGCTGCGGGCCGAGGGCCACAAGGTCGAGGTCCTGGACGGCGACGAGATCCGCGAGTTCCTCTCCAAGGGCCTCGGCTTCACCCGGGAGGACCGGCACACCAACGTCACCCGGATCGGCTTCGTCGCCGAGAAGCTCGCCGCCAACGGCGTCAAGGTGCTCGCCCCGGTGATCGCCCCCTACGCGGACTCCCGGGCGGCGGTCCGCGAGCGGC
Source organism: Kitasatospora sp. NPDC005748 (assembly GCF_040630735.1). Lineage (NCBI taxonomy): Bacteria > Bacillati > Actinomycetota > Actinomycetes > Kitasatosporales > Streptomycetaceae > Kitasatospora > Kitasatospora sp. NPDC005748. The sequence continues at coordinate 95,727 of NZ_JBEXYD010000003.1, forward strand.
ACGCCGCCCACGGCACCGGCTTCCTGGAGATCCACGTCGCCACCCCCGTCGAGCTCTGCGCCGAGCGCGACGTCAAGGGCCTGTACGCCAAGCAGGCGGCCGGCGAGCTCTCCGGCCTGACCGGCGTCGACGACCCGTACGAGGCCCCCGTGGACCCGGAGCTGCGGCTCCAGACCCAGGGCCGCGAGGTGGCCGAGAGCGCCGCCGAACTCCACGCCTTCCTGACCGAGAGGGGTCTCGCGTGACCACCGCGACCGACAGCCTGGTCCCCACCGAAGAGAGCGGCTTCGCGCTGTCCCACCTGGACGCGCTGGAGGCCGAGTCGGTGCACATCTTCCGCGAGGTCGCGGGGGAGTTCGAGCGCCCGGTGATCCTGTTCTCCGGCGGCAAGGACTCCATCGTCATGCTGCACCTGGCGCTCAAGGCCTTCTGGCCGGCCGCCGTCCCGTTCTCGTTGCTGCACGTCGACACCGGCCACAACTTCCCCGAGGTCATCGAGTACCGCGACCGGGTGGCGGCCGAGCACAACCTGCGCCTGCACGTCGCCCACGTCCAGGACTTCATCGACGACGGCCGGCTGCGCGAGCGCCCCGACGGCACCCGCAATCCGCTGCAGACCGTCCCGCTGCTGGACGCCATCGAGCGCAACCGCTTCGACGCCGTCTTCGGCGGCGGCCGCCGCGACGAGGAGAAGGCCCGCGCCAAGGAGCGCGTCTTCTCCCTGCGCGACGAGTTCGGCGCCTGGGACCCGCGCCGCCAGCGCCCCGAGCTCTGGTCGCTGTACAACGGCCGGCACGCGGTCGGCGAGCACGTGCGCGTCTTCCCGCTCTCCAACTGGACCGAGCTGGACGTCTGGCAGTACATCGAGCGCGAGGGCATCGAGCTCCCGGAGATCTACTACGCGCACGAGCGCGACGTCTTCTCCCGCAGCGGCATGTGGCTGACCGCGGGCGAGTGGGGCGGCCCCAAGGAGCACGAGCCGGTCGAGCGGCGCCTGATCCGCTACCGCACGGTCGGCGACATGTCCTGCACCGGCGCCGTCGACTCCGACGCCGCCGACATCGGGGCCGTGATCGCCGAGATCGCCGCCAGCCGCCTCACCGAACGCGGCGCCACCCGGGCCGACGACAAGCTTTCCGAGGCCGCGATGGAAGACCGCAAGCGCGAGGGATACTTCTAAATGAGCACCACCACCCGGACCAGCGCCACCGCCCTGCTGCGCTTCGCCACCGCCGGCTCCGTCGACGACGGCAAGTCCACCCTGGTCGGCCGGCTGCTGCACGACTCCAAGTCGGTGCTCGCCGACCAGCTGGAGGCCGTCGAGCGCGCCTCCCTGAGCCGCGGCCAGGAAGCGCCCGACCTCGCACTGCTCACCGACGGCCTGCGCGCCGAGCGCGAGCAGGGCATCACCATCGACGTCGCGTACCGCTACTTCGCCACCCCCCGCCGGCGGTTCATCCTCGCCGACACCCCCGGGCACGTGCAGTACACCCGCAACATGGTGACCGGCGCCTCCACCGCCGAACTCGCCGTCGTCCTGGTGGACGCCCGCAACGGCGTGGTCGAGCAGACCCGCCGGCACGCCGCCGTCGCCGCGCTGCTGCGGGTGCCGCACGTGGTGCTGGCCGTCAACAAGATGGACCTCGTCGAGTACGCGGAGCCCGTCTTCGCCGCCATCGCCGAGGAGTTCACCGCCTACGCCGCCTCGCTCGGCGTCCGGGACGTGGTCGCGGTCCCGATCTCCGCCCTCGCCGGGGACAACGTGGTCGAGCCGTCCGCCCACATGGACTGGTACGGCGGCCCGACCCTGCTGGAGCACCTGGAGACGGTGCCGGTCGGCAGCGACCCGAGCGTCGAGCCGGCCCGCTTCCCGGTCCAGTACGTGATCCGCCCGCAGAGCGACGAGCACCCCGACTACCGCGGCTACGCGGGCCAGTTGGCCTCCGGCGTGCTGCGGGTCGGCGACCCGGTGACGGTGCTGCCCTCGGGCCACACCACCACCGTCGCCGGCATCGACGCGCTCGGCGCGGAGACCGACCTCGCCTGGGCCCCCCAGTCGGTGACCGTCCGCCTCGCCGACGACATCGACGTCTCCCGCGGCGACCTGATCGCGGCCGGCCCGGTCCCGGTGCCCACCAAGGACATCGAGGCCACCGTCAGCCACCTCAGTGAGCGCCCGCTGCGCGCCGGTGACAAGGTGCTGCTCAAGCACACCACCCGCACCGTGCGCGCGCTGGTCAAGGCGATCTCCTACCGCATCGACATCGACAGCCTCGAACAGCGCTCCGGCGCCCAGGGGCTGGAGGTCAACGACATCGGCCACGTGGTGCTGCGCACCGCCGAGCCGCTGGCCCTCGACGACTACCGCGTGAACCGCCGGACCGGTTCGTTCCTGCTGATCGACCCGGCCGACGGCACCACCCTCACCGCCGGCATGGCGGGCGAGGCCTTCGACACCGTGCGCCCCGACGCGTCCGGCGCACCCGACGAGGAGGACTGGGTCTGATGCCCCGCGAGGCGTTCTCGGGCATGGACAAGGAAGGCGGCCGCATCGGCAGCGGCGTCCTCGGCAGCGGCCAGGGCGGCCTGACCCGATGTGCGGGCCGACAGGGCTGACCGGAGCCCTGTCACCGGGCCGGCCGCTGTCCCACCCCACAGCTGGTGCGGCGCACCGACCCGGCTTGCCCGGCATCCCCCGATGCCGCGAGCACGACCCGCCCCTTCCCGCCCGGGACCGTCCCCGCGACGGTCCGCCCGTGAACAGGACTTCGCCCATGGCACCGAACCACGCACTCGCGCCCGCCACCCTCCCCGATCGGCCGACACACCCGGCCGCCGGCCGGATCAGACGCTCCGCCGCGGCCGCCGTCGCCGGCCTCACCGCGGTGGCGCTGCTCTCCGCCTGCGGCTACGGCTCGAAGAGCGAGGACGACAAGCCCGCCGCGGCCGCCGCCGCCGGCGGTTCCGCCTCCGGCGTGAAGCTCTCCGCCGACACGGTCAAGATCGGCTACTTCGCCAACCTGACCCACGGCACCCCGCTGGTCGGGCTCCAGGAGGGCCTCTTCCAGAAGGAGCTCGGGACCACCCAGATCAAGACCCAGGTCTTCAACGCGGGTCCGGCCGAGATCGAGGCGCTGAACGCCGGCTCCATCGACATCGGCTGGATCGGCCCCTCCCCCGCGATCAACGGCTACAGCCAGTCCAACGGCGAGTCGCTGAAGATCATCAGCGGTTCGGCCTCCGGCGGCGTCAAGCTGGTGGTCAACCCCGAGAAGATCCAGAGCCTGGACGACCTCAAGGGCAAGAAGATCGCCACCCCGCAGCGCGGCAACACCCAGGACGTGGCGCTGCTCAACTACCTGGCGGGCAAGGGGCTGAAGGTCAACCCCGACACCGGCGCCGGCGACGTCTCGGTGGTGCGGAGCGACAACAAGGTCACCCCGGACGCCTACAGCTCCGGCTCGATCGACGGCGCCTGGGTGCCCGAGCCGACCGCGTCCAAGCTGGTCACCCTCGGTGCGAAGGTCCTGCTCAACGAGAAGGACGTCTGGCCGGACAAGAAGTTCGTGATCACCAACATCATCGTCTCGCAGAAGTTCCTCAAGGAGCACGCCGACGTGGTGGAGGCCGTGCTGCGCGGCTCGGTGAACACCAACACCTTCATCAAGGCCAACTCCGACAAGGCCAAGGCCGACGCCAACGCCGCCATCAAGAAGGAGGCCGGCAACGCCCTGCCGGCCGAGATCCTCGACCCGGCCTGGGCCGACATCGACTTCCTGGACGACCCGCTGGCCGGCACCCTGCAGGCCGAGGCCGACCACGCCGTCACCGCCGGCCTGCTCAAGAAGCCGAACCTGGCCGGGATCTACGACCTGACGCTGCTCAACAAGGTGCTCAAGGAGAAGGGCCAGGCTCCCGTGGCGGACGCCGGGCTCGGCGCCAAGTAGCACCGCGCGGCACCCGCGCCACCCACGGCGCACGGAAGCCCCGCCGCACCCAAGCCCCGAGGTCCGGTTCCCCGCCCGCCCGGTCGATGCCCGATCGATGCCCCCAGAGCACACGGGACGGGCGGGGCCGGACCCCGGCCCCGATTCCTTCGCCACCCGCCCTCCTCGCCCGCCGACCGGCAGGAGGGGCCCATGACCGCCCCCGGCCCCCGGCCGGGAGCTGCCCCCAGATGCAGGAGGTGCCCGGATGACCCCGGCACTGACCACCTCGGACGACGCCGTCGGCGTCGACACCCGCGGCGGCTCGCCCGCCGTCCGGATCTCGCACGTGCACAAGTCCTTCGGCCGCCCGGGTGCCGCCACGCACGTCCTGGACGACATCACGCTCGATGTCGCGCCCGGCGAGTTCGTCACGCTGCTCGGCGCCTCGGGCTGCGGAAAGTCCACCCTGCTCAACCTGGTCGCCGGCCTCGACAAGCCCACCGCGGGCTCGATCGAGGTGACCGGCGGACGCCCCGCGCTGATGTTCCAGGAGCACGCGCTGTTCCCCTGGCTCACCGCCGGCAAGAACATCGAACTCGCGCTCAAGCTCGCCGGCGTGCCCCGCCCCGAGCGCCGCCCCGAGGCCGAGCGGCTGCTCGAACTCGTCCGGCTGGGCGGCTCCTACGGCAAGCGCGTGCACGAGCTCTCCGGCGGCATGCGCCAGCGCGTCGCACTGGCCCGCGCGCTCGCCCAGGGCGCCTCGGTCCTGCTGATGGACGAGCCGTTCGCCGCGCTCGACGCCATCACCCGGGACGTGCTGCACGACGAGATCACCCGGATCTGGGCCGAGCACAAGCTCTCCGTCCTGTTCGTCACGCACAACGTGCGGGAGGCCGTCCGGCTCGCCCAGCGCGTGGTGCTGCTCTCCTCGCGCCCCGGCCGGGTCGCCCGCGAGTGGCGGATCGACCTGCCGCAGCCGCGCCGGATCGAGTCCGCCGGCGTCGCCGACCTGTCCATCGAGATCACCGAAGAACTGCGTGGGGAGATCCGCCGCCATGGCCAGCACTGACAGCACCACCACCCTGGCCAAGGACCGGCCGGCGGACATCGCCGACGTCGGCGCCGGCCTGGACGCGCTGGACGCCGTCCAGGTGCGGCGCGTGCCGCTCGGCGAGATCCTGCGGACGAAGGCGCTGCCGCCGCTGCTCGGGCTGCTGCTCGTGCTGGCGCTCTGGCAGGGCGCCTACAGCCTCGAACTGACCTCCTCCTACAAGCTGCCCAGCCCGGCCGACGTCTGGCGCTCGCTGGTCGAGCTCTGGGAGGCCGGGACGCTGTTCAGCATCATCTGGACGAGCGTCTGGCGCGGTATCTCCGGCTTCCTGATCGCGGTCGTGATCGGCACCCCGATCGGTCTGCTGGTCGCCCGGGTCAAGCCGGTCCGGGCCGCGCTCGGGCCGGTGCTCTCCGGCCTGCAGTCGCTGCCCTCGGTCGCCTGGGTGCCCGCCGCCGTCATCTGGCTCGGCATCAACGACTCGATGATGTACGCCGTCATCCTGCTCGGCGCCGTCCCTTCCATCGCCAACGGCCTGGTGGCCGGCATCGACCAGGTGCCGCCGCTGTTCCTCCGGGCCGGCCGCACCCTGGGCGCCACCGGCCTGTCGAACGCCCGCCACATCCTGCTGCCGGCCGCCCTCCCCGGTTACCTGGCCGGCCTCAAGCAGGGCTGGGCGTTCTCCTGGCGCTCGCTGATGGCCGCCGAACTCGTCGCGTCCTCCCCCGACCTGGGCCTGGGCCTGGGCCGGTTCCTGGAGAACCAGCGGGAGTCGGCCAGCATGTCCGGCGTCCTCCTCGGCATCATCCTCGTCCTGTTCGTCGGCATCGCCATCGACCTCCTGCTCTTCGCCCCGCTGGAGCGCCGGGTGCTGCGCAACCGGGGCCTGGTGGGCACGGCCCGCTGACCATCGAGGTTCCTGTGATCATGTCTGCACCGGATCGACCGCTCCTGCTGATCGCCCACGGCAGCCGCGACCCCCGCCACGCCGCGACCGTGGCGGGGGTGGTCGAGCAGGTCCGGGCGCTGCGCCCCGGGCTGGAGGTCGCCACCGCGTACCTGGACCACTGCGCGCCGCGGATCCCGCAGGTGGCCGGCCGGCTGCCGGCGGCCGTGGCCGTTCCGCTGCTGCTGAACCGGGCCTTCCACGCCAAGCACGACATCCCCGCCGCCCTGCGCGCCGCCGGCGCCGACCTGCCGGTCGCGAACGTGCTGGGCCCGGCGCGACCGCGCGTCGCGGACGCGGCGCAGGCGACCGGGCCGCTCCCCGTCCCCTCCCCACTGCTGCTCGCCGCGCTGGACCGCCGCCTCGCCGGGGCCGGGCTGGCCGTCGGCTCCCCCGTCGTCCGCGCCCGCACCGGTGTCGTGCTGGCCGCGGCCGGCTCCTCCGACCCGGCCGCCGACGCCGCCACCCGGGCGGTGGCCGCCGAGTGGCGCCGGACCCGCGGCTGGGCCGGCGTCGAGGTCGCGTACGCCTCCGCCGGCGGCCCGCGCGTCCCCGCCGCCGCCGCCGCGCTGCGGGCGGCCGGGGCCCGCCGGGTGGCCGTCGCGCCCTACCTGCTCGCCCCGGGTCTGCTGCCGGACCGGATCGTGGACGCCGCGGCCGAGGCGGAGGCGGACGTCCTCGCCGAGGTCCTCGGCGCCGCCCCCGAGATCGCCCGCCTGGTGCTCAGGCGCTACCTCGGGGCCTGCCGCGAGGCCGTCGCCGCACCGGCGCTCAGCGCCAGCGCCTGAGCCGCCCGGCCGGAACACACCCCCCGGCACGCCCCCTCCGGCGCACGCGAACGGCCCGGCTCCCCCACCGAGGGGAGCCGGGCCGTTCGTCCTCGTCCGCGTCCGGAAGGACTCAGTCGGTCTTGCGGCGCTGGCGGCCGGTGCCGTAGTTGGCGCCGGTCTTGGAGCCCGAGCCGGGCGCCGGGCGGCCGGAGGAGCGGCCGATGAAGCCCGCGGCCTGGCGGCTGCCGCCGCCGCCCTGGCCGCCGCCGGCGCCGCCGAGGCGCTGCTTCGGACGGGGGCGACGCGGGTTGCCGTTCATGTCGACGTCGGTGGGCAGGCCCGAGCGCTTGGCGGGGCGGCGGCGCGGGGCGCCGGCCTTGGCCTCGGCGGCCGGGGCGGCGGCCGGGGCCGGGACGACCACCGCGACGGGTACGCCGCTGGGAGTGCGGGCACCGGTGATCCGGGTCAGCTCGGCGTCGCCCGGGCGGATCTTCGTCGTGGTCGGGCGGATGCCGGCGACCGTCATCAGCCGGTTGACCTCGCGCCGCTGGTCGGGAAGGACCAGGGTGACGACCGTGCCGGACTCGCCGGCCCGGGCGGTGCGGCCGCCGCGGTGCAGGTAGTCCTTGTGGTCGATCGGCGGGTCCACGTTGACGACCAGGTCGAGGCCCTCGATGTGGATGCCGCGGGCGGCCACGTTGGTGGCGATCAGCGCGGTCACCAGACCGTCGCGGAACTGGTCGAGCACCCGGTTGCGCTGGGGCTGGGACTTGCCGCCGTGCAGGGCCGCCGCCTTCACGCCGTTGGCCAGCAGCTGCTTGGCGAGGCGGTCGGCGCCGTGCTTGGTGTGCACGAACATGATCACGCGGCCGTCGCGCGAGGCGATGTGCGCGGTCGCGGAGGCCTTGTCGGCCGGGTCCAGCTGGAGCACGTGGTGGTCCATGGTGGTCACCGCGCCGGCCGACGGGTCGACCGAATGGGTGACCGGGTCGGTCAGGAAGCGCTTGACCAGCCGGTCGACGTTGCGGTCCAGGGTGGCGGAGAACAGCATCCGCTGCCCGCCCTCGGCGACCTGCTCCAGCAGCTTGGTGACCTGCGGCAGGAAGCCCATGTCCGCCATCTGGTCGGCCTCGTCGAGGACGGTGATGGCCACGTCGCCCAGTCGGACGTCGCCGCGGTTGATCAGGTCGTCCAGCCGGCCCGGGGTGGCGACCAGGACCTCGGCGCCCCGGCGCACGGCGTTGGCCTGCCGGGTGATCGACATACCGCCGACGACGGTGGCGATCCGCAGGTTCACGGCGGTGGCGTACGGGGTGAGCGCGTCGGTGACCTGCTGGGCCAGCTCACGGGTGGGCACCAGGACGAGGGCCAGCGGGTGCCGGGAGTCGGCGCGCTTGCCGGCCGTGCGGGCCAGCAGCGGCAGGCCGAAGGCGAGCGTCTTGCCGGAGCCGGTGCGGCCGCGGCCGAGCACGTCGCGGCCGGCGATGGAGTCCGGCAGGGTGGCGCCCTGGATCGGGAACGGCTCGGTGACGCCCTCGCGGGTGAGCGCGCTGAGGATGCCCTTGGGCAGGTCCAGCTCGCCGAAGGTGGCCGCCGGGGGCCGCGGCGGGGTGCCCCCCTGGACGACGGTGAAGTCGGCGGGCGCCTGGGCGGCGCGCGGGGCGCTGTTGCGCGGGGCGCCGCCGCGGGAGGCGCGGGGGGCGCCGCCGTTGCGGGCGCCGCCGCCGGTGCGGGGCTTGCGCGAACGGTCGCCGCCGCGCTCGTTGTCACGGGGTGCGCGGGCAGGGGTGGTCATGGATTCTCCATCCGATGGGAGGCACAGCCCGGTCGGGGCTGGTCGGCCGTCGGGTGGGAATTCGCCGCCCCGGCCGTTCGGCGGCATGCACGAGGGCCCGCACCGTGCGGTACGGGCCCTCGCTACGCGAGATCGCGAGTCAGCTCGGAAGCTGGACTCAGATGACGCGGATGTTCTCGGCCTGCGGGCCCTTCTGGCCCTGCGTGACGTCGAACTCGACCTTCTGGCCCTCGACGAGCTCACGGAAGCCCTGAGCGCTGATGTTCGAGTAGTGGGCGAACACGTCAGCGCCGCCACCATCCTGCTCGATGAAGCCGAAGCCCTTTTCGCTGTTGAACCACTTCACGGTGCCGGTAGCCATAACCGTCTCCTCAAAAAACTGGGGCATCAGAGCCCACACTTCGTGGACCCCAAGTAGCCGCGATCCCCATCCGGAGACTGAAACACCGGACAAAACAAATGCGCCTGTTGGGTTGAACCAGCAGGCGCACACAAACGTTCATGGGAACCAAAACTGCAACTGAGTCGACTGTAGCACGGCGCCACCCCGATTGACCGGGGACTTTTTGCCTGGCACGTCACGTTTGCCCGCGCCGCAAAGCGGGAACGCGGCGCCCGCCGAAGCGGACGCCGCGTGCCGTGCGGTGCGACGGGGCGGTCAGTGCCGTCCGGCCGGCTCCGGCACACCGTGCGAACCGGCCACCGGGGCCGGGCCGGACTGGTGCTGGTCGTCGGCGCCGTGGCCGGGCCACCAGGCGGCGCGGCCGATCAGCGCGGTGAGCGCCGGGGTGAAGAAGAGCGCCATCACGAAGGCCGCCAGGGCGATGCCGAAGGCCATCGCGAAGCCGAACTCCAGCATGAACACGTTGCCCGCGAGCATGAAGGTCGCGAACGACGCCGCCAGGATGAACCCGGCCGCCGCGACGGTCGGGCCGCCGTGGCGCAGCGCCTCACGGGCCGCCTCACGCGGGTTGCGGCCCGCGCGGGCCTCCTCCCGCAGGCGGGCGATGATCAGGATGTTGTAGTCCGTCCCGATCGCCACCACGAAGAGGTAGATCAGGATCGGCAGCATGAACATCAGACCGCTCTCGCTGCCCAGCTTCTGGAAGAGCAGCGTGGCGGAGCCGAGGGTGGCCGTGAAGCCGAGCCCGACCGAGACCATCAGGTACCACGGGGCGACCACGCTGCGCAGCTGCAGGCCCAGGATCAGCAGGATCAGCAGACCCGCGACCGGGAACACCAGCTTGTAGTCGTGGTTCATCGCGAGGTTGATGTCCTTGTAGACGGCGGTCAGACCGCCGACCTTCGCCTCCGTGCCCGTCGGCGCCTGGCTGTGCGCGACCTCCCGCAGCTCGGTGAGCGAGTCGATCGCCGCGTTGCTGGACGGCTCGTTGTTGAGCAGCACGGTGAAGTCGGCCGTCGTGCCGTCCTCGCTGAGCTGGGGCTTCGCCGCGACCGGGGACACCCCGTGGACGCCGCCGAGCTTGGCCGCGAAGCCCTCGAACGCGGCCGGGTCGAGCTTGGTGCCCGCGGTGCTGGTCAGGTAGACGTGGCTCGGGTCGGCCGCGCCGGCCGAGAAGCCGTTCATCAGCTTGTCCTGGACGACCATCGACTCCTTGTCCTTGGGCATGGAGCTGCCCGCGAGGTCGAAGGTGCCGTTGTAGCCCAGGGCGCCGGCCGACAGCGCCACCAGCACGCCGCCGGAGGCCAGGGCGACCAGGGCGGGGCGCTTCTCGACCATGCGGCCGAGCGCGGTGAAGCGGGCGTTGCCCGGCTCGTTCATCCACTTCTTGCCCGGCCAGAACACACCGCGCGCCGGGATGACCGCGAGCACGGCGGGGGCCAGGGTGAGCGAGGCGAGCGCGGTGACGATCACCGCGATGGCCAGCGCCGGGCCGAGGGCCTTGAACATGCCGAGGCTGGAGAGGATCAGCACCGCGAAGGCGACGGTGACGGCGCCGGCCGCCGAGGCGATCGCCTCACCGACCCGGCCGACGGCGTTGGCCACGGCCTCCTTGCGGTCGTCCCCGGCCCGCAGCCGCTCGCGGTAGCGGAACGCCAGGAAGAGGAAGTAGTCGGTGCCGACACCGAGCACGACGACGATCAGGATCGCCGACAGCACCGGGGTGCTCTCCAGGCCGAACGCCTTGGTGGCGTAGGCGATCACGCCGTTGGCGGTCGGCATGGCGACCACCAGCGAGATCAGGATCGGCAGGAGTCCGGCCAGGACGCTGCGGAAGATGATTCCGACGATGAGCGCGACCAGGACGACCGTGGACATCGCGATGAGCGCGTCGGCCGAGCCGGAGGACTCCTTCTGGTCCAGCGCCTGGGCGGCGGCGCCACCGAGCTGGAACTTCAGGTCGGTCCCCGAGGTGAGCGACTTGCCCTCCTCGCGGAGGTGCTTGGCGGCCTCGCCGAAGTCCTCGGACTGCTGCTTGGCCTTGTCGATGGCTATCGGCGCGAGCGCGTACTTGCCGTCCTTGGACGTCGTCTGCTCGCTGACCGGGATGACCTTCTCGACGTCCGCGATCTTCTTGTCCGAGAGACCCTGGACGATCTTGGCCATGGCGGCCTTGTCGGCGTCGTTCATCGCGGCGCCGTCGTTGCGCTCGAAGAGCACCATCGCGGAGGGCGTGAAGTTGGCCGGGAACGCCTTCTCCTGGAGCGCCGAGGCCTGGATGGACTCGTAGTGCTTGGGAAGGAAGGAAGCCTCGTCGGTCTGTGCGGTGATCGTCGGCGCGCCGGCCACGATCGCGATCATCGCGACAACCCATGCCGCGATCACCCACCAGGCGCGACGGACGACGAAATGTCCGAGTCGGTGGAACATGCTCGTGATGCCTCCTGGGCATGGTTCACCGCCAGCCCTTGGGGGACGGGACTCCGGGCGACGGAGGACCGGGCAGGGCATGGCGACGAGGCCCGCCCCTAGCCGGTCGGCAGGTAAGTGAGATGAGGACATCATCATACGAGAACTTGCTTGCCGACCGGCAAGCAAATATCCCCCGTAGACCAACCCCCTCAGGGACGCCGTCCAGCCGCCCCGCACCATCTTCACCCGCCGACCGGCCCTCTCACCTCGTGCTCGGGGTGGAGACCACTCCCCCTCAGGGTGGAGTTCGCACCCACTCTGAGGGAGGAGAAGTCAGGGTTCCCCGGTAGGGATGACCCCACCCCGTTCCCGTGGCCGACCCCCCGGGACGACTCCCCCGCCAGCCGGATGCCTGCTCAACGGCCCCTTCCCGGCCACGTCTCCCGAGCCGCGCGGATCCTCGACGACGCGGGGCTGACCGCCCCGGCGAGCGAGACCGTGCTGGTCCAGAGTGCCACCACGACCGCCGACGCACCGGCCTTCCGTGCCGCCGTCGACCAGGTGCTCGCCGGGGTGACCGGCACCGGCCGGGCCACCTACGTCCGCTCCCCGTACGACACCGGGGCGGTCTCGGCGGACGGCCGCTCCGTCCTCGTCCGGTTCGACGTCGCCGGCGGCGACGAGGTGCCTGTGAAGAACGTCACGGCCGTGCTGGTCTCCGGGGTCGCCGTGGTGGTCGCGATGGCCGGCACGTTCCTCCCCGGCATGGCCGAGTTCCAGGCGATGGCCTACGCCACCATCGTGGTCGTGGTCACCGCCGTGCTCGGCTCGCTCACCGTGCTCCCCGCCCTGCTGTCCATGCTGGGCGACCGGGTCGAGAAGGGCCGCGTCCCGCTGCTCGGCCGGCTGCGCCGCCCCGGCACCGCCGGGGTGGTCACCGGCGCGGTAGTGATCATGGTCGCGGTGTTCGCGGTCTTCGGCACCCTCTCCATGCGGGCGATGAAGCAGATGGGCGCCGGCCTCGCCGTCGCGGTACTGATCGACGCGACGGTGGTCCGCGCGGTGCTGCTGCCCGCGGTGATGACCCTGCTCGGCGAGCGCACCTGGTACCTGCCGACCTGGCTGCGGTGGCTGTCCGAGCTCTCGCACGGCGGGAGCCTCCCGCCGGTCGGCGCAGCGGTCCACGGCCCCGGAACCACCACCGGGCCGGCCGAACCCGAGCGGCCCCGGCACCGCCGGGTCGGGGTCTGACACCAGCGCCGGCACCCCGCCGTCCACCGGCCGCCACCCGCCCGTCGCCCGCCGGCCGCCGGCCGCCGGCCGTGACCGGGCCCCGCGTCGCGCGGGGCCCGGCCCGCGTGCGTCATGATGATCACCGTCCAGGCGTCCCGCGGAACGGAGCAGCCCCATGATCCCCTTCGACGAGGGCCGCGCCCGGCTGCTGCTCGCCCGGGCCTGCGCGTCCGCCGGCCTGCCCGAGCCCGGCGGCGCCCGGCTGCTCGCCCTGGGCGAGAACGCCGTCTTCGACCTCGGCGACCCGGCCGTGGTGGCCAAGGTCGGCCGCGGCCCCGAGCTGTCCGACCGGGCCGGGCGGGAGCTCGGCTTCGCCCGCTGGCTGGCCGACCGGGGCATCCCGGTGGTCCGCCCGTACGACGCCGTCCCGCCCGAGCCGAACGTCGTCGACGGCCACCCCGTGACCTTCTGGGAGCGGCTGGCCCCCGCCGAACGGCCCGCCCGGCCGGTGGACCTCGCGCCGCTGCTGCTCGCCCTCCACCGGCTGCCGCTGCCGCCCTTCCCGCTCGCCCGCCGGGACCTCCTCGCCCCTGTCGAGCGCTGGCTGGCCTCCGCCGAGGGGCACGTCGACCCCGCCGACGTCGCCTTCCTCCGGGACCGCCGCGACGACTTCGCCGCCGCGCTGCCCGGCCTGCCCGCGCAGCTGCCGACCGGCGTGATCCACGGCGACGCGCTGCCGCGCAACGTCCACATCGGGGCGGAGGGGCCCGTCCTGCTCGACCTGGAGTACGCCTCGCACGACCTGCGCGAGCACGACCTGGTGGTTCTCGCGCTCAGCCACGACCGGTACGGCGTCCCGGCCGAGGAGTACCGGGCGTTCACCGAGGCGTACGGCTGGGACGTCCGGGAGTGGGCGGGCTTCGCGGTGCTGCGCGGCGCCCGCGAGACGGCGAGCGCCTCCTGGGTGGCCCAGCAGGCGCCGGGCAACCCGGCCGCGCTGGCGGAGTTCCGCCGGCGGGTCGATTCGCTGCGCGAGGGCGCCACCGGAGTGCGCTGGTACCCGTTCTGAGCCTGCCGTCTTCCGCGTGGGATCGGCGGCTCCGGCGTGCAACCGGGGCGGTCCGACGGGCGTCTTGTCGGACAGTCTCCCTGATCGGGGACCGGTAGCCGCCCAGTGTCTCAGGAGCCGCAGCCATGCCGGAGCACACCACCTCGCAGCGTCCCTCCCCCTCCGTCCGACGCCGCCGCCGGCTGCTCGCGGGCTGCGTGGCGGTGGTCGCCTCACTCGCCCTGGCCGCCTGCGGCACCGCCAACGGGGCGCTGCAGCCGCAGCCGGGCCTCACCGCGTCGGGGAACGCCTCGGGCACCACCGCGTCGGGCACCGGCGCCCCGGCTCCGTCCGCCGGGTCCCCCTCCGGCTCCTCCTCCCCGTCCTCCTCCACGCCGTCGGGCAGCGCCCCCGCCGCCACCCCGCCGGGCGACGCCGTGCCGGCTTCGAAGCCCGCGACCGGCGGACCGGCCACGCCCAAGCCACCGGCTCCTCCCCGGACCCCGGCGCCCTCGAAGACCCCGGTGCCCGCCAAGGCCCCGTCCTCCGCACCGGCCACCCGGCCGCCCACGACGACACCCGCCCCGCCGGCCCCGCCCGCCCCGCCCGCGACCGGGGTGTCCACCTCGGTCGTCCGCTCCACCTCCTCCGGCGGGCGGACGGTGGCGCTCACCTTCGACGACGGGCCGGGCCCCGCCACCGGCGAGGTCCTGGACCTGCTGGCCCGGTACGGCGTCAAGGCGACGTTCTGCCAGATCGGCCAGCAGGCCGCCGCCCAACCCGCCATGGTCAAGCGGATCCGGGCGGCCGGCCACCGGCTCTGCGACCACACCGTGAGCCACCCGCTGCCGTTCGCCCCGCTCTCGCACGACAAGGCCGCGTCCCAGATCTCCGGCGGCCGGGACATGATCGTGCGGGCCGGCGGGCCGGGCACCGAGGTCGCCTGGTTCCGGGCCCCCGGCGGCGGGTTCACCGCCGACAACCAGCACATCGCCGCGGCCGAGGGCCTGCGCCCGCTCGGCTGGTCGGTCGACCCGCGCGACTGGTCCCGCCCGGGCGTCGCCTCGATCGTCTCCACCGTGCAGAGCCAACTCCGGCCCGGCGGCGTGATCCTGATGCACGACGGCGGCGGCGACCGGAGCCAGACCGTCGCCGCGCTGAAGCAGCTGCTCCCCTGGCTGATCGCCCAGGGCTACCGCTTCGACCTCCCCGCGCGCTGACCCGGCCGACCGGCCGAACACCTCGCGACAGCCCGGCCCGGTGATCACCGCTCCGCACCGGGCGACCGATCAACCCGACGCGCCCGGACAGCGGTTGAACACCGGGTACGGGGTGCGACGGCCTCCCCACCGCCGGCCACCCGGTCGGCGGACCTGATCGCCGTCCCGCACGACCGGGCCGGTGCCCGACGCGGCGCGAGGCCCGGGTCGGCCCGGCCCGCGCGGCCGGGTGCTCCGGCGGTCAGGCCCTCAGCGCAGGGGCCAGCGCGGGTCGATGACGGCCTGCGGGTCCTTGCCGCGGCGGAGCCAGGCCTCCAGGCCCTCCGCCCAGCTCCGGTACCAGTCGATCTGGCGGGTGTGCAGGACGGCGAGCGGCACCTCGCCGACCTCGGCCGGGTACCGCTCCGCGAGGGCGACGGCGACCCGGACGGCGGCGAGGGCGTCGCTGCCGGCCTCGTGGGCGTCGGTCAGCTCGACCCCGTACACCTCGCAGACCCGCTGGAGGGTGCGCGAGCCCTTGCGGTACTTGTCGACGGCCCGGTCGATGACCAGGGCGTCGAGGACCGGCGCGACCGGACCGCCGAGGCGCTCGGCCAAGGGGGCCAGGCCGTGGCGGCGCAGCTCGGCGTCGAGCAGCGAGAGGTCGAAGGGGGCGTTGAAGGCGACCACCGGGTGACCGGCGGCGAGCCGCTCGCACAGGGCGGTGGCTATCTCGTCGACCGCCGCCTTGGCCGGGCGGCCCTTGCTGCGGACGAGCTCGTCGCCGATGCCGTGGATCGCCTCCGCCTCGGCGGGGATCGGGACGCCCGGGTCGACCAGCCAGCCGGTGGCGCTCAGCCGGCGGGCTCCGACGGTGTCCACGAGGGCGGCCGTGACGATGCGGTCCACGGTCGGGTCGGTGCCCGTGGTCTCCAGGTCGAAGCCGACCAGTGGCTGCTGCCACCAGCTCATAGGGGTGCGTCCTTCCGTCCTGCTGGTCGAAACAGCCCCTATCATCGCCCGGGCCACCGACAACGCCGCCGGTGGGGCGGTCGGGCACCGCCCCCGGGCCCTGCCGGGCAGGCTCCGGCCCGGCCCGCCGGCACCGTCCCGGGCCCGGTGGAGACCGGCGAAGTGCCCAGCGGCGGTGGCCCGCCGCGAGTGGCCCGGCGACCGGTCCGGACCGCCGCTGACCGACGCGGCCATGACGGCTCCGCCCCTGGCCCAGGGCCGGTCGACAGCCCGCCGGGACCGGTGGGCGGCCAACCGGGGCCGCCGCGAGCGGGCCGGGCCCGCCGGTTTCCGACCGACGCGGCGGCGGCGCTTCGGCGGTGGTGGCGGGACGCCCGGCGCCCGCGGATCAGTTCGCCGCCGCGGCCGACGCCCCGGCCCCGGCCCCGGCCCCGGCGTGCGCGGTCAGCCGGCGGGCCTCGGCCCACACCTCCTCGTCGAGTTCGCCGCGCGTCCGGGTACTGCGGCCGAGCAGGTCGTAGTCGTCGTCGAGGAGGGCGAGCGCCTCGGCCGGCCCGTCCTCGTGCCCCCACCGCCGGTGCGCCGCGTGCGCCAGCTCCCTCGGCGTCAGCTCGCCGGTCAGCAGCCGGGCGGCCAGCGCCACCAGCCCCGCCCGCTCGGCGGTGCGGCTGTCGACCGGCGGGAGGTCGAGTCCGAGCTCCGCGAGCGCCGGCGCCAGCAGCTCGGCGACCGAGGCGTCCGCCTCCCCGTAGGTGCGGGCGGCGAGGGCCCGCAGGGCCGGGGTGTCGAGCCCCGCGGCCAGGGCCCCGCAGGCCGCCTCCACCACCTCGCGGGCCCGCAGCTCGCCGATGGTCCAGAGCAGGGCCCGGTCCCGCAGCCGGGCGGCGGCGGGCGAGCCGACGGGCCGGCGGAGCAGCCGGACGTCGACCGGGTCCTCGGAGACCAGGGTGAAGCCGTGCCGCTCGTAGAGGCGGCGGGCGGGGCTGCCCCGGAGGACGTCGAGCCGCACCGGCTCGCCGGCGGCGTCGGCCTCGGCCAGGACGGACCGCAGGACGCCGGAGCCGACGCCCCGGCCCTGGAGCTCCGGGGCGAGGTAGAAGTGCTCCAGCAGCCGCCCGCCCTGCCCGTCGGGGCGGACGGTGACGCAGCCGGCGAGGGCGCCGTCGACCAGCACGGCCGACGTCCAGCGGGTGGAGAAGGAGTCGCGCAGCCGCCGCCGGACCCGGTGCTCGTCGTAGCGGCCGAGCCGTTCGAGGTCGGGGCGCAGCACCACGGCGCGCAGCTCGACCAGGGGTTCGAGGTCGGCGGTCGTGGCGGGGCGCTTCGTCCAGGCGGGGGTGGTGGTCACCGGGGCAGTCTTCCAGCGGCCCGGCCGGCCGGGCCAGCCGGTTTCGCGGCGGCCCCGGCCCCTGCGCGCCAACCGGCCCGCCGGCCGCTCAGGAGACCGGCCGGGAGTCCCCCCAGATGCCCTCGAACTCCTCGCGGTAGACCTCCAGCAGCCCGGCGTCGGTGCCGCCCGGCTGCTGGCCGGCGCCGCCGCGCAGGACCAGGGCGGGCGACTCCATGCCGCGGGCCCGGCGCAGGTAGGGCTGGACCACCCCGAGGTCCCGGGTCTGCCGGCGGGGGCCGCCGGTCTGGCCGGACGGGCGCGGGCCCTCGACCAGGTAGGCGGTGAAGCGCGGGGTCTCGTCGAAGACCCGGATCTCGAAGCCGCCCTGGTCGCGCAACCGGGCCCGGACCCGGCGCACGTGCATGATGTTCATCTCGATCGAACGGGCCAGCTCGCCGCGGCCGAGGCCCAGTTCGCGTTCCCGGCGGCGGACGGCGCTGCTCGCCGGGTTGAGGAAGAGCAGCCGGACCCGGCAGCCGTCGGTGGCGAGGCGGACCAGGCGCTTGCCGGTGTAGTTCTGGCAGAGCATGCCGAGGCCGATGCCGAGCGCGTCCAGCCGCCGGGCGCCGTCCAGCAGGTCCTCCACCGGCAGGTCGCGCTGGAGCCGGACCCGGTCGGCGTGCACCGCGACCACGTCCGCGTACCGGCCGGCCACCAGGGACTCGACGACGTCGGCGGGGACGCCGCCGGTGCCGCCGTCCAGCACGGCGAGCAGCCGGGCGGCGGCGCGTTCGGTCTGGGCGAGCACGGTCGGGGTCAGGACGCGGTTGCGGGAGACGACGTGCCGGGCCACCTCCAGTTCGTCCAGCGCCAGCTCGATCTCCCGGCGGTCGGCCAGGTAGGGGTCGAAGCAGGGCCAGTGCTGGACCATCAGCTCGCGCAGCTGGGGCAGGGTGAGGAAGACCAGCGGGTCGTCGTCGGCCGGGTCGAGCAGGTAGCCCTTGCGGCGGCTGACCTCGCGGACGGCGCCGGCCCGGTGGGCCCACTCCTCGCCGGCCGGGCCGGCCGCGGCCGTCACCCAGTCCTCGCCGTGGGCGGGCGCGTAGATGGGGTAGAGCACCTCGTCGACGAGGGAGCGCAGCCGCTGCTCGACCAGGTTGAGCCAGACGTACGCCCGCCCGGCCAGCCGGACCCGCTGGTAGGCGTCCTCCCACTCGGCGCTGGACCAGGCGAGGGCCGGTATCTCGACCGGGCCGCCCTGGGCCGGCACCACGGCCCGGCCGGTCATGGCGGGGCGCATGACGACCGTCGGGGCCTCGCTGCGGGCGCCGCCCCGGTCGGGGCCGCCGGGCCCACCGCCACGGCCGCCGGCGGGGTACACCATGCGCCACCTCACCTGGTTGCTGCCGGAGCCGGTGGTCTGCCGGATCGTCTGTCGGGTCTTCTGTCGGGTGCTGCCGGTCCTGCCGCGTCCGCCGGCGCCGCACTCCCTGATGGATCGCCACGGCGCGGGAAGCGGCCGGACGATCAAGGGTACTGCCCGCCGCGAGGCGCCCGCAGCCGGTTGGCCGAGGGGGCGCGTGCGCCCCGGCCGCCCCGTGCGTCCCGGCGGCCCCGGGGGTACCCGGCGGACACCCGTTCGGGCGAACACGCGGCGAATGGCCCCGCCCTCGGGGGCGGCGTCGGGGAGTATGCGGACTGTGCCGTGCGTCACGGCGCGCGACCGTCGCACATGCCCGGCCGCCCAGCCGGGAAGAGAGCGTCGGGGTCCGGGCTGACAGTCGGACTGCCTGTCAGTTTCCCCCCGACACAAGGAAGTTGAGGACTCATGCAGGTCTGGCCAGGGAAGCCCTACCCCCTCGGTGCCACCTTCGACGGGGCCGGTACCAACTTCGCGGTGTTCTCCGAGAGCGCCGACCGCATCGAGCTCTGCCTGCTCGACGAGGACGGGTCGGAGACGGCCGTCGAGCTGCGCGAGACGGACGCCTTCGTCCGGCACGCCTACCTCCCCGGGGTCCAGCCCGGCCGACGGTACGGCTTCCGCGTCCACGGACCGTACAACCCGGGCCTCGGCCAGCGGCACAACAGCGCCAAACTGCTGCTGGACCCGTACGCCAAGGCGATGAGCGGGAACATCGACTGGGACGAGTCGGTCTACGGCTACCACTTCGGCGCGCCCGAGCGCCGCAACGACCTCGACTCCGCCCCGCACACCATGCACTCGGTGGTCGTCAATCCGTACTTCGACTGGGGCACCGACCGGCCGCCGCGCACGGACTACCACCGCACGGTGGTCTACGAGGCTCACGTGAAGGGCCTCACCAAGCTCCACCCCGGCATCCCCGAGGAGATCCGCGGCACCTACGCGGGGCTGGCCCACCCGGCGGTGATCGAGCACCTGGCCAAGCTCGGCGTCACCGCGATCGAGCTGATGCCGGTGCACCAGTTCGTCCGCGACCACCGGCTGCGCGACCTCGGCCTGGCCAACTACTGGGGCTACAACACGGTCGGCTTCTTCGCCCCGCACTCCTCCTACTCCTCCACCGGGGACAGAGGCCAGCAGGTGCAGGAGTTCAAGTCGATGGTGAAGGCGCTGCACGCGGCCGGCATCGAGGTGATCCTGGACGTCGTCTACAACCACACCGCCGAGGGCAACCACCTCGGGCCCACCCTCTCGCTGCGCGGCCTGGACAACGTCTCCTACTACCGGCTCGCCCAGGACCAGCGGTTCTACGAGGACACCACGGGCACCGGCAACAGCCTGCTGATGCGCAGCCCGCACGTCCTCCAGCTGATCATGGACTCGCTGCGCTACTGGGTCACCGAGATGCACGTCGACGGCTTCCGCTTCGACCTCGCCGCCACGCTGGCCCGGCAGTTCCACGAGGTGGACCGGCTCTCCTCGTTCTTCGACCTCGTCCAGCAGGACCCGGTGGTCTCCCAGGCCAAGCTGATCGCCGAGCCGTGGGACCTCGGCGAGGGCGGCTACCAGGTGGGCAACTTCCCTCCGCTGTGGACGGAGTGGAACGGCATGTACCGGGACACCGTGCGCGACCTGTGGCGCGGCGAGAACGCCACGCTCGCCGAGTTCGGCTCCCGGCTCACCGGCTCCTCCGACCTCTACCAGGACGACGGCCGCCGCCCGATCGCCTCGATCAACTTCGTCACCTGCCACGACGGCTTCACCCTGCGCGACCTGGTCTCCTACAACGACAAGCACAACGAGGCCAACGGCGAGGACAACCGGGACGGCGAATCCTTCAACCGCTCCTGGAACTGCGGCGCCGAGGGCCCGAGCACCGACCCGGCCATCGAGGAACTGCGCGCCCGCCAGCAGCGGAACCTGATCGCCACCCTGATGCTCTCCCAGGGCGTGCCGATGCTCTCGCACGGCGACGAGCTCGGCCGCACCCAGGAGGGCAACAACAACGCCTACTGCCAGGACAACGAACTCGCCTGGGTGCACTGGCCCGAGGGCGACGGCCCCGAGTCCCGGCTGCTCGAATTCACCCAGGGCATGATCTGGCTCCGCCGCGACCACCCCGTCTTCCGGCGGCGCCGCTTCTTCCACGGCCGCCCGGTCTCCGGCCGCCCGGCCAACGGCCTCTACGAGGACCTCACCGACATCGCCTGGTTCACCCCCGGCGGGGAGGAGATGACCAAGCGCAACTGGGGCGCCAGCTACGCCAAGTCGCTCACCGTCTTCCTCAACGGCTACGCCATCTCGGAGCCGGACCGGCGCGGCGGGCGGATCGTCGACGACTCCTTCCTGCTGATGTTCAACGCCCACTTCGAACCGCTGGAGTTCACCGTCCCGGCCGACCACGGCCAGGAGTGGCAGGTCGTGGTCGACACCGCCCAGCCCCGGCTGCCCGCCCCCGGCGCCGGGGCCCGGGTCAAGGCGGGGGACGCGCTCTCGCTCGTCGACCGCTCGCTGATGGTGCTCCAGCGGCCGGCCTAGGCCGGGCGCCGGACGCCCGGCCGCGGGGCGGCGCCCGGGGTCCGCGGCCGGGCCCCACGGCGTGCCGCGGTCACCACGTTCACCTGTTCGGATCAGCAACGGGTCTTGGCCGCGGGCTCGCACGGGTAGTCATGGACACATGACCTACGCCGCCGAGCCCGCCCAGCCCCGCCCGGCCGCAGTACCGTCCGCCACCTACCGCCTCCAGCTGCAGCCCGGCTTCACCCTCCGCGACGCCACCGCCGCGGTGCCCTACCTCGCCGCCCTCGGCGTCTCCCACCTCCACCTGTCCCCGCTGCTGGAGGCCGCCCCCGGATCCACCCACGGCTACGACACCGTCGACCACGGCCGGATCAGCGCCCAGCTCGGCGGCGAACCGGCGTTGCGCGCGCTGGCCGGCGAAGCCCACCGGCACGGCCTGCGGCTGCTCGCCGACGTGGTGCCCAACCACATGGCCGTCCCCGTCCCCGAACGGCTCAACCGGCCGCTCTGGCACGTCCTGCGGGACGGCCCCGACTCGCCGTACGCACCCTGGTTCGACATCGACTGGACCGCCCAGCCGGGCCCCCCGGACTCCCCCGGCCGCGGCCGGGTGCTGCTGCCGCTGCTCGGCGACCGGCTCGGGGCCGTCCTCGGCGACCTCGTGGTCGACGGCGAGGAGCTCCGCTACCACGACCACGCCCTCCCGCTGCGGCCCGGCACCGCCGGCCTCCCGCTCCCCGAGCTGCTCAGCCGGCAGTGGTACCGGCTCGCCTGGTGGCGGCTGGCCCGCACCGAGCTGAACTACCGGCGGTTCTTCACCGTCAACGAGCTGATCGCCGTCCGGGTCGAAGTCCCCGAGGTGTTCGAGGCGACCCACGGCGTGCTGCTGCGGCTGCACCGCGAGGGCGTCCTGGACGGGTTCCGGATCGACCACCCGGACGGCCTGGCCGACCCGCGCGGCTACCTGCGCCGGCTCGCCGGGGCCACCGGCGGCGCCTACACGGTGGTGGAGAAGATCCTCACCGGTGAGGAGCGCCTCCCCGGGGACTGGCCGTGCGCCGGCACCACCGGGTACGACGCGCTGCGCCGCATCGACGGCGTGCTCACCGACCACGCCGGCGCCTGCCGGCTGGCCGGCGCGTACGAGCACGCGGTCAGCGGGGCCGGGTCCGGCGGGGAGCCGTGCGCCGACCCGCACCCGGCCGTCGCCGCCGCCCGGCGCGGACGGGCCGACATGACCGGCCCGCGCGGCGAGCTGGCCGCCGAGGTCGAGCGGCTGGTCCGGCTCGCCGTGCGGATCGGCGCCGCCGAACCCGCCCACGCCGACCACGCGCCCTGGCAGCTGCGGGACGCGCTGCGGCGGGTGCTCACCGGCTACCCCGCGTACCGCCCGTACGTCCGGCCCGGCGAGCCCGCCCCGGCGATCTCCGAGGAGCAGGTGCGGGCGGCCCTCGACGGCTCCGAGGACGCCACCGGGCGGCTGGTCGCCGACCTCGCCCTCGGGCGGCTCGGCAGCGGGCCCGAGAAGGACGAGTTCTGCGCCCGCTTCGCGCAGACCGCCGCCGCCGTCGCCGCCAAGGGCGTCGAGGACACCGCCTTCTACCGGTGGAACGCGCTGCTCGCGCTGAACGAGGTCGGCGGCGAGCCGGCCCGGCCCGGGCTCCCGCCCGCCGCGTTCCACGCCTGGTGCCAATACGTCGAGGAGCACTGGCCGGCCACCATGACGGTGCTCTCCACCCACGACACCAAGCGCAGCGCCGACGCCCGCGCCCGCCTCGCCGTGCTCGCCGAGCAGCCGCGGGCCTGGGCCGACGAGGCCGCCGCCTGGTCCACCGCCGCCGGCCCGGGCGGCGACCCGAACAGCGACTGGCTGCTCTGGCAGACGCTGGTCGCGGCCTGGCCGATCACGCCGGACCGGCTCGTCCCCGCGCTGCTCAAGGCCGCCCGCGAGGCCAAGCTGCGGACCTCCTGGACGGCCCCCGACGCCCGCTTCGAGCAGGCCCTGGCCGACCGGGCCCGGGCCGCCTACGCCAACCCGGGACTGCTCCCGCGGATCGAGGGCTTCGTCCGGGCCCTCGCGCCCCACGCCCGGGCCAACACCCTCTCCGCCGCCCTGCTGCACCTGACCGTGCCCGGCGTGCCGGACCTCTACCAGGGCAGTGAGGAGCCGCTGTACACCCTGGTCGACCCGGACAACCGGGGCGTGGTGGACCTCGGCGCGCTCGCCGTCCGGCTCACCGACTCGGCCACCCCCCGGGCGGGCGACCTCGCCCGGGAGAAGCTGCACCTGACCGCGACGGCGCTGCACCTGCGCCGCCGCCGGCCGCTGGGCGCCTACCGGCCGCTGGCCGCCCGGGGCCCGGCCGCCGACCACCTGCTCGCCTTCGCCCGCGGCGACGACGTGATCACGGCGGTCACCCGGCTGCCGTACGGGCTCGCCCGGGCCGGCGGCTGGCAGGACACCGCGCTGGACCTGCCGGCCGGCGGCGCGTGGACGGACGAACTGACCGGACACCGCCACCCGGCCGGCCCGGTACCGGTGGCGGAGCTGCTGACCGCGCAGCCCGTGGCGCTGCTGACCAGGAGGGGCGAGGCGTGACGACGCACGAGGTCCGGACCTACGAGGTGTGGGCCCCGGCGGCCACCGAACGGGTCGAGGTGGAGGTCGACGGCGCGCGGCACCCGCTGGCCCGGGACGACGGCCGGCCCGGCTGGTGGCACGGGCCGGCGCCGGCCGGGGACTACGCGTTCCGGCTGGACGGCGGCCGCCCGCTGCCCGACCCTCGCTCGCCCCGGCAGCCGCACGGACCGGACGGGCCCAGCCGGTCCGTCGACCACGCCGCGTTCCGCTGGTCGCAGACCGGCTGGCGCGGCCGCCCGCTGCCCGGCGCCGTGCTGTACGAACTGCACGTCGGCACCTTCACGGCCGCCGGTACCTTCGACGCCGCCGCCGAACACCTCGACCACCTCGTCGAGCTGGGTGTCGACTTCGTCGAACTGCTGCCGGTCTGCCCGTTCCCCGGCCGGCACGGCTGGGGCTACGACGGGGTCTCGCTCTGGGCCGTGCACGAGCCCTACGGCGGTCCGGAGGGGCTGAAGCGCTTCGTGGACGCCGCGCACCGCAAGGGCCTCGGCGTCGTGCTGGACGTGGTGCACAACCACCTCGGCCCGTCCGGCAACCACCTGCCCGCCTTCGGGCCGTACTTCACCGACCGGCACCACACGCCGTGGGGCTCGGCGGTCAACCTGGACGCCCCCGGCTCGGACGAGGTGCGCCGGTACCTGATCGGCAGCGCGCTGGCCTGGCTGCGCGACTACCGGATCGACGGCCTGCGGCTGGACGCCGTGCACGCCCTCGCGGACGACCGCGCCGTCCACTTCCTGGAGGAACTCTCCTGCGAGGTGGACCGGTTGGCGACCGCCACCAACCGGCCGCTGTTCCTGGTCGCCGAGTCCGACCTCAACTCCCCCCGCACCACCACCCCCCGCGAGGCCGGCGGCCAGGGCCTCACCGCCCAGTGGAGCGACGACTTCCACCACGCGCTGCACACCGCGCTCACCGGCGAGTCCCAGGGCTACTACGGGGACTTCGCCCGCGCCCCGCTGGCCGCCGTGGCCCGGACGCTCACCCGCGGCTTCTTCCACGACGGCACCTGGTCCTCGTTCCGGGAGCGCAGCCACGGCCGGCCCTTCCCGCCCGCGCACGGCCACCGGCTGCTCGGTTACCTGCAGACCCACGACCAGATCGGCAACCGGGCCCTCGGCGACCGGCTCTCCCCCGGTCTCTCCCCCGGGCGGCTCGCCTGCGGGGCCGCCCTGGTGCTCGCCTCGCCGTTCACCCCGATGCTGTTCATGGGCGAGGAGTGGGGCGCGGCCACCCCGTGGCAGTACTTCACCGACCACACCGACCCGAACCTGGCCGAGGCCGTCCGCCAGGGCCGGCGGCGGGAGTTCGCCGAGCACGGCTGGCGGGCCGACGCGGTGCCGGACCCGCAGGAGCCGGCCACCGTGCTGCGCTCCGTCCTCGACTGGACCGAGCCGGGGCGCGCCCCGCACGCCGAACTGCTCACCTGGTACCGGACGCTGATCCGGCTGCGGCGCACCCGGCCGGAGCTCTCCGACCCGGACCTCGCGGCCGTCCGGACCGAGTACGACGAGGCGGCCCGGTGGCTGGTGCTGCACCGGGGGGCCCACCGGGTGGCGGTCAACCTGGGCGGCGCCCCCGCCGCGCTGCCGCTCGGGGGGCCGGGGCGGGAGGTGGTGGCGTCCTTCGGCGAGTGCGCGCTCGACGGGACGGCGGTGCGGCTGGGGCCGGACTCCGTCGCGGTCGTCCGGCTGTGAGCGGCGCGGCCGGGGCCGGCCCGCGCCTCGGTCCGCCCGCCGGATCACCAGAGGAAGGTGCCGATCCGCTCCCGCAGCCCGGGCGCGTCCAGGCCGTAGGCGGCCAGGTGCTCGGCCATCGAGCCGTAGTGCCGGTGCTCCGCGCGCGGCACCCCGAGGGCGAGCACCCGGTGCGCCCGGTCCGCCAGCGCCGCGTGCACCTCCCCGGCGGACGTCCCGGCCAGGTAGGGCTCGACCACCACCACGTCCGCGCGTCCGCCGACCACCGCCCGGAGCCCGGCCGCGTCGAACGGCCGCACGGTGGCCGCGTACAGCACCGAGACGTCCAGCCCCTCGGTGGCCGCCAGCACGGCGTCCAGCATCGGGCCGACCGCGAGCACCACGCCCTTGGCGCCCCGGCGCAGGACGGTGAACCGCCCCGCCTCGACCGGTACCGCCGAGGCGTTGCGGTGCTCGGACAGCCGCACGTACACATTGCGGTCGCCGTCGGCCACCGCGTGCCGCAGCAACCGCTCCGCCTCGTCGGGGTGCCCCGGGACGTGGACCGTCCAGTCCGGCAGGGTGTCCAGCAGCGCGACGTCGCCCGGCGACATGTGGGTCCGGCCGCCGGCGGGCCAGTCGTAGGAGCCGACGGCGCTCACCAGCACCGCGCCGACGCCCTGGTGGACGAGGTCCAACTTGACCTGCTCGAAGGGGCGTTCGATCAGGAAGCTGGCGAAGGTGTGGGCGATCGGCCGCATCCCGGTGAGCGCCAGTCCGCCGGCCGCGCCGATCAGCAGCTGCTCGCGGATGCCCACGTTGACCACCCGGTCGGGGTGGCGCTCGGCGGCGGGGGCGAAGCCCGAGGCGCTGATGTCGGCCAGCACGACGGCCAGCCGCGGGTCGTCGTCGAGCAGCCGGGCGGTCACATCGACGAAGCGCTCGCGCATGGTGTCCATGGAGGTGAAGTCCCTTACTGGTGAGAGGTCTTGTCGGGGCGGCGGACGGACGCGGCGCTCAGGGGTTCTTCGGCTCCACCCGGGCCACCACGACGCGCGGGCGCCCCGGGTGCTCGGCGGTGAACGCCGCGTACAGCGCCTCGTGGTCGCGCCCGTCCACGGTCTCGGCCGACCAGCCCTCGCCCGCGAAGCGCGCCGCGATGCCGCCCCGCCACCCGTGCGTGGCCGAGGAGTTGTCGATGACGACGACGTGCAGCCGGTCCAGCCCGTACGCGCCGGCGAAGGCCAGCGCCTCGTGGTTCGAGCCCTCGTCGAACTCCGCGTCCCCGAGCAGGACCCAGACCGCCGGGTCGTCGAGCCCCTGGGCGCGCAGCCCGAGCGCGGTCCCGACCGCCAGCGGCAGACCGTGCCCGAGCGAGCCGGAACTGATCTCCACCCCGGGGATCAGCAGGCGGTCCGGGTGGTGACCGAGCGGCGAGTCGTAGGCGCCGAAGCTCGGGAGCAGCTCCGGGTCGATGAAGCCCTTCGCCGCCAGCACCGCGTAGTACGCCATCGGGCCGTGGCCCTTGGAGAGCAGGAAGCGGTCCCGCTCCCGGTCCTCCGCGGTGCCCGGGGTGACCCGCAGGACGCGGTCGTACAGCACCCAGAGCACGTCCAGGGTGGAGGTGGCGGCCGGGCCGTGCTTCTCGGCGCCGGTCATCCGGCCGATCAGGTCCGGGAGTTGCTCGAAGCCGGCCGCGGTGGCGGTGTTCGTCGTCATGCCCACGATCCTGCAACTTGAAGTCAGCTTGAAGTCAAGCGGCTACAGTGAGCGGCATGACCGCCCCCGCATCCGCCCGCGGCGAGAACTCCGGAGCCTCCACCGGACCGAGCCGGCACGACCTGCTCACCATCGGCCAGCTCTCCGAACGCAGCGGCCTCGCCACCTCCGCGCTGCGCTACTACGAGAAGCTCGAACTGATCCACGCCACCCGCACCACCGGCGGCCAGCGCCGCTTCACCCGCGGCACGCTGCGCCGGATCGCGTTCGTCCGCGCCGCCCAGCGCGTCGGCCTCTCCCTCGACGAGGCCAGGGTCGCCCTGGACCGGCTCCCCGAGCACCGCGCCCCCACCGGCACCGAGTGGGACGGCGTCGCCCGGTCCTGGCAGAACCGGATCGACGAGCAGATCGCCGAGCTGGAGCGACTCAGGGCCAAGCTCACCGGCTGCATCGGCTGCGGCTGCCTCTCGCTCTCCCGCTGCGCCCTGTACAACGCCGCCGACCGTGCCGCCGCGGCCGGCCCGGGCGCGCGCTACCTGCTCACCCGCGACCCGGCCACCGGCCCCGAACCGGGCACCGACGACTGACCGCGCTCCCACGACGCACGCCGAGGGCGGCCGCACCGGGCGCCGTGACGGCGAACGGCCCGGGCCTCACCCTCCGAGCAACCGCTCCAGGTCGGCGCGGCCCGGCACGGCGCCGCGGGCACCGAGCGCGGTGACGGCGAAGGCCCCGGCGGCCACCGCGGTGGCCGCCGCCCGGGCGAGCGGGAGGCCGTGGGCGAGTTCGGCGGCGAGCGCGCCGCAGAAGACGTCACCGGCGCCGGTGCTGTCGACGACGGCCACCGGCGGCGCCTTCACGCGTTCGCCGCGGCCGTCCTCGGCGACCAGCGCGCCGTCGCCGCCGAGGGTGACCACCGCGGCCCCGCCGAGCGCCGCCAGCGCCCGGGCCGCCCCGGCCGGATCGTCGTCGCCGGTGAGCTGCCGGGCCTCGACCGCGTTGGCGACGAGCAGGGTGCCCGGTCCGGCCGCGCCGGCCGGGAGCGTCCCGGCCGGCGCGGCGTTGTGCACCCATCGCGCACCCGGCACCGCGGCGACGGCCGCGGCCGCCGCTTCGAGGCACGGCAGCGGGACTTCGCCGCTGGTCAGCACCACGTCGCCGGCGCGCAGCCGCAGCGCGGCGAGGGCGGCGGCGACGTGCCCGGCCGAGAGCAGCGCGTTCGCGCCCGGCAGCACCAGGATGCTGTTCTCCCCGCCGGGATCCACCATGACCAGGGCCTGCCCCGTCGCGGCCGCGCCCTCGGTGCCCACCGTGCCGGTGCCGACCGCGCGGCGCCGCAGCTCGGCGAGTGCCCGGCGGCCGGCGTCGTCCGCGCCGACCCTCGCGACCAGGTGGGTGGCGGCCCCCAGCGCGGCGGCGGCGACCGCCTGGTTGGCACCCTTGCCCCCGAAGCCCTCGTCGACGGAGGTCACCAGCACCGTCTCACCGGGCGCGGGCAGGACGGGACAGCGCAGGATCCGGTCGGCGTTCACCGATCCGACGGCCACCACACGGCCGGGAGTCTCTCTGTTCACCCCTCCTGTCTAGACGGTCGGACGCCCGCGTGCCAGGCCGCCACGGACGGGTCGCGTGCGGAGTGAATATCCGAGCCGGCCGACTTCCCGCTCCCGGCACGACCACCACCCCGGCATTCCGGCTATTCACCGGCATCACTCCCGCCGGAATTCCGCCGAACCCCGCGCCTTCCGCACATTCGCACGCATGGAATTGCGCGGACTGGTAAGACTCTTGTGATCACGAGAGGAGGTGGCAGACTGTGACTCGACGTCAACTGACAAGGAGCGGCCAGAGTGGACAGCCCGACCGTGCTCCGGCGTAGGCTCGGATCCGAGTTCCGCCGCCTGCGCGAGCAGACCGGGCTGCAGGCGAAAACCGTCGCCGACACCCTGGGATTCAGCGCCGCAAAGGTCTCGCGCATCGAATCGGGCCAGACCACCCTGAAGGAATCGGACGTCCGCGCACTGCTCGAACTGTACGGCGTCCGGGACGATTTCGAGCGGCGGCAGTTCATCTCACTGACCCGCCGCAGCACCCAGCGGGGTTGGTGGCACGACTACGGGGACGCCCTCCCCGACTGGTTCCAGACCTACGTCGGGCTGGAGGCCGATGCCGCCCGCATACGCGCCTACGAGACCGAGTTGATCCCCGGGCTGCTGCAGACGCCGGACTACGCCCGCGCCATGTTCCGGATCTCGCCGTCGGAGCAGGGGCACGGTGAGATCGAACGCCGGGTCAGACTCCGGATCCAGCGCCAGGAGGTCTTCCAGCGCGCCGATCCGCCGGTCGTCCAGGCGGTCCTCAACGAGTCCGCCCTGCGCCGCGCGGTCGGCGGGGCAGAGGTCATGCGCGCCCAGGTGCGCCATCTCGCCGAGTTGGCGCACAAGCCCAGCGTCACGATCCAGGTGCTTCCCTTCAGCACCGGAACGCACCCCGCCATGAGCATGGCCTTCCACATTCTCTCCTTCGCCGACGTACCGGGCGACATCGTCTATGTCGAGGCATTGACGAGCAGCCTCTACCTGGAGAAGGAGTCGGACATCGCGCGTCATGTGCTCGTGTTCGACCAGCTCGCGTCGACCGCCATGAACGCCGAGGAGTCCCTGTCCTGGATGCACGATCTCGTCGCGGAGGGGTACGGAAATGACGACTGACCTGGTGTGGCGCAAGAGCAGCTTCAGCGGCAGCGAGGGCGGGAACTGCGTGGAGGTCGCGGACGGTGCCCCCGGTGCGGTGCCGGTGCGGGACAGCAAGGACCCGTACGGCCCCTCCCTCACCTTCACCGCCGACGCCTGGTGCTCCTTCCTGACCGCCCTGCACAGCGGTGAGCTGCCCGTCCGGCCCTGAAGTCGCCGGCGACGCCTGTGGTCTACTGCCGGTCATGCCGCTGCTGATGCTGGACCTCGACAACACCCTGATCGACCGTGATGCCGCCTTCCTGGCCTCCGCCCGGGCGTTCCTGGCCGAGCACGGCCTGCCCGGCAGCGACCTCGGCTGGATCGCGGAGCTCGACGCGAGCGGGTACACCCCGGAGGACCGGATGGCCGCCGCCCTGGCGGCCCGGTACGGGAGTTCGGTACCGGCGCGCGCCGTCGACGCCCTGCTCGACAACGGTGGAGCCGACCTCGTGGAGGTCGCCGCTCCCACCCGCCGGGCACTGGCCCGGGCCCGGGCCGACGGCTGGGCGTGCGTCATCGTCACCAACGGCCGTACCGGGCAGCAGGAGGCGAAGATCCGCCGTACCGGGCTCGACCGGATCGTCCAGGGCTGGGTGGTCTCCGAGGCCGTCGGCCACAAGAAGCCCGCTCCGGAGATCTTCCGGGCCGCGGCCGAGACGGTGGGGCAGCCGCTCAGCGGCGCCTGGATGGTCGGCGACTCGGCGCACGCCGACATCGCGGGCGCGCACGCGCTCGGCCTGGGCAGCGTCTGGGTGTCGGCCGGCCGCCCGTGGGCGCAGGACGCGTACCGGCCCACCCTGGTCGCCGAGGACGTCGCTACCGCGATCGGCCACGCGCTCGACCACGCCTGCGGCGGGGCGACCGGCGGCGGGGCGACCGGCGGCCGGTGACGGCCCGGAAAGCTTTACCTCCTGCTGGGGAAACGGCCCCCTCCGCCGAGCTCCCCACGCCCCCTCCACGGCCGCCGGAGGCACCCCCGGCGGGCGGACGCGGCGGGCCGCGAGGGGTGGGGCCAGAGCCGTCCGACGGGCCGTCGGGACCGCCCCGGCGGGCTTCCGGCACGGCCTCCACCGGCCGGGAAATGGCCTCTCACCAGCCACTTTCTCCCTTCCGGCGACTAGAATCGAGGGGACCGGACGGCCCCGCGTCCGCCCGTGGAGAGGACCAGATGCACCGCGACATCCGCACCACCGACGACGTCCTGAACCTGCTGGACCAGCTCTTCCTCCCCGCCGCCGACCGGTGGACGGACCAGGCCCGCGACTGGTGGGACCAGTTCTACGCGGACCGCTCCGCGCCGCGCCCCTTCTTCGTCCCCAAGCCCGACGAGAACCTCGTCTCCTACCTGGACCGCGGCCTGCTCACCCCCGGCCGTGCCCTGGACCTCGGCGCCGGCCCCGGACGCAACGCCATCCACCTCGCCTCGCAGGGCTTCGAGGTGGACGCCGTCGACCTCTCCCCCACCGCCGTCGCCTGGGCCGGCGAACGGGCCCGCGAGGCCGGCGCCGACGTGCGCTTCCACTGCGGCAACATCTTCACCGTCGAACTCCCGCACCGGCAGTACGACCTGGTGTACGACTCGGGCTGCCTGCACCACCTCCCGCCGCATCGGCGGATCAGCTACCTCGCCCTCCTGGAACGGGTGTTGAAGCCCGGCGGGCACCTCGTCGTGAACGCCTTCGCGGCCGGCGCCATGGGCTCCGAACTCCCCGACCGGGAGCTCTACCGCAACGGCCGGCTGGACGGCGGCCTCGCCTACACCCCGGACGAACTGCGCCACCTCTTCTCGGAGTTCACCGAGATCGAGATCCGCCCGATGGTGCCGCACGGGCCCGAGTCGCCGCTCTTCGGCATCCCGGTGCTGCTGAGCGCCCTGTTCCGGCGCCCGGCCGAGTAGGCCCGGGCGCCGGGGTTCGCGTGGTGCCGGGGGCGCGTGGTGCCGGGGGCGCGTGGTGCCGCTACGCCACGACGGCGAGCGGCATCACCCGCCCACCGTCGGTCAGCAGCATCGCCACCGCGCTCACCGCGCCGGTGGCGAGGTCGACCCGCAGGACCAGCACCCGCTGCCCCTGGTCCTCCGAGCCGTGCTGGACGGTGGTGTACGCCGCGTTGGCGGCGCGGTCGACCACGAACGCCTCCTCCTGGACGGCGGGCCCCCAGAACTGCTCGGGGATGGTGGCGAGCGGCTTGAGCGCGATCCGCGGGTGGGCCGGGTCGGCGGTGTCCACGGTGGCCAGCGCGAGTTCGCGCCCGTCGGCGCTGAGCACCTGGCGGTCGCCCACCAGCGCCTTGGGGTTGAGCACTCCGCCGCTGACCTCCGCGACCGGGTTGGCGGCGAGCGTGGCCACCGGGCCGACCCGGACGGTCCGCCGGTCGTCCGCGGCGACCGTCAGCGAGCCGTCGCCGTTGGCCACCGCCCGCTTCGCCACCTGCGCCGACACCACCCGGCCGCCGAGGAAGGCGAGCGCCTCGGGGGCGCGCACGCCGATCCCCTCGACCGGGTGCTCCCCGGTGCCGTCCGGCCGGACGGCCCGCAGGCGCCCGTCGGCCGCCGGACCGCTCGACTCGGTCCAGTGCACGACCTCGCCGCTCACCGGGTCGACGACCGGGGCGCTCTGGCGGGTGCCCGCACCGGCGGCGGGCAGGCCGGAGATGTCCTTGAGGTCGGCCGGGCCGCCCTGGCCGAGCACGGAGACGCGGGGCTCACCGGGGTGGTCCGCGTCCTGGAAGCCGTACTGCGCGGTGCCGACCATCCCGGCGAAGCCGGCGGTGAAGCCGGCCGGGGTCGCACAGCCGCGGATGTTGGTCGGCGGCTTGGCGAGCCCGTTGCTGACCGCGAAGCTGCGCACCTTCCGCGCGGCGCCGTCCGCGCCGACGGTGACCAGGACGCAGCGCTCGTCCGGCGTCCCGGCGTGCGTGCTCACCGAGAGGACCAGCCCGCCGACCTCGGTCGCGGTGGGCAGCGTGTCGAGGAGCACCTTCTCCGGGAACCGCACCTCGGCCGTCGGCCCGCCGGTGCGCGTCGTGGCACCCGCCGACGGGGTGGCCTCCCCCGTCCCCGTACCGCCGCTCTGGCACGCCGTCAGCGCCAGCAGCGGCACGGCGGCCGCCGCCAGGACAGCCCTGCGCAAGGGCTTCATGCCCCCCACCTCCACCCGTTCGGTTCCGGCCCAGGGTAGCCGGGCCCGGTTCCGGGCCGTACGGCGGCGGCCGGTCGGTCCGGCGGGCGGCCGGGGGCGGTCCCGCCGACCACCGGGCGCGGGCGCGGCCGCGGCAGCTCAGGACCGCGCCGGGGCAGTGGTCCCGGGAGGGGTACCGGAAGGCGGACTCCTCGTCGCCGCCCCCCTGGCCGTCGCCGGACGCCGATGCCCTACGGTGGGCGCCGGAAGGGGTGGCACATGACCGACGACCGACCGACGAACTCGGCTCCACCGCCCGCGCCTTGGCCGCTGATCGGGACCGGGAAGCCGTTCGCCGACCGGGTCGGCGACCTGGTCCGGGCCTGGGAGGCCGGCGGGCGGGCCCCGGACCGGCTGGTGCACGGGAAGCCGTTCTTCGCCCTGTACTGCTGGCACCTGTGGACCATCCGCGAGGGCCGGCCGCACGACGCCGCCACGGCCGCGTACGTGGCGAGCGCCCACCGGGCGAACGGCGGCGCGGCCGGCTGGGACGCCCTGCTGCGCGGCCGGGCGTACTGCTCCTGCCACGGCGAGCGCTGGCGGCTGGAGAACCTCTCGATCTGCCTCGGCTGCCTGGAGTACGTCTGCTTCGAGCTCGGCCGGCCGTGCTGCCACGGCGCGCCGGTCGTCGGCTGAGACTCGGCCGGGACCGGACCCGCCGGACCGCCCTACCGCCAAGCCCGCCCGGGTTCCGCCCGGGTTCCGCCCGACCGACAGTCCGTCAGCCGGCCAGCAGCCGGGCCAGCAGCGCCGCCGGACCCTCCGGCAGGCTGCCGTGCACCAGCTCCGTCCGGTGGACCAGCCGCGGCTCCCGGACCGGCACGGCGACGACACCCGCCGCGCCCTCCGCCGCCGGGGCCGGGAGGACGACCAGGCCGTGCCCGGCGGCGACCAGGGCGAGCAGGCCACGGACGTCCGTACCCAGGTAGCGCGCGGCCGGGCGGAACCCGTCGACGGCGGTGGCGGCCCGCAGCCGGGCCGCGTCCGGCGCCAGGTCGGGAGCGTCCAGCCAGCGCGCGGCGGACCTCCCTCTTCCAGCCCGAACTGGCCGGGGACGGCACCCGGGCGCACCCCTTCGTCCGGGCGCTGGCCGCCGCGGCGGCCGAGCACGCCGGCGAGGCCGCCCGCGCCTGAACCGCCCGCGCCTGAACCGGCCGCCGGGGTGCGGGCGGGAACGGCGGGCTCACATCGGCAACGACCGCAGCCGCACCGGCCCGTCGGGCAGCCGCGCCCCCTCGGTCAGCGGTGTCCACATGGTCCGCAGCGGCATCGGCACGACCCGCCCGCCCGGCTGCTCCACCAGCACCTCACCCGCCGCCTCCCGCCAGCCGAGCCGCTCGTAGAGCGCGACCAGCGGCGGCCGGCAGAACAGCAGCGCGTACCGCGGGCCCAGCGTCCGGGCGTGCGCCAGGGCCGCGCCGACCACTACCCGGGCCAGGCCCCGGCCCCGGGCGTCGGGGGCGACGGCCACGCCGCCGACCCCCACCGCCTCGGTGTCCGTCCCGCCGACCGTCAGCGGCAGCGGCAGCAGGCCGGCGTGGGCGACCAGGCGGCCGTCCGCCGCCCGGACGCCAAAGTGGATCTCCTTCGGCAGCCAGGTCAGGCCGGTGTGCGCGACCCCGAAGGGATCGTCACCGGCGCCCAGGATCTCTTCGAGGTCGCGTCGGGCGTACTCGGCGAGGCGAACGGCAGCGGGTGCGGATGCGGCGGCGGGTGCGGCAGCGGCGGCGGGAGCGGGGTGATCGGCCATCCCCCCATGATCGCCTTCCCGGCCGGCTTCGAGAAGGGTCAGCCCTGACGGGTCTTCAACGCGTTCCAGACCTCGTCGACCCGGGGGGCGAGTGCTTCCAGCGGTCCGCTGTTGTCGATCACCACGCCCGCGACGGCCAGCCGGTCGGCCCGGGAGGCCTGCGCGGCCATCCGGGCCCGGGCCTCCTCCTCGGTCATGCCGCGCAGCCGGACCAGCCGGTCGATCCGCACCTCGTCGTCGGCGTCGACCACCAGGACCAGGTCGTACAGCGGGGCGAGACCGTTCTCCGCCAGCAGCGGGACGTCGTGCACCACCACCGCGTCCGGGGCGGCGGCCGCCTCCAGCTCGGCGGACCGGGCCCGGACCAGCGGGTGGACGATCGCGTTCAGCGCCCGCAGCCGCTCGGGGTCGGCGAAGACGACGGCGCCGAGCGCCGGGCGGTCCAGCGCACCGTCCGGCCGCAGCACGCCCTCGCCGAACTCGGCCACCACGGCGCCCAGGCCGTCCGTCCCGGGGGCGACCACCTCACGGGCGATCACGTCCGAGTCCACGATCACCGCGCCGTGGGCGGCGAGCAGCCGCGACACCTCGCTCTTGCCCGCACCGATGCCACCCGTCAGTCCGATCTTCAGCATGGCGCCAGGCTACCGGCGCCCCCGGCCCGCGGTCAGCCCCGACCCGGCTCAGTCCAGGTCGAGGCTCTCGCCGTCCCCGAGGGTGCGCAGCTCGGCGCCCGTCCCCGGGCCGCCGGGGCCGACCAGGCGGGTGTGCACGGCCAGGCCCGCCGGGCTGAGCACCGCGTCGTGGATCGGCAGCGCCCGGCGCGGGCCCGCCTCCCGGACGTAGTCGACCAGTTCGGAGACCTTGGTCCAGGGGGCGGCGATCGGGAGCAGCAGCGTCTCCACGACGTGCGGCGGCACGGTCAGCGCGTCACCGGGGTGGAAGAGCCGGCCGCCGAAGAGGAAGCCGATGTTCTTCACCGGCGGGATGTCCGGGTGGATCACCGCGTGCCACTCGCCGTGCACGGAGACCTCGATCCCGCCGATCTCGAAGGCGTCGCCCTCGCCGACCACCGCGACCTGAGGGGCGACGCCCTCCAGCTGGTCGGCGACCGCTCGGTTGGTCCAGACCCGCAGCGCCGGGTCGGCCTCCAGAGCGGCGCGCAGCCGGGCCTCCTCGAAGTGGTCGGCGTGCTCGTGGGTGATCAGCACCGCGTCCGCACCTGCGAAGGCGGCGGGGTCGGTGAACATCCCGGGGTCGACGACGACGGTGGTGCCGCCGTGCTCCAGGCGGACGCAGGCATGGCCGAACTTGGTGATTCGCATGGGAAAACTGTACAGCAAGGCTGTGCAGTTTCGCTGTACACCTGAGCGATAGACTTCTCCCATGACCAGCGACACCGCAGGCGGCCGCGACACCGCCGCCGCTCCGCGTCCGGAGACCCTCGAACTGGCCGCCGACCTCCGCGCCGCCGTCGGCGACCTGGTCCGCGCGCTCCGCCCCGGCGACCCCCTGCCGCAGAACCAGGCGGGCGTCCTCGGCCTGCTGATCCGCGACGGGCAGGCCCTCACCGTCAGCGAACTCGCCACCCGCCAGCGCGTCCGCCACCAGTCGATGGCCCGCACGGTCGCGCTGCTCACCGGGGCCGGCCTGGTCACCCAGGAGCCGCACGCCACCGACGGACGCAAGCTGCTCGTCTCCCCCACCGGGGCCGGCCGCGCCGCCCTCGCCGAGCAGCGCGCCCGCCGCGAGGCCCGGATCGCCACCGCCATCGAGGCCCGACTCACCCCCGGGGAGCGGGAGACCCTCCGCGACGCCGTCGCCCTGCTGCGCCGCCTGCCCTGACCGCCGCGCACGGCGGCGGGCCGCCGCTGGCCGCCGCCTCCTCCGACGCGCGCCAGCGCTTCGCCAACCTGGTCGACGTCTGCTGCGACCGAGACACCCGCCTGGTGCTGATCGGCGCCGACCCGCTCGCCGGACTGCCCGCCGGCTCCGGTCCGCTGCGCGACCTCGACCGCACCGCCGGCCGGCTCGCCCTGCTCCGGCAGCCCGGCTGATCAGGTGTTCGCGGCCACCCCGGCGCCGGCCAGGTCGTGGACGGGGGCCCGCGGCACCGGCAGCACGGCCGGCTCGATGGCCGGCAGTTCGACGTGCTCGCTGAGGCCGAACCGCCGGTGCAGCCGCCGCAGCGGAGCCGGGGCCCACCAGTTGAACTCGCCGAAGAGGCTCATCGCGGCGGGCACCAGCAGGCAGCGGACCAGGGTGGCGTCCACCGCCACGGCGACGGCCAGCGCGATGCCCATCTGCTTGACCATCAGCATGTCACCGAGCGCGAATCCGGCGAAGACGATCACCATCAGCAGGGCCGCCGAGGTGATGATCTTCCCGCTGCGCTGGACGCCCAGTTCGACCGCCCGGGTACAGCTGTGCCCCTTGTCCCGCAGTTCCTTGATCCGGGCGAGCAGGAACACCTCGTAGTCCATCGACAGGCCGAACGCGAAGGCGAAGACCAGCACCGGGATGAACGTCTCCAGCCCGCCCGTGGGGCTGAAGCCGAGCAGACCGCTGAACCAGCCGTCCTGGAAGACCAGGGTGAGCGCGCCCAGGGAGGCGCCGAGCGAGAGCAGGTTCATCAGCAGGGCCTTGACCGGCATCACCAGCGAGCCCGTCATCAGGAAGAGCAGCACCAGCGTCCCGAGCGCCACCAGGCCGAGCGCGATCGGGCCCCGGGTGAGCAGTTCGTGCTGGAAGTCGACCACCGAGGCGGCCCCGCCGGTGACGTAGGTGGTGAGCCCGCTCCGGTCGGCGCGCAGCTCCTTGACCACCTGTTCGGCCTCGGCGCCCTGGGGATCGCCGTGCACCAGCACGTCGATGGTGGAGAGCCGGTCGCCGACCGGGGTCACCGCCCGGACGCCGTCCACTCCGGGCAGCTTGGCGACCACGTCGTCCGCGTACGCCTGGGCCACCGGCGCGCCGCCCTCGACGACCACGGTGATCGGGGCCGGGGCGGACTGCGGGAAGCGCTGGTCGATGGTCTCGGCGACCTGCCGGCCGGCCGAGGAGGCGGGCAGCACGGCGGCCCCGGAGGTCCGCATGTCGGCGTGCAGGAACGGCGCCCCGGCGGCCATCAGCAGCGCGGTGCAGGCGAGGGCGACGGGGACGGCGCGCTTGCGGACCCGGCGGACGGTGCGACTGAAGAAGCCCTCGTCGGGGACGGGCGCGCTCGGTGCCTTGATCCGGCTCCCGGCGAAGCCGAGCAGCGCGGGTATCAGGGTCAGCTCCGCGGCCACGGCGATCACCACCACGCTGACTCCGGCGGCGGCGACCGCGCCGAGCACCGGGCTGGTGAAGACGAAGAGGCCGGAGAGCGCCACGGCGACGGTCAGTCCGGAGAAGGCCACCGTCCGGCCCGCGGTGGCGGCGGTCCGTTCGACGGCGGCGGCGATGCCCGCGCCGTGCCCGCGTTCCTCGCGGAAACGATTCACCATGAGCAGTGCGTAGTCGATCGACAGGCCCAGTCCCAGCACGGTGGCGATCGGCAGCACGCTGGTGTCGATGTCCATGATCCTGCTGAACCCGAACATGGCCAGCAGCGCGCCGCCCACCGAGGCGACCGCGCCGATCACCGGCAGGCTGGCGGCGGCCAGGCCGCCGAAGACCAGCACCATGACGACCAGGGTGAGCGGCAGGGTGACGATCTCGCCGAACCGGGTGTCCTTCTCGGTCTGCTTCTTGACCTCCTGCTCCAGCACGAGGTCGCCGCCGACGGTGACCTCGGCCCCGTCCGCCCGGATCCCGGCGAGGCGCTGGCCGACGGCGTCGGCCTGCGCGGCGGTGCTGTCGTCGGCCATCCGGACCGAGACCAGGCCGGCGTCGCCGTCGGCCGAGCGCAGCGCGGCGGCGGCCGGGCCGGGGCCGTAGGCGTCGCTGACCGAGGAGACCCCCGGCAGTGCGGCGATCTCGGCGGTGGCGCGGGTGACGGCGTCCCGGACCCCCGGGTCGTCGACGGGCCTGCCGTCCACCACCGCGGTCACCGTGCCCCGGGCCGGGTCGGCCGCGGTGACCACCGCGCTGCCGCGGTCGGCCTCGGAACTGGCCGAGGAGGCACCGGCGACGGACCCCTCGAACACCCGGCCGCCGATCAGGACCCCGACCACCAGGACGACGGCCCAGAGACCGAGGACCCACCGCCGGTGCCGGAAGCAGAACCGGCCGAGGGCAGCGAGCCGCCCGTCGACCTGACGGCCGGCGGACGTGCGGGCGGGGGGTGTCACTGCGGTGCTACGGCGCATGTGCGGGGGGTGCCTAGCGTGTGGGGCCGGAGTGAACGACCCGTCGGGCAACTCATCCCAAGGTAGGGCCTAGGTCCCGAATCGCCCATAGGCGCCCGATGAGCCCCTTATCACAAAAATCCAGCAGATAAGGAACAAATAAGTGAATGCCCAAAACAATGAGCCCCACCCGGAGTTCCGGGTGGGGCTCATCGATCAAGCGGCTATGCGCAGGGCACTAGCGAAGGGCGAGAGCTCAGCTCTGGCCGCCCGCCAGCTTCTCGCGCAGGGCAGCCAGGGCCTCGTCCGAAGCGAGAGCGCCGGAGCCCTCGTCGCTGCTGGAGGAGTACGAGCCACCGGCGGCGGCGGCGACAGCGTCGCCACCCTCGGCAGCGGCCTCGGCGTCGGCCTCGCGGCTCTTGATGACCTGGGCCTGGTGCTGCTCGAAGCGGGACTGCGCCTCGGCGTACTGGCGCTCCCACTCCTCACGCTGCTTCTCGAAGCCGGGCAGCCAGTCGTTCGCCTCGGGGTCGAAGCCCTCCGGGTAGATGTAGTTGCCCTGGTCGTCGTACGAAGCGGCCATGCCGTACAGGGTCGGGTCGAACTCGACCTCGGCCGGGTTGGCACCGAGGGCCTCGTTGGCCTGCTTCAGCGAGAGGCTGATGCGACGACGCTCGAGGTCGATGTCGATGACCTTGACGAAGATCTCGTCGCCGACCTGGACGACCTGCTCCGGGATCTCGACGTGGCGCTCGGCCAGCTCGGAGATGTGGACCAGACCCTCGATGCCCTCGTCCACGCGGACGAACGCACCGAACGGAACCAGCTTGGTGACCTTACCCGGAACGACCTGGCCGATCTGGTGGGTACGGGCGAACTGCTGCCACGGGTCCTCCTGGGTCGCCTTCAGCGACAGGGAGACGCGCTCGCGGTCCATGTCAACGTCGAGAACCTCGACGGTGACCTCCTGGCCGACCTCGACAACCTCGGACGGGTGGTCGATGTGCTTCCAGGACAGCTCGGAGACGTGAACCAGACCGTCGACGCCGCCGAGGTCCACGAACGCACCGAAGTTGACGATCGAGGAGACGACGCCGGAGCGCACCTGACCCTTCTGCAGGGTGGTGAGGAAGGTCTGGCGGACCTCG
Organism: Kitasatospora sp. NPDC005748; assembly: GCF_040630735.1. Lineage (NCBI taxonomy): Bacteria > Bacillati > Actinomycetota > Actinomycetes > Kitasatosporales > Streptomycetaceae > Kitasatospora > Kitasatospora sp. NPDC005748. The sequence continues at coordinate 135,880 of NZ_JBEXYD010000003.1, forward strand.
CTCTGGGTCTGCTCCAGCCAGGCACGGCGGGACAGGACCACGTTGTTGCGGTTCTTGTCCAGCTCGATGATCTTGGCCTCGAGCTCCTTGCCCACGTAGGGCTGGAGGTCGCGGACGCGGCGCATCTCGACGAGCGAGGCCGGCAGGAAGCCACGGAGGCCGATGTCGAGGATGAGACCACCCTTGACGACCTCGATGACGGTACCGGTGACGATGCCGTCCTCTTCCTTGATCTTCTCGATCGTGCCCCAGGCGCGCTCGTACTGAGCACGCTTCTTGGACAGGATGAGACGACCCTCCTTGTCCTCCTTCTGGAGAACCAGGGCCTCGATGTTGTCCCCGACGGAGACGACCTCGTGCGGGTCGACGTCGTGCTTGATCGAGAGCTCACGGGACGGGATGACGCCCTCGGTCTTGTAACCGATGTCGAGGAGCACCTCGTCACGGTCGACCTTCACGATGACGCCCTCGACGATGTCGCCATCGTTGAAGTACTTGATGGTCTCGTCGATCGCGGCGAGGAACGCTTCCGCGTCGCCGATGTCGTTGACCGCGACCTGCGGGGTGGTGCTGAGGGAGGAGTCGGTGGGGCTCGTCATTAGGAAAAGGGCTCCGGTGCGGACATGAAGTCGTAGGTAATGCCACGCGGAGGGCCCGTATCGCTCCCACCGAAAGCCGGACAGCCAAGAACACGGCGCACCGAAACATCCCGCACAGCGAGAAATCGGTGTCCGTCTTGCGACCGTGGGGTCTTCGACAGATGCGAGCGCGACCTGCTCCGTCCGAGGCGCGCAGGCCCGCAGCGCAACTTGTAGCATACGGGGACGGCCAGGCACGGTCAACGCCAAGGGCGCCAAGACGGTGGAGGCCGGTATGGATCAGGCCATATCCTCCGATTGCGCACCTATGGTGGCGTCCGCAGGAAGCCCTTCCCCGGATGCCACCGCCTGGATCCGGGCCCTGACGGGCCGGCTCGCGGCAGCGGCGCTTCCGCAGACCACACCCTACGCGATGGGCTCTATCACCGTGGCCACCACCCCCCTGTCCGACCCGCATGATCTTGACGACGACGGCGACGACGCGCTAAGGCGCGAGGCCGAGGCCGGCGAGAGCAGCCGGGCCAGCCGGCACTGGTGGGACCGCAACGCGGACGAATACCAGGACGAGCACGGCGAGTTCCTCGGCGACGACCGCTTCACCTGGTGCCCGGAGGGCCTGGACGAGGCCGACGCCCGACTGCTCGGGGAGGTCGCGGACCGCCGCGTCCTGGAGATCGGCGCCGGCGCCGCCCAGTGCTCCCGCTGGCTGGCCGCCCGGGGCGCCCGGCCGGTCGCGCTGGACATCTCGCACCGCCAGCTCCAGCACTCCCGCCGGATCGACCTCGCCCGCGGCGGCACGCCCGTACCGGTGGTCCAGGCCGACGCGGCGGTGCTGCCGTTCGCCGACGGCGCCTTCGACCTGGCCTGCTCGGCGTACGGGGCGGTGCCGTTCAGCGCCGACACCGGCGCGCTGATGCGCGAGGTGCACCGGGTGCTGCGGCCCGGCGGGCGCTGGGTGTTCTCGGTGACCCACCCGATCCGCTGGGCGTTCCCGGACGAGCCCGGCGTCGAGGGGCTGACCGCCACCGCCTCGTACTTCGACCGCACCCCCTACGTCGAGCAGGACGAGCGGGGCCGGGCCACCTACGTCGAGCACCACCGCACGATCGGGGACCGGGTGCGCGAGCTGGTCGGCGCCGGGTTCCGGCTGCTGGACGTGGTGGAGCCGGAGTGGCCGGCCGGACTCGACCAGGAGTGGGGCGGCTGGTCGCCGCTGCGCGGGCGGCTGATCCCGGGCACGGCGATCTTCGTCTCCGAACGGGACTGAGCGGGCCGCCGGGGCCGTCGGACCGGCGCCCGTCGCGGCCGGGCCGGGGAGTCGGGGCCGCCGTGGCCGGGCCGGGCCAGGGAGTCCGGGAGTCGGGGAGACTGTCCGGGTGAACCCCGCCTGGCGCGATCTGCCCGTCCGTACCGCCCTGCCGGCCCTGCACCGCGCGCTCGACCGGCGCGGGGTGGCCGCGCTGGCCGCCCCGCCCGGCACCGGCAAGACCACCCTGGTGCCGCTGGCCCTCGCCGGGCTGCTCACCGAGGAGGGCGACCGCCCGCTCCGCCGGGTGCTGGTCGCCGAGCCGCGCCGGCTCGCGGTGCGGGCGGCGGCCCGGCGGATGGCCTGGCTGCTCGGCTCGACGGTGGGGGCCGAGGTCGGCCACACCGTGCGCGGCGAGCGCCGGGTCGGGCCGGACACCGTGGTCGAGGTGGTGACCACCGGCGTCCTGCTCCAGCGCCTCCAGCGCGACCAGGAACTGCCCGGGGTGGACGTGGTGGTGCTGGACGAGTGCCACGAACGGCACCTGGACGCCGACACCGCGCTCGCCTTCCTGCTGGACGTCCGGGCGGCGCTGCGGCCGGAGCTGCGGATCGTCTGCGCCTCGGCGACCTCGGACACCGCCGCCTGGGCCGAGCTGCTCGGCGGCGCCGAGGGCCCGGCACCCGTCGTCGAGGCGCACGGCGTCTCGCACCCGGTCGACGTGGTGTGGGCGCCGCCGCCCCGGGCCGTCCGGCCCGCGCACGGCACCCGGGTCGACCCGGCGCTGCTGGAGCACGTCGCGGCCACCGTCCGGCGGGCGCTCACCGAGTGCCGGGGCGACGTGCTCTGCTTCCTGCCGGGCGTCGGCGAGATCACCCGGGTCGCCGGGCTGCTCGCGGACGCCCCGGCGCAGGTGCTCCAGTTGCACGGCCGGGCCCCGCAGTCGGTGCAGGACGCGGCGCTCGCGGCGGGCGAGGGCCGCCGGGTGGTGCTGTCCACCGCCGTCGCCGAGTCCTCGCTGACCGTGCCGGGGGTGCGTGTCGTGGTCGACGCCGGCCTGGCGCGCGAGCCGCGCACCGACCACGCGCGCGGCCTGGCCGGCCTGGTGACCGTCCGGGCGTCGCTGGCCGCCGCCCGGCAGCGCGCCGGGCGGGCCGGGCGCGAGGCGCCGGGCACCGTCTACCGCTGCTGGGCGGAGGCCGAGGACGCCCTCGCCGCGCGCTGGCCGACGCCCGAGATCGCGCTCGCCGACCTGACGCCGTTCGCCCTCCAGGCCTCCTGCTGGGGCGACCCGGACGCGACCGGGCTCGCGCTGCCCGACCGGCCCCCGGCCGGGGCGATGGCCGCCGCCCGGCAGACCCTGCGGGCGCTCGGCGCGGTGGACGCCGACGGCCGGGCCACCGCGCGCGGCGTCCGGCTGGCCCGGACGGGGCTCCACCCCCGGCTCGCCCGCGCCCTGGTGGACGGCGCACCGGCGGTCGGCGCGCGGCGCGCCGCCGAGGTGGTGGCCCTGCTGTCGGAGGAGCCGCCGCGCGCCCTCGGGGACGACCTGGGCGCCGTGCTGCGGACCGTCCGGGACGGCCGCGACCCGTACCCGAGCCGCTGGCGCGAGGAGGTGCGGCGACTGCTGCGCGGGGTGGACGGGAGCCCGGCGACCCCGCTGCCGGACGCGACGGCGGTCGGTCTGGTGGTGGCGCTGGCCTTCCCCGAGCGGATCGCCCGAGCCCGGGTGGAGAAGCCCGAACCGGGAGCCCGCAGCCCGTACCTGATGGCCTCGGGCACCGCCGCCGAGCTGGCGCCGGGCACCGCGCTCGGCTCGGTGCCCTGGCTGGCCGTCGCGGCGGCGGACCGGCCGGCCGGCTCGCCGTCCGCGCGGGTGCTGCACGCGGCCGCGCTGGACGAGGAGACGGCCCGGCTGGCGGGGGCCCCGCTGCTGACCACCCGGGAGGAGGTGCGCTGGGACGTCCGGCGCCGCGAGGTGACCGCCCGACGGGTGGAGTCGCTGGGCGCCGTCGAGCTGGCCGCGGCGACGCTGGACCGGCCCCGGCCGGCGCTGCTGCGGGCCGCGCTGCTGGAGGGGCTGGCCCGGGAGGGCGTCGGTGAGCTGCTGAGCTGGCCGGCCGGGGCGGCCGGCCTGCGCGAGCGGCTGGCCTTCCTGCACGCGGCGCTCGGCGAGCCCTGGCCGGCGGTCTCGGACGAGGCCCTGCTGGCCCGGGCGGACGACTGGCTGGAGCCCGAACTCTCGCGCGCCCGGCGGCGCTCCGACCTCGCCCGGATCGACACCGCCGGCGCCCTGCAGCGGCTGCTGCCCTGGGCGGGCGGCGCGGCCGGGCGGCTCGACGAACTGGCGCCGGAGCGGATCACGGTGCCGTCCGGCTCCCGGATCCGGGTCGACTACAGCGGCGAACGGCCGGTGCTGGCGGTCAAGTTGCAGGAGCTGTTCGGCTGGGCCGCCGCGCCCGCGCTGGCCGGCGGGCGGGTGCCGCTCACCGTCCACCTGCTCTCCCCCGCCGGGCGCCCGGCCGCCGTGACCGGCGACCTCGCCTCGTTCTGGCGCGAGGGCTACCGGGCCGTCCGGGCCGAGCTGCGGGGCCGCTACCCGCGCCACCCGTGGCCGGAGGACCCGAGCACCGCCGAGCCGACCCGACGCCTGAACGCCCGGCGCTGACCGGCCGGGTGGCCGCCCGCGGGGTTGCGCCCCGCGGGTGGCCGCCCGGTCGGAACCGTCGGAACGTCAGAACGTCAGAACTGCTCGACGAAGTACGGCTCGACGGTCATCCAGCCGTTGCCGCGGGCCCCGTTGAGCCGGCCCGAACTGGTCCGGGCGAGGGTGTACCAGGACTCCACGTAGTCCGGGTCGTCGACCCACCAGGAGGTCGGCAGGGCCGCCAGGACGGCGTTGACCAGCGGGATGTAGGCACCCTGGTCGGCGATGGTGAGCAGGACGGCGGCCACCGCCTGGGCCAGCGCCAGGTAGTTGGTGTCGCCGTCGTCCTCCATCAGGACGACGTCGGCCAGGTTGTACTTGTAGTTCGACCAGTTCACCAGGATCTGGTTCGGGTAGTACACCGTGCCGTCGTACTGGAGGTACGGCATGGCGACCGAGTCGACCCGGACCTTGCCGTCCTGGCCGAAGCCGGTCACCAGGCCGAACATCTCGGCGGCGCCCTTGAACCAGGGTTCCTCGTCGTCGGCGACCTCGATGCCACTGATCTTGGTGGCCCACCAGCCGCCGGCCGCCTGCGCCGCGCCCGGTCCCTGCGCCGTCACCGACCCGTTCGCCGCCCCCGGCCCCTTCGCCGCGGCGGCACCGCCGGCGGTGTCGAGACCGCGTGCGGCGAACTCCCGCTGGAGGACGGCCATACCGGCGGCCAGCGTCCTGGCGGTGTCGATGTCCACCAGGTAGACCGGCTGCCCGGGCACCGCCGTGGCGTCGAGCGCGTGGGCCCGGCCTGCGGTGTCGTAGGCGCGGACGGTGCGGGCGTGGTCGTCGGCGACGGCGGTGGCCACCAGCGGCGCGGCGCCCGCGTCCAGCGCGGCCCGCATCGACGGGTCGGCCAACTGGACGCGCAGCAGCGGGCCGAGGTCGCCGAGGCCCTTGGCGGCGGCGATCCGGCGGTCCGCCTGCGCGGTGGTGGCGGCGAGCCGGCCGGCGGGGCCCTGGGCGGCCGCGGCCAGCGGGCCGAGATCGGCGGCGCCGGAGGCCGCGTCGGCGGTCGCGGACCGCAGCCGGTCACGCAGCGCGGCGTCGGTGAGGGCGCCGGCCAGCGCGCGGGCGACCTCGTCCTCGATCGCGGACACCTGGGTGGCGGTGGCGGTGGCCCGGGCGGCGGACGCCTGGGCGGGAGCGGTGGGGTGCGGTGCCGGGGCCGGGGCGGCCAGCGCCTGGCCGGCGCCGAGCGCCAGCAGCGGCAGGGCCGCGAGCGCCACGACGGCGCGCCGCAGAGGGGGCACGGACATGAGGGGATCTCCAGACTCGTCGGGTGAGGCGTCGGAGCGGGTGGAGCGGCACGGCGCGCGGATCATGGACGTCGGTGCCATGACAAGTGAAGAGCTCTCCTGACGCCGGATCAACCCCCGGTACGAAGCAATCGCCCGCCGGGCGGCCCGGTCGGCCGCCGGAGGGCGAGAAGGCGGTGGGCGCGGCCCGATCCGGACCGCGCCCACCGCCTTCCCGCCGGCCGTCAGTGCGCGGCGGCCTCCCAGTTCGCGCCGACGCCCACCGAGACGTCGAGCGGGGCGCGCAGCGGGTAGGCGCCGGCCATCTGCGCGCGGACGATCGCCTCGACCTGCTCGCGCTCACCGGGCGCCAGCTCCAGCACGATTTCGTCGTGCACCTGGAGCAGCATCCGGGAGGTGAGGCCGGCGGCGGTCAGCGCCTCGTCCACCCGGAGCATGGCGATCTTGACGATGTCGGCGGCCGAGCCCTGGATCGGGGCGTTGAGGGCCATCCGCTCGGCCATCTCGCGGCGCTGGCGGTTGTCGCTGTTGAGGTCCGGCAGGTAGCGGCGGCGGCCGAGCAGGGTCTCGGTGTAGCCGGTGGCGCGGGCCTCGTCGACGACCCGGCGCAGGTAGTCGCGCACGCCGCCGAAGCGCTCGAAGTAGGTGTCCATCAGGCCCTGGGCCTCGGCGGGCTTGATGCCGAGCTGCTGGGAGAGCCCGTACGCGGAGAGCCCGTACGCCAGACCGTAGGACATCGCCTTGATCTTGCGGCGCATCTCGGCGTCCACCGCGTCGCCGGGGACTTCGAAGACCTGGGAGGCGACGGTGGTGTGCAGGTCCTCGCCGGTGGCGAAGGCCTCGATCAGGGCCTCGTCCTCGGAGAGGTGGGCCATGATGCGCAGTTCGATCTGGGAGTAGTCGGCCGTCAGCAGCGCCTCGTAGCCCGCGCCGACGACGAAGGCGCGGCGGATGGCGCGGCCCTCCTCGGTGCGGACCGGGATGTTCTGCAGGTTCGGGTCCTGCGAGGAGAGCCGGCCGGTGGCGGCGACCATCTGGTTGAAGGTGGTGTGGATCCGGCCGGCCGGCGAGACCGTCTTGAGCAGGCCCTCGACGGTGGTGCGCAGCTTGGCCTGGTCGCGGTGGCGGAGCAGGATGACCGGCAGCTCGTTGTCGGTCTGGCCGGCCAGCCACGTCAAAGCGTCGGCGTCGGTGGTGTAGCCGGTCTTGATCTTCTTGGTCTTGGGCAGGGCCAGCTCGCCGAAGAGGATCTCCTGGAGCTGCTTGGGCGAGCCGAGGTTGAACTCGTGGCCGGCGGCGGCGTGCGCCTCCTCCACCACGCGCTGGATCTCGGTGGCGAACTGGGCCTCCAGGCCGGTGAGCCAGGGGCGGTCGGCGGCGATGCCGGTGCGCTCCATCCGGGCCAGCAGGGCGGCGATCGGCAGCTCCATGTCGCGCAGCAGCTCGGTGGCGCCGACCTCGGCGAGGCGGGTGTCGAAGAGGGCGGCGAGGTCGAGCACGGCGCGGGCCTGGAGCATCAGCGCCTGGGCGCGGGCGGCCACCGCGTCGACCTCGTCCGGCTCCTCGGGGGCGTCGAAGGCGAGCTGGCCGCTCTCGGCGACCGCGGCCGGGGCGAGCGAACGGGCCAGGTACTCCTCGGCGAGCACCTCCAGGGTGAAGGTGCGGCGGCCGGGCTTCTCCAGGTACGCGGCGAGGGCGGTGTCGGCGACGACGCCCGCGATCGTCCAGCCGCGCTCGGCGAAGGCGCGCATCACCTGCTTGGCGATGTGCAGGGCCTTGGGGGCGGCCGGGTCAGCCAGCCAGTCGGCGAAGGCGCGTTCGTCCTCCTCGGCGAGCAGCGCCGGGTCGAACCAGGCGGCGGTCTCGCCGGCGGCCAGCGCGATCTCGGTGACCTCGCCGGTGCCGAGCGCCCACCGGTAGACGGCGGCCAGCGCGACCGGGGCCTTGCCGTCGGAGTGCCCGCGCAGCCACCCGGCCAGCGTGCCCGGGTCGGTGAGCAGTTCGCCGTCCACCTCGACGCCGGGGGCGAGTTCGACGGCGGCTTCGGGCTCGGCGGCGGCCGGGTCGATGCCGAAGACCCGGTCGCGGAAGTTGGCGTTGCGGAACTCCAGCGACTCCATCAGACCGGCGACCGCCTCGCGGTCGAACGCGGCGCGCTCCAGGTCGGCGACGGCGAGCGGGAGTTCGACGTCGCGGACCAGCTCGGTGAGGACGCGGTTGCGCTTGACCGAGTCCAGGTGGTCGCGCAGCTTCTCGCCGATCTTGCCCTTCACCTCGTCGGCGCGGGAGACGAGTTCGTCGAAGGAGCCGAACTGGTTGACCCACTTGGCGGCCGTCTTCTCGCCGACGCCCGGGATGCCGGGCAGGTTGTCGGACGGGTCACCGCGCAGCGCCGCGAGGTCGGGGTACTGGCGGGGGGTGACGCCGTACTTCTCGGCGACCTTCTCCGGGGTGTAGCGGGTGAGCTCGGAGACGCCCTTGGTCGGGTAGAGGACGGTGATGTGGTCGGTGACCAGCTGGAGCGAGTCCCGGTCGCCGGTGACGATGTCGACGTCGAAGCCGGCCGCCTCGGCGGCGGTGGCCAGGGTGGCGATGATGTCGTCGGCCTCGAAGCCCTCGACCGTCATCCGCGGCACCCGCATGGCGTCCAGCAGTTCGCCGATCAGGCCGATCTGGCTGCGGAACTCGTCCGGCGTCTTGGCCCGGTTGGCCTTGTAGTCGGGGAACTCGACGGAGCGGAACGTCTGCCGGGAGAGGTCGAAGGCCACCGCGAGGTGGGTGGGCCGCTCGTCCCGGACGGTGTTGGCGAGCATCGAGGCGAAGCCGTACACCGCGTTGGTGGGCTGGCCGGTGGAGGTGTTGAAGTTCTCCACGGGCAGCGCGTAGAACGCCCGGTAGGCCATCGAGTGCCCGTCGAGCAGCATCAGCCGGGGCCGCGCCCCGCCGCCACCCGCCGCGCCCTTGTCCGTACTCTGCGTAGCCACGTCAACGTCCGTTCCTGCCGATTCCACTACCGGCCACCGATCCTATGGCCCGGCACCGACAAAAAGGGCGCCGCGCGGTCCGGGCGCCGGGCCCGCGGGGTGCGGCGCCCGGGGGCGTGCTCGGGCGGGCGCGCACCCGCGCGGGCGCGCCCGTGCGCGAGCAGCCGGGTCCGACCGGCGGGGGGACGGGTCCCGGCCGACGGGGGAACGGCCCGGGCGCACCCGCCACGCCAACTCCCCCACGCGATCACTACCGCCGAGTAGGACGGTCGTACGATCGCAGGCAGCACGACGACGTGACACCCGAGCGGCAGGAGCTCCCCCATGACCGAAGCGGCCCCCGGCGCGACCACCCCCGAACCGGCCCCCGCCCTGAACATCCCGCAGGAGGTGCTGGACCACTTCGCGAAGCTCGGCGTCGACCCGGCCACCTTCTCCGGCGGCCACCTCGGCGACAAGCTCGGGATCCGGGTCGTCGAGGCCTCCGGCGACCGAGTGGTCGGCACGATGCCGGTCGAGGGGAACCAGCAGCCGTACGGGCTGCTGCACGGCGGCGCCTCGGCGGCGCTGGCCGAGACCCTCGGGTCGGTCGGCGCGATGCTGCACGCCGGCCCCGGCCGGTACGCGGTGGGCGTGGACCTGAACGCCACCCACCACCGCTCGGCCACCTCCGGCCTGATCACCGGGGTCGCCACCGCCGTGTTCAAGGGACGCACCGCCGCCACCTACGAGATCGCGATCACCGACGACACCGGCAAGCGGATCACCAGCTGCCGCCTGACCTGCATGCTCCGCGACCTCTGACGCCCCGTCGGCCCGGCCGACCCGTCAATGGCCCGCCGGTCGGGCCGACCGATCATCAATTCCCTTGTCCGCCCCCTTGTTTGACCTTCGACTGCCCTGGGCAGGCGTTGGTCCAGACAAGGGGGCGGACGCGTTTGCGCGCACTGCGAGGGATGTAACACTGCGTAACAAGTAGGAAATCCGAACTTTCGACCGCTTCCGGACCCGCATCGACCCGGGGGTGCTTCGCCATTCCCGGGAATGTCCGATATTCGGACGCACACGCCCGACACCAGCACGGCGGACAGTCGTGTCCGATTATCGGTGAGGCCAGGAGTCACCCGCAATTCTGGCCCTTACATGCACCTACCAGCGAGTAGACGCCTGTCAGTACAGGATCGATCGGGCCAGAACGACCACATAGTGAGACGGTCGCTCCGTGTGCTCATAACAAGAGAATCACAGCCTCGCCACAGCACTGCCCGAGCCGCCCAGAGGCATCTAGAGTCACGGCCAGTCACCGCGCCACCGGATTGGGCCAGGCCCATTGCGCATCCCGGCTCCCGCCACTCAGGCGCGGCGCCCTCCTGAACCGAAGGGGACCCCTGTGCGTCACCGTTCAGCAGTTGTCGTGAGCATTGCCGTGATCGGCGCCCTCAGCATCAGCGCCTGCGGATCCCGCGGCGAGAAGAAGTCCGGGGACGGCAACGCCGGGGCCACCACCGTCACCATCGGCGTGGACGCGCCCCTCACCGGCGACCTCTCCGCCCTCGGCCTCGGCATCCGCAACTCCGTCGAGCTCGCGGTCAAGCAGGCCAACGAGAAGAACGAGGTCCCCGGCGTCAAGTTCGAGATCAAGGCCCTCGACGACACCGGCAAGCCCGCCCCGGGCCAGCAGAACGCCACCCAGCTGGTCGCCGACAAGAACGTCATCGGCGTCGTCGGCCCGCTGAACTCCAGCGTCGCCCAGTCGATGCAGCAGATCTTCAACGACGCCAACCTCGTCCAGATCTCCCCCGCCAACACCGGCGTCGCGCTCAGCCAGGGCGAGAAGTGGGCCAGCGGCGACAAGGCCCGCCCCTTCAAGTCCTACTTCCGCACCGCCACCACCGATGCCGTCCAGGGCCCCTTCGCGGCCCAGTTCCTGGCCAAGGACGCCAAGAAGACCAAGGTCTTCCTCATCGACGACCAGAAGACCTACGGCGCCGGCCTCGCCGCCACCTTCAAGGGCGAGTTCGTCAAGCAGGGCGGCACCATCGTCGGCGAGGAGCACGTCAACCCCGACGACCGCGACTTCGCCGCCGTCGTCACCAAGGTCAAGAGCTCCGGCGCCGAAGCCGTCTACTACGGCGGCGAGTACCCCGCCGCCGGGCCGCTCTCCCTCCAGCTCAAGGACGCCGGCCTCACCATCCCGCTGATGGGCGGCGACGGCATCCAGAGCGGCGACTTCATCAAGCTCAACCCCAAGAGCGCGGGCGACTACGCCACCGCCGTCGGCCTGCCCGTCGAGGCGCTCCCCACCGCCGCCAAGTTCATCGCCGACTACAAGACCGCCGGCTACAAGGACGCCTACGAGACCTACGGCGGCTACTCCTACGACAGCGGCTGGGCGATCATCGAGGCCGTCAAGAACGTCGTCAAGGACAACGGCGGCAAGCTCCCCAGCAACCCCCGCGCCAAGGTCGTCGAGGCCGTCCAGAAGGTCTCCTTCGACGGCGTGACCGGCAAGGTCTCCTTCGACGAGTTCGGCGACACCACCAACAAGCAGCTCACCGTCTACACCGTCAAGGACGGCAAGTGGGCCGTGGAGAAGTCCGGCACCTTCAGCGGCTGACCTGACCACCCGTCAGAAACAGCCCGGAACACCGGAGTCATCCCGCGCGGGGGCGCCACCAGTGCCCCCGCGCGCGCCCACATCCCCCACCCACGCGGACTTCACGCAACGCACAACGGAGGCCCAGCGGTGCACGACCTACCGCAGCAGCTGGCCAACGGCCTGATCCTCGGCGCCCTCTACGGGCTCGTCGCGATCGGCTACACGATGGTCTACGGCATCGTCCAGCTCATCAACTTCGCCCACGGCGAGATCGTCATGGTCGGCGGCTTCGGCGCCCTGACCGCCTACCTCGCCCTCCCCGGCGGCACCACACTCTGGCTGGCCCTACCGCTGATGCTGATAGCCGGCATCCTGGTCTCCACGCTCACCGCCGTCGCCGCCGAGCGCTTCGCCTACCGGCCGCTGCGCACCGCGCCCCGACTGGCCCCCCTGATCACCGCGATCGGCCTGTCGATCGTCCTGCAGCAGCTCGTCTTCTCGTTCTACCCCGACGCGAAGAAGGCCCGGGTCTTCCCGAAGATCCCCGGCGACCCGTTCGAGCTCGGCTCCGTCACCGTCCAGCGCAGCGACATCTTCCTGATCATCGCCGCCCCGCTCTGCATGCTCGCCCTCGGCTGGTTCGTCACCCGCACCCGCTCCGGCCGCGCCATGCAGGCCACCAGCCAGGACCCCGACACCGCCAAGCTCATGGGCATCGACACCGACCGGATCATCGTCATGGCCTTCGCCATCGGTGCCGCGTTCGCCGCCGTCGCCGCCATCGCCTACGGCCTGCGCAGCGGCCAGATCGACTTCCGGATGGGCTTCCTGCTCGGCCTCAAGGCCTTCACCGCAGCCGTCCTCGGCGGCATCGGCAACATCTACGGCGCCATGCTCGGCGGCGTCGCCCTCGGCCTCGCCGAAGCCCTCGCCACCGGCTACATCCAGCACCTGCCCGGCATGCACCTCTTCGGAGGCGGCGCCTGGAAGGACGTCTGGGCCTTCGTACTCCTCATCCTCGTCCTGCTCGTCCGACCCCAGGGCCTGCTCGGCGAACGCGTCGCGGACAGGGCGTGAGCACCATGACCACCACCTCGACCACCGAGACCACCCCGGTCATCCCGCTGCCGGCCCGCGCCGCCGCCCTCGTCACCGGCCTCGGCGCCCTCGCCACCGCCGGCTCCGCCCTGATGTCCTGGACGTACACCGACGAGTTCCCCGGCGACCTCACCTACTACGGCTCCCCCGCCGGCCTCCAGTGGCTCGCCCTCACCGCGGGCCTGCTCACCCTCGCCCTGCTGCTCGCCACCCACGGCGTCCGCGGCCTGCGCTGGGCCGCCCCCACCCGCAGCCACAACGCCGTCCTGCTCGCCGCCGCCGGCGCCTTCGCCGTCAGCTGGTTCTCCGTCATCGCCATCGCGGTCGACCTCGGCGGCCTCGCCAACCTCGACCCCGGCGGCTGGGTCGCCGCCCTCGGCTCGCTGCTCGCCGTCGTCGGCACCCTCGGCCTGCCGCTCGACCGGCGCACCCACGTCCCGGTGCGGATCCTCGACCGGCGGCTGTTCCTGCTCCTCCCCGCCGCCCCGGTCGTCTGGTTCGCCACCCACGCCGTCCCCGAGGACAAGCCCGTCGCCCCGGTGCTGACCGCCCTCGCCGGCGCCCTGGTGATCGCCGCCGCCGCCGTCCTGCTCCTGCAGATCGGCCACCTCGCCAACAGCGGGCTCCGCCTCGGCACCGTCGAGCGGCCACTGCCCGCCGCCCGCGAACTGCCCTCCTGGGCCGAGGTCCTGCTCATCGTGCTGGCCTTCGCCATCGGCCTGTTCGCGATCACCTTCGGCATCGACACCGAGTACGGCGAACTCTTCACCGCCTACCTGCTGCTCGCCGCCGCCGTCGTCCCCGCCCTGGCCAAGGGCGGCCTGCTGGCCCGGCTGCGCGCGCTGACCGTCAAGTACCGCCCGGTCACCACCGGCGCCGCCTTCGCCGCCGCCGCCAGCTTCCCGTTCACCCAGACCAGCGACCAGTACACCTCGGTCGCCGCCAACATCCTGATCTTCGCCACGGTCGCCCTCGGCCTCAACATCGTCGTGGGCCTGGCCGGCCTGCTCGACCTCGGCTACGTCGCCTTCCTCGGCGTCGGCGCCTACGCCGCCGCCCTGGTCTCCGGCTCCCCCGCCTCGCCGATCCACGTCCAGTTCCCCTTCTGGGCCGCGATGCTGACCGGCGCCGTGGTGTCGATGATCTTCGGTGTGCTGATCGGCGCCCCCACCCTGCGGCTGCGCGGCGACTACCTCGCCATCGTCACCCTCGGCTTCGGCGAGATCTTCCGCATCACCATGCTCAACCTCAACGGCACCACCGGGCCCAAGATCACCAACGGCTCCAACGGCATCCCGCGGATCCCCGACCTCCAGATCCTCGGCTTCGACCTCGGCAAGCCGCACACCGTCCTCGGCGTCGAACTCGGCCGGTTCTCCAACTACTACCTGCTGATGCTCCTGGTCACCGCCCTCGTCGTACTGGTCTTCGCCCGGGTCGGCAACTCCCGCATCGGCCGCGCCTGGGTCGCCATCCGCGAGGACGAGACCGCCGCCGAGGCCATGGGCATCAACGGCTTCCGGCTCAAGCTCCTCGCCTTCGCCCTCGGCGCCTGCCTCGCCGGCCTCGCCGGCACCGTCCAGGCCCACGTCAGCTACACCGTCACCCCCGACCAGTACACCTTCGCCGAGGCCCTGCCGCCCAACTCCGCCTTCCTGCTCGCCGCCGTCATCCTCGGCGGCATGGGCACCATCAGCGGCCCGCTGGCCGGCGCCACCCTCCTCTTCCTCATCCCGAAGAAGCTGGAATTCCTCTCCAACTACCAGCTGCTCGCCTTCGGCATCGCCCTCATCGTGCTGATGCGCGTCCGCCCCGAAGGGCTCATCCCCAACCGGCGCAACCAGCTGGAATTCCACGAGGCCGCGATCCCCGCGCAGCTCTCCGGCGACACCGTCGCCCTCACCAAGGCAGGGGCGTGACCAGCCAGATGACCACCACCGACGCCCCCGCCGCCGTCTCCGGGCCCGGCCCCGCCAAGCCCCTGCTCGAAGTCTCCGGCGTCACCATGCGGTTCGGCGGCCTCACCGCCGTCAACAACGTCTCCCTCACCGTCGGCGAAGGCGAGATCATCGGCCTGATCGGCCCCAACGGCGCCGGCAAGACCACCTTCTTCAACTGCCTCACCGGCCTCTACGTCCCCACCGAGGGACGCGTCGCCTACCGCGGCACCGTCCTGCCGCCCAAGCCCCACCTCGTCACCCAGGCCGGCATCGCCCGCACCTTCCAGAACATCCGGCTCTTCGCCAACATGACCGTCCTGGAGAACGTCCTCGTCGGCCGGCACAGCCGCACCAAGGAAGGCATCTTCTCCGCCATCCTGCGCGGCCCCGGCTACCACCGCGCCGAAGCCGAGAGCCGCGCCCGCGCCATGGAACTGCTGGCGTTCACCGGACTCGCCGACAAGGCCGACCACCTCGCCCGCAACCTCCCCTACGGCGAACAGCGCAAGCTGGAGATCGCCCGGGCCCTCGCCTCCGACCCCGGCCTGCTGCTCCTCGACGAGCCCACCGCCGGCATGAACCCGCAGGAGACCCGGGCCGCCGAGGAACTCGTCTTCGCCATCCGTGACAAGGGCATCTCCATCCTCGTCATCGAGCACGACATGCGGTTCATCTTCAACCTGTGCGACCGCACCGCCGTCCTGGTCCAGGGCCAGAAGATCGTCGAAGGCGACCGCGAGACCGTCCAGAGCGACGAACGCGTCATCACCGCCTACCTCGGCGCACCGCTCGAAGGCACCGCCCCCGCAGCAACGGAGACCGACCAGTGACCGCACTCCTCGAGGTCAAGGACCTCCGCGTCGCCTACGGCAAGATCGAAGCCGTCAAGGGCATCAGCTTCACCGTCAACCAGGGCGAGGTCACCACCCTGATCGGCACCAACGGCGCCGGCAAGACCACCACCCTGCGCACCCTGTCCGGCCTGCTCAAGCCCACCGGCGGCACGGTCACCTTCGACGGCCAGGCCCTCACCACCGTCCCCGCCCACAAGATCGTCGCGCTCGGGCTCGCCCACTCCCCCGAGGGCCGGCACATCTTCCCGCGGATGACCATCGAGGAGAACCTGCTGCTCGGCGCGTTCCTGCGCACCGACACGGCCGGCATCGCGGCGGACGTCGAGCGGGCCTACGGCCTCTTCCCGATCCTCGGCGAGCGGCGCAAGCAGGCCGCCGGCACCCTGTCCGGCGGCGAGCAGCAGATGCTCGCCATGGGCCGGGCACTGATGTCCCAGCCGAAGCTGCTGATGCTGGACGAGCCCTCGATGGGGCTCTCCCCGCTGATGATGCAGAAGATCATGGCGACCATCGTGGAGCTGAAGGCCAGCGGCACGACCATCCTGCTGGTCGAGCAGAACGCCCAGGCGGCGCTCTCGCTGTCCGACCAGGGCTACGTGATGGAGACCGGCCGCATCGTGCTCAAGGGCACCGGCGCCGACCTCCTGCACGACGAGTCCGTGCGGAAGGCCTACCTCGGCGAGGACTGACCTCCCGCCCGGGCGGCACGTGGAAGGGCCCGGCAGCGTGCGCTGCCGGGCCCTTCCACGTGCCTGTCGGCCCACGGGCCGCTACTGCTCGCCCTTGGCCTCGTCGGCCTTCTTCTTGTCCTGGGCCTCGCCCTCTTCGATCACGGCCTCCGCGACCGCGGCCATCGTCATCCGACGGTCCATCGAGGTCTTCTGGATCCACCGGAACGCGGCCGGCTCGTTCAGCCCGAACTTGGTCTGCAGCACGCTCTTCGCCCGGTCCACCAGCTTCCGGGTCTCCAGCCGCTGGGTGAGGTCCTGGATCTCCTCCTCCAGCGTCCGCATCTCGGTGTACCGGGAGACGGCCATCTCGATCGCGGGGACCAGGTCGCTCTTGCTGAACGGCTTCACGATGTACGCCATCGCGCCCGCGTCCCGCGCCCGGTCCACCAGCTCGCGCTGCGAGAACGCGGTCAGCATCAGCACGGGCGCCAGGTGCGCCTCGTGGATCTGCTCGGCGGCGGAGAGCCCGTCCAGGACGGGCATCTTCACGTCCAGGATCGCCAGGTCGGGCCGCAGCTCCTCGACCAGCTTCAGCGCCGTCGCCCCGTCCCCGGCCTCGCCGACGACCGTGTACCCCTCCTCTTCGAGCATCTCCTTCAGGTCGAGGCGGATCAACGCCTCGTCCTCGGCGATCACAATTCGGGTGATCTGGGGCATGTCGGTCTCAAGCGGCTCTGCCTGCTCGTCGGCGGTGCTCACGGGGCTCCTCGTTCCGGCGGGGTACTGCATCAATGAGGGTACCTACACCCACCCGCGGACGCGCACGCGGTATGCTGTCGCAGTCGCACCCGGCCGGGTTGGCGGAATAGGCTTACGCGGATGTCTCAAACACATCTGTCCGAAAGGACATGCGGGTTCGAATCCCGCACCCGGCACTTCAAGCGGTATTCCCGCTGAATGAGGAATTCACCGGATCCGGTGGATGGTCGCGGGATCTCCCGAATGTCACCCGAGCAGCGGACACGCTGAGCGACATGGCTCCCCCCTCAGTGCGCGAACAAGCCGTCCGTCTCCTTCACCAAGGCGTCCGCAACGCCGACGTAGCACGGAGGCTCGGCGTCCCACCCGGCACCGTCTCCTGGTGGAAACACGAAGATCTTGCCAAGCGCGGTACGCCTCCCGGGCGCAAGCGGTCGACCTGCGTCCACTGCTACGGAGACGGGATAAACCGCTCCGCTTACGCCTACCTACTCGGCCTCTATCTGGGCGACGGCCACATCAGCCGACCCAAGCAGCACCGCACGGCGAGCCTGTCCATCTCCTGTGACGACAACTGGCCGGGAATCATGGATTCCGCCGAGAAGGCCATGCGCGAGGTGATGCCGCGCAACAAGCCGTGCCGCGTCCGCCGGACCGGCTCCCACGACGTGAAGCTGTACTCCCAGCACCTGACCTGCTACTTCCCCCAGCACGGCGCCGGCAAGAAGCACGAGCGCCTCATCGCCCTGCAGCCGTGGCAACAGGAGATCGTCGAAGCCCACCCGTGGGAGTTCCTGCGCGGCCTGATCCACTCCGACGGCTGCCGCATCACCAACTGGGCGACCCGCACCGTCAACGGTGTCGTCCGCCGCCACGAATACCCGCGCTACTTCTTCACCAACACCTCGACCGACATCATCGCCCTCCTCACCTCGACCCTCGACGCCGTCGGCGTGCGGTGGAAGACCTCCGTCCCTCGCCCCACCGGCCAGGTCAATGTCTCCATCGCCCGCAAGGCCTCCGTCGCCCTCATGGACGCCCACATCGGCCCCAAGTACTGATGGCGGCGCGCTCCCCCGGAGCGCGCCGCCATCGGCGAAGCCCGGTCAGCTGTCCAGTGTTCCCACGTGGTGGACGCGGACGAGGTTGGTGGAGCCGGCGAGGCCGGGTGGGGAGCCGGCGGTGATGACGACGATGTCGCCCTTGCGGCAGCGGCCGAGGGAGAGCAGCGCGGCGTCGACCTGTTCGACCATCTCGTCCGTGGTGGCGGCGAAGGGGCCGAGGAAGGTCTCCACGCCCCAGGTGAGGGCGAGTTGGCTGCGGACGGCCGGTTCGTAGGTGAAGGCGAGCACCGGGATCGGCGAGCGGGAGCGGGAGAGCCGGCGGGCGGTGTCGCCGGACTGGGTGAAGGCGATCAGGTACTTGGCGCCCAGGAAGTCGCCGATCTCGGTGGCCGCGCGGGCGACGGCGCCGCCCTGGGTGCGCGGCTTGGTGCCGGCGGTGAGCGGCGGGAGGCCGTCGGCGAGGACGTCCTGTTCGGCGGCCTCGATGATGCGGCCCATGGTCCGGACCGTCTCGACGGGGTACTTGCCGACGGAGGTCTCGCCGGAGAGCATCACCGCGTCGCTGCCGTCGAGGACGGCGTTGGCGACGTCGGAGGCCTCGGCCCGGGTGGGGCGGGAGGCATTGATCATCGAGTCCAGCATCTGGGTGGCGACGATGACCGGCTTGGCGTTGCGCTTGGCCAGCTTGACGGCGCGCTTCTGGACCATCGGGACCTGTTCGAGGGGCATCTCCACGCCCAGGTCGCCGCGGGCCACCATGATGCCGTCGAAGGCGTCCACGATGGATTCCAGGTTCTCGACCGCCTGCGGCTTCTCGATCTTGGCGATGACCGGGACGGAACGCCCCTCCTCCGCCATCACGCGGTGGACGTCCTCGATGTCGCGGCCGCTGCGGACGAAGGAGAGCGCGATCAGGTCGGCGCCGGTCCGCAGGGCCCAGCGCAGGTCGGCGATGTCCTTCTCGCTCAGCGCGGGCACGGAGACGGCGACGCCGGGGAGGTTGAGGCCCTTGTGGTCGGAGACCAGGCCGCCCTCGACGACGGTGCAGCGGACCAGCGGGCCGGCCACCTCGACGACCTCCAGGGTGACCCGGCCGTCGTCGACGAGGATCCGCTCGCCGCTGGTGACGTCGGCGGCGAGGCCCGGGTAGGTGGTGCCGCAGATGTTCTGGTCTCCGACGACGCCCTTGTCGGTGGAGATCGTGAACTCGTCGCCGCGTTCGAGAAGTACCGGACCTTCGGCGAAGGTCTCCAGTCGGATCTTCGGGCCTTGAAGGTCGGCGAGCACGCCGACGCTGCGGCCGGTCTCGTCGGCGGCCTTGCGGACCCGGCGGTAGCGCTCCTCGTGCTCGGCGTGGGAGCCGTGGCTCAGGTTGAAGCGGGCGATGTCCATCCCGGCGTCGACCAGCGTCTTGATCTGGTCGTACGAGTCGGTGGCTGGCCCGAGGGTACAGACGATTTTTGCTCGGCGCATACCCCTGAGCGTAGGCATTACCGGCGCGTAACATCGACGCCCGTCCGACCGGCGGGATGACCTTTGCAGGAAGGTGAGTTGAACAATCTGACACCCGCTCGGACTGGTGTGCGCGCGGCACCCCGCGGGCGTCCGCCGATGCGATTCCGTGAAGGGGTGTTCACCCCCGGTTCACCACGCCTTCGACCGCCGCTCGCGGCCCGGCGGGACGCTCGTCACCCGGGCGGGAGCCCGGACACGGGTCCGACGAGGGGGAATCGCCCGGTATGAAGCGTGCGTTCGGGGTGATCGCGGCACTGGTGCTGCTCGGCGGGGTGGCGTTCGCGCTGCTCAAACCCACCGGCCGGGACGATCCGGGCTCGAAGGTCGTCACGGTGACCGGCGTGATCGGCTCCGAGAAGCGAGACTTCTTCAAGGATCCGGACGTCGTGGCCGCGCTGGCGGAGCAGGGCCTCAAGGTCGATGTGCAGACCACCGGGTCGTGGCTGATGAGCGAGAGCGACCTCGGCCGGCTCGACTTCGCGTTCCCGGCCAGCCTGTCGCCGGCCGAGGCGATCCGCCGGCAGCTGCAACTCAAGGACGGGCCGGTCCGCCCGTTCTACTCGCCCCTGGTGGTGCTGGCCCACCAGTCGACGGCCAAGGTGCTGGCGCAGAACGGGCTGGCCTCCCAGGACCAGAACTCCCGGGTGTGGACGTTCAGGATGGACGAGTACGTCAACGTGGTCAGGGCCGGCCGCCGGTGGGAGGAGCTCACCGGCGCGAAGGACCAGGCGGACCTCAGCGGTGCGGTCTTCATGACCACCACGGA
The DNA here is from genome assembly GCF_040630735.1 of Kitasatospora sp. NPDC005748. Taxonomy (NCBI): domain Bacteria; kingdom Bacillati; phylum Actinomycetota; class Actinomycetes; order Kitasatosporales; family Streptomycetaceae; genus Kitasatospora; species Kitasatospora sp. NPDC005748. The sequence goes on from NZ_JBEXYD010000003.1 coordinate 155,935, forward strand.
CCCCGCCGAGTCCTCCTCCGGGGCGCTCTACCTCGCGCTGGTCTCCTACCTGCTCAACAACCACCAGGTGGTGTCGAGTGACGCCGAGGTGCAGCAGGTGAAGGCCGTGCTGTCCTCGCTGACCAGCAAGCAGGGCATCCAGAAGAGCAGCAGCGACGAGCCGTTCCGGGACTTCCTCTCGAACGTGGGCAATCCGCTGGTGCTCGCCTACGAGTCGCAGGCGGCGCAGCTGGCGGTGGAGGGCAAGGGCACCGGCGACATGGTGGTGCTGTACCCGGACACCACCATCTCCTCCGACCACACCATCGTCGGGCGCACGGCGGCCGGGCAGAGGCTGGCCGCGCTGCTGAACGACGACCAGAAGCTCCGCAAGCTGGAGGCCAGGTACGGGTTCCGGCCGCAGTCGGATCCGGCCGCCTTCGGTCTGCAGACCACTGGGCGGGAGAACCCGGCCTTCGCGGCGGACCTGACGGCGGCGCGGGTGAAACAGGCGCCGGTGCCGTCCTCGGAGGCGCTGGCCAAGCTGGTCGACGCGGCGAAGGGGAAGTGACCGGCCGATGGCGGGCGGGACGGTGGCGGGGCGAACGGGACCGCCCGAAGCGGTACACGACGGCACGACGGACGGGGCGACGATGAGGACGACCAGGGTGGGGGCCGCGGCGGGGCGCGGCGGGCGGGTGCTGGTGGCGGGGCTCGCCCTGCTGGTGGCGGCGACGGCGTGCACGTCCTCGCCGGCGCCGGCTCCGCAGCAGGGCGACGCGCCGGCGCCGACCGCGCGGGCGGGGGTGCTGCGGGTGCTGGCCGGCAGCGAACTGCAGGACATGGCGCCGGTGCTGGAGGAGGCGCAGAAGGCGACCGGGGTGACCGTCCAGTTCGCCTGGACCGGGTCGCTGGACGGTGCGGACGCCGTGGCCTCGGGCCGGGCGGACGGCAAGTACGACGCGGTCTGGTTCCCCTCGAACCACTATCTGCGGCTGGACGACGCGGGGAAGTCGAAGCTGCTGTCGGAGACGCCGGTGATGGTGTCGCCGGTGGCGGTGGGTGTGCGGTCGTCCGCGCTCGACGAGCTGGGCTGGGGCGACGGTTCCAAGGTGAGCTGGGGGCAGCTCGCGGACGCGGCGTCGACCGGCAGGCTGGCGTACGGGATGGCCGACCCGTCGCGGTCCAACTCGGGCTTCTCGGCGCTGGTGGCAGTGGCGGCGGCGTTCTCGGGGGCGGATTCGGCGCTCACCGAGGCGGACGTGCGGAAGGCGACGCCGTCGTTGAAGCAGTTCTTCACGGGGCAGAAGCTGACGTCGGGTTCGTCCGGCTGGCTGGCGCAGGCGTACGCGCGGGCGGAGCAGGGCCGGGTCGGGGCGCTGGTCAACTACGAGTCGGTCCTGCTGTCGATGAACAAGACGCTGGCGGCGGACCAGCAGTTGACGGTGATCCGGCCGACCGACGGCGTGGTGTCGGCGAACTATCCGCTGACGCTGCTCAGTTCCTCGGCCGAGCGGGAGCGGGACTCGTTCCGGCGGCTGACCGACTACCTGCTGAAGGACGATGTGCAGAAGCGCGTCTCGAAGTTGACGCTGCGTCACCCGGTGTCGGCGGGGGTGGCGGCGGCGCCGTCGCTGCCGGCCGACCGGCGGCACGAGTTGCCGTTCCCGGGCAGCAAGGCGGTCGCGGACGGCCTGTTGGCCTCGTACCAGGACGAGCTGCGCCGGCCGTCGCGGACGGTGTACGTGCTGGACACCTCGGGGTCGATGGCGGGGGCCCGGCTGGCGGCGCTGAAGTCGGCGCTGGGGCGGCTGACCGGGGCGGAGGACACCCGGGGGGTGCGGCGGTTCCGCAACCGCGAGGAGGTGACGCTGCTGTCGTTCGCCTCCAAGGTGAAGTCGACGAAGACGCACACGGTGCCGGCGGCCGGTGCGCAGCAGGAGCTGGCGTCGATCAACGCGGATGTGCAGGCGCTGTCGGCGGACGGCGGGACGGCGGTGTACAGCTCGCTGCAGGAGGCGTACCGGTTCCTGGACCGGCAGCAGGCGGCGGCGCAGGACGACCGGTTCACGTCGATCGTGGTGATGACGGACGGTGAGAGCAACGAGGGCGCGTCGGACAAGGACTTCCGGAACTTCTACAACGGGTTGTCGGCGGCGCAGAAGGCGGTGCCGGTGTTCCCGATCCTGTTCGGGGACGCGGCGAAGAACCAGTTGCAGGGGATCGCGGAGCTGACCGGGGGCAAGCTGTTCGACGGGACAGCATCGCTGGACGGGGCGTTCGAGGAGATCCGTGGGTACCAGTAACCGCGGGGGTCCGGGCGGGCGGCGGATGGTGGGGTATCTGGAGTCCACCCGCAATCTGGTCGGCTGCGGGGGCGGGGCGGTCGGGCTGGGGCTGCATTTCGCGGGGCTCGGCGGTGCGTGGTGGCCGGGGATCGTGGCGGCGTTGTACGGCGTGGGTGTGCTGCTCGCGCCGGGGCCGCGCCCGGTGACCCCGGGGCGGGTGCCGGACGTGCCGGTGCCGGACGTGCCGGTGCCCGCGCCGCCGGTGCGCTGGGTGGAGCTGGACGCGCTGGCGGGTTATCTGGGGACGGTGGCCCTGCCGTCGTCGGTGAAGCTGGACGACCTGGTGGAGCGGTTGCGGGTGGTCGGTCCGGGGCCGGCGGCAGAGCGGATCGTGCTGCGGCGGCTGCCGGTGGCGGTGGACGGCTATCTGCGGGCGCGGACCTGGGAGCGCTGGACGCCGGACGGGGAGGATCCGCGGGTGGCGCTCGCGCGGGAGGTGGAGCGGATGGCGGCGGTGCTGGCGGGTTGAGCGGGGAGGCCCGCGCCGGGTGCCGGCGCGGGCCGGTCACGTCTCCAGGGCGCCGGCGAGTTCCGCCCGGCGGCGGACGCCGAGCTTGCGGAAGCTGTTGGTCAGGTGGGTCTCGACGGTCCGGACGGCCAGGTGCAGCATGGCGGCGATCTCGGCGTTGGAGTGTCCGGCCGTGGCCAGGCGGCAGATCCGCAGTTCGCTGTCGGTGAGTGCCTCGGCGCCGGCGTGCTCGCCGCGGCCGCGCCGGGCGCCGCTGGCGCGGAGCGCCTCGACCGCGACGGCCCGCAGTCGTATCGCGCCGAGCCGTTCGGCGCGGCCGGCGGCCTCGCGCAGGGCGCGGCGGGCGGCGCCGCGGCGGCCGCCGTCGGCGAGCAGGCGGCCGTGGGTGATCAGTGCGGGGATGAGTTCGGTCTCGATCTCGGCGGTGCGCAGGAGCTCGACGGCCTCGGCGGCGAGGTCGAGTCCGTGGCGGCCGCCGGTGGCGGCGCCGAGGGCGCGCAGGGCGCGGCCGACGGTGCGCGGGGTGCCCCAGATCCGGGCGAGCCGCAGTTCCTCCTCGGCGAGGGCGACGGCCGGGCCGGGTTCGCCGAGGGCGATGTGGCAGTCGGCGGCGGCGGAGCGCCAGGGGGTGACGATGGGGCTGAGGACGTGCCGTTCGCCTTGGCGGCGGCCGCATTCCATCAGGTCGACGAGGGCTTCGGCCGGTTCGCCGGTGGCGAGTCGGAGCAGGCCGCGGGCGTACAGGTACTCGTTCCACTCCCAGGAGCCCTGGGCGCGGTCCGCGGCGACGGCGCGGGCGAGGCCGTGGGCCTGCCAGTAGCGGCCGGTCTCGGTGAGGGCGATGACGGCCTGGGCGACGAGGTGGGCGTTCTGCTGGCCGAGCAGGCCGGCGTAGGTGGCGGGGGCCTGCGCGTCGGCTTCGGCCGGTTCTCCGGGCGCGGTCGCGGCGCCCGGGGTGGTGACGTCGCGGTCCGCGAGGTGCGGGTCCGCGGTGCCCGGGGCGCAGGCGCCCGGGTGGCCCGGTCCGGTGGCGCCCGGGCCGGTGTCCGCCGGTGTCCCGCACCACCAGGACCAGACGGAGCGCTCGTGGCGTTCGGGCCGCTCGGCGCTCTCGCCGCCGGACCGGCCGCGGGCGCCGGTCCGCAGCCCCTGACGGACGGCCTGGGCGGGGGCGGGCGGGGCCGCCTGGGCGGGGGCGGGCGCCGGTCCCGGGAGCGCGGCGGGCCCCGCGCAGGCGGCGGGCGCGGACGCGGCGGCGGCCGACGCGGCGGACGATCCGGTCAGCGCGAGGTCGTCGAGCAGCGCCTGGTACTCGCCGCGCATCACCCGGCTCTCGGCGCGCACGCTCAGCAGGCACTGGTAGCCGGGGTCCAGCGAGGGCCCCCGGTACGCGGCCAGGCCGCGCGCCACCAGCCGGTCCGCCTCGGGCAGCAGGTCCGCCCACTGGGCCAGGGTGGCGGCGGAGACCAGGACGTAGGAGCGGCAGAGCGGGTCGACCGGGGCGTCGAGCAGGTCCTTGACCCGGGCGGCGACCTCGGCCGCGGAGAGCACCCCGCTGGTCGAGTCGAACTCGGTGAGCAGCGCGTACGCGGGCGGTGCGAGCCGGTGCTGGGTGCGGGCGGCGAACCGCTGGACGCCCTCGACCACCTGGAGCCAGCTGTGGCCGTCGTGCGCGGCGATCAGTGCGGCGGCGGCCTGGACGGCGTGGACGAGGTCGTCGCGGTCGGCGAAGCGTTCGGCCAGTTCCTCCATCAGCTCCAGCGCCGCGGGGGCGTCGCCGCGGGCGGCCAGTACGGCGCCGAGCGTGTTGGCGGTCTGGAAGACGCCTTCGTCGGACTGCTGGAGGTGCACGGCCTCGGCGAGGTGGCGGACGCCCGCGGTGCGCTCGGCCGGGCCGAGGGTGACCTCCAGGCCGCCGAGCTCGGTGAGCAGCAGGCCGCGCCGGCGGTCGTTGAGCGGCTCGGTGAGGACCCGGCGCAGCAGGGTGACGGCGTCCTCGGGGCGGTCGGCCTCGGCGGCCTTGCGGGCGGCGCGGCGCAGGGCTTCCGCGGCCCAGCGCGGGGCGGGGGCGGGGGTGAGCAGGAGGTGTCCGGCGACGCGTTCATCGGGTGCTCCGGTGCGGTGCAGGAACTCGGCGGCGGCGCGGTGGACGCGGGCGCGGTGGCCGGGTTCGTGGCCGGCCAGGACGGCGTCGGTGAGCAGCGGGTGGGCGAAGCGGGGCCAGCGGCCGGGGCCGGGGTCGTCGAGCAGCTTCTGGGTGGTGAGCTCGGCGAGCCAGCCGGTGATCTGGTCGGGGTCGGCGCCGGCGAGTTCGGCGAGCATCGGTACCGGGTCGAAGTCCCCGGCGCCGGGCAGGGGGGCGGTGCGGGCGGCGGGGTGTTCCTGCATCCGGGCGAGGACGCGGGCGGCGGTGAGGGCGCGGTCGCCGCCGCCGCGCAGCCACTGTTCGACGGCCTCGGGGAAGGCGCCGCCGGGCATCCGGGCGCAGCTGTCGGGCAGGGCGCGGAGGGTGGTGAGGGCGCGGGGCGCGGGCAGGGCCGGGAGGGCGACGAGGGCGGGCGGGGCGGGCAGGGCGGTGAAGGCGGCGGGGCAGCACTCGTCGGGGTGGTCGCGCAGGTCGGCGAGGAGTGCGGTGAGCAGCAGCGGGTTGCCGCCGGTGGCGCGGACGCAGTCGTCGGCGAGGGCGGGCGGGGCGCCGAGGCCGAGGTGGAGTTCGGCGAGCCGGGTGGCGGCGGTGGTGTCGAGGGGGTCGAGCCGGGTGGTGTCGGCCAGTCCGGGGGGCAGGCCGCGGCCGAAGCGGGCGGGCGGGCTGCCGAGGGCGCTCTGGCGGCGTTCGGTGGCCAGCAGGAGGACGGGCAGCCGGTCGATCCGGCGGGCGAGCTGGAGCAGCCAGTCCCGGGAGGGCCGGTCGGCGAGGTGGATGTCGTCGACGGCGAGCAGGACGGGGCTGTGGGCGGCGTGCAGGCGCAGCAGGGCCCAGAGGTCGGTGTCGGTGTCGGTGCCGGTGCCGGGGGCGGTGCGGCCGGCCCCGGGGGGCGGTGTGCCCTGGCCGGGGGCGGCCTCGAACAGCTGGCGGGCGGCGGCGTAGGGGGTGGTGGCCTCGTCGACGGAGCAGCGGGCCCACAGCACGGTGGTGCCGTGGGCGGCCTCGCGGCGGGCGGCTTCGGCGAGCAGGGCGCTGCGGCCGGTGCCGGCGGCGCCGGTGACCAGTAGGACGCCGCCGGTGCCGGTCCGGGCACGGGTGGCGAGGGCGGCGATCCGGCGCAGCTGGGGGTCGCGGGCCGCGAGGTGCGGTGGTGCGGCGACGGTCCGGTCCTGCTGGTGTCGGCGCGTCCTGACGGTACTCATCTGCTTCCCTCCCGCGACGCCCGCCGATGACCGGACGGGCACTTTTCCCCGTTGTGCAGGGAAACGGCTTGACGCCGTGTCAGCGGCTCGGTTAGAGCTGTGATTCTCGTCGCACCCCTTTCGGAGCCGCTCCGCACCCCACCCCCGCCCGATCCGTCCGGCTGCCCTCCGCGCCCCGCACCGCCCCCGCCCGGGCCGGGGCCGCGCCCGTCGTCCGCGTGTCCGCGCGGCGCTGCGCTGCTCCGTTGCCGTCGGGTGGCCGATCTCGTGGTGGACCACGATGGCCGTGGCCGCCCGTGGCGGGGACCATGGAGCCTACCGGGGGGCCGTCGTCGTTCCCGCATCGCACGCCGCACGCCTGTGCCCGCCGGGCCCTGCAAGGGCCTGGACGCGGCGCACCGGCCGTCCGGCCGCGAGCCGGGGATTTTCCAGGAGGGGGCCAGCTTGACTGTCCTGCACACCGACCACGAACGCCGGGCCGTGCCCAGGCACGCTCCCGCGTCGGCGGGCCAGCGGATGGTGCCGCCGCAGCGTCCGATGTCCGCCCGGCACGTCGCCCCGTCCGCCGCTCCCCCGTCCAGCGGTGGCCGGACCAGCGTCGTCGTCCAGGCCGCGGACCCGATCTCGCGGGCCGGGGCGGAGGCGCAGCTGCGCCGTCACCCGGGGCTGGAGCTGTTGGATCCGGCGCCGGGTGCGCCGACCACACCGGGGGCGGTCACCGTGCTGCTGGCCGAGTCGGCGGACGCCGCCGTGATGGCGAACCTGCGGCGGCTGGTGCGCGGTGCCGAGCAGCGGGTGGTGCTGGTCGTCGAGCGGATGCGCGAGGCCGAGCTGCTGGAGGCGGTGGAGTGCGGCGTGGCCGCGATCATCTGGCGCCGGGAGGCCACCGCCGAGCGGCTGGGCCGGGCGGTGCTGGCGGCGGCCCGGGGTGACGGTGATCTGCCGGCGGACCTGCTGGGGCGGCTGATCAGCCAGGTGGGCCGGTTGCAGCGGAGCGTCCAGGGGATGCCGGGCCATGCGCCGTCGGGGCTGTCCGAGCGGGAGTCGGACGTGCTGCGGCTGGTCGCCGAGGGCTGGGACACGGGTGAGATCGCGGCCCGGTTGTCGTACTCCGAGCGCACGGTCAAGAACGTCCTGCACGGGTTGACGACCCGGCTGCAGTTGCGCAATCGGGCCCACGCGGTCGCCCACGCGGTCCGCGAGGGGTACATCTAGGCCCCGCGCCCGTCCTTCGGCCACCCGCCCGCCGCGTCCGTCCGCCGGCGCGGCGGGTGGCCGCTTTTCCGGCCGCGGCGGGTGACCTGTTCCGCGGCCGCGGCGGGTACGGTGCGCGATGCCGGTGCGGCGGTGTCACGAACGAGTCGCCAAGATCTCACCTGCTGGAAACGTTTCGGGGCTACCCATCGGCCGGGTCGCGCGGCACACTTCTACGCGCGTACCTCTACGCGCGTCACCACACCTGACGACCCATTCGCCGTCCCCACCCGGGAGAGCCGTCCATGCCTCTGAACCGTCGTGACTTCGTCGCCCGGTCCGCCGCCACCGCCGCCGGCGCCGCCCTGGCCGGCGGCGCCGGCCTCGTCGCCGCCACGCCCGCCGCGGCGGCGGGCCCGGACGAGGCCCGCGCCAAGGGGCGGGCCAAGAAGCAGGCCTTCACGGTCATGGGCACCACCGACCTGCACGGCCGGGTGCTCAACTGGGACTACTTCACCGACGCGGTCTACGCCGACAAGGCGCACAACGAGGTCGGCCTCGCCAAGATCTCCACGCTGGCCAAGCAGGTCCGCGAGGAGAAGGGCTGGGACCGCACCCTGCTGATCGACGCCGGCGACACCATCCAGGGCACCCAGCTGACCTACTACTACGCCCGGGTCGACCCGATCGCCACCGAGGCAGACACCGCGCCCGAGCACCCGATGGCGCTCGCCATGAACACCATGGAGTACACGGCCGCGGCGCTCGGCAACCACGAGTTCAACTACGGCATCGACACCCTGCGCGCCTACGAGGAGCAGCTGGACTTCCCGCTGCTGGGCGCCAACGCGCTGAACGCCCGCACCGACAAGCCGGCCTTCCCGCCGTACGTGATCCGCAAGCTGCGGCTGGGCAACGGCCCGGCCCTCAAGGTCGGCATCCTGGGCCTGACCAACCCGGGCATCGCGATCTGGGACAAGGCTAACGTCGCCGGCAAGATGACCTTCCCCGGCATCGTGGAGACCGCGAAGGTCTGGGTGCCCAAGGTCCGCGCGGCCGGCGCGGACGTCGTCGTGGTGGCCTGCCACTCCGGCATGGACGAGGCCACCTCCTACGGCGACCAGCTGCCGTGGGCGGAGAACGCCTCGGTCGCGCTGGCCGAGCAGGTCGCGGGCATCGACGCCGTCCTGGTGGGCCACGCGCACAAGGAGATCCCGCAGCGGCTGGTCGTCAACAAGGAGACCGGCCGGACGGTCGTGCTCTCCGAGCCGCTCTGCTGGGGCCAGCGGCTGACCTGCTTCGACTTCGAGGTGGAGCTGGACAACGGCGCCTGGAAGGTGGTCTCGCTCTCCTCCCGGGTGCTGAACTCCAACACCGTCCCGGAGGACCCGGAGATCGTCGGCCTGATGACCGACCAGCACAAGAAGGTGGTCGAGTACGTCAACCAGGTCATCGGCACCGCGAAGATCGAGCTGTCGATCGCCGAGGCGCCGTTCCGGGACGTCCCGATCATCGACCTGATCGGCCGCGTCCAGGCCGACGTGGTCAAGGAGGCGCTGGCCGGCGGCCAGTACGCCAAGCTGCCGGTGCTCGCGCAGGCCGCGCCCTTCAACCGCACCGCCGTGATCCCGTCCGGCCAGGTCAAGCTGCGCGACGCGGCGGGCCTGTACATCTACGAGAACACCCTGGAGGCCCGCATCCTGACGGGCGCCCAGCTCAAGGACTACCTGGAGTTCTCGGCCCGGTACTACAACCAGCTCGCCCCGGACGCGCCGGTCGACAAGGCCACCCTGACCAACGCGCAGAACACCCCGGACTACAACTACGACTCGGTGTACGGCCTGGGCTACGACATCGACATCGCCCAGCCGGCCGGCTCGCGGATCGTCAACCTCACCTTCGAGGGCAAGCCGGTCGACCCCGCCGCCCAGTTCGTCCTCGCGGTGAACAACTACCGTGCCAACGGCGGCGGCAACTTCCCGCACGTCGCGGCCGCCCCGAAGGTGTGGGCCAACTCGGACGAGATCCGCAACGCGATGATCGCCTGGGTGAAGGCCCGGGGCGTCATCGACCCGGCCGACTTCGCCGCCGAGTCCTGGCGCCTGGTCCGGGCCGGCCGCCCGGTGTTCTGACCCCGCCCGCCCCACGACCGCCGCGACCGCCCCGCCACCCCTTCCCCGGTGGCGGGGCGCCCGCGTCCGGCCCGGCGGGCCCGTCGCGGTGGGAGGATGGCGGCATGACCGAGTTCCGTGTCCCCGAACGACATGCCCAGCTCCTGGCGTACGCGCAGGGCCTGACTCCGCCGTCGGGGTGGAAGATCGAGATCTCCGGCGACGAGATCATCATGATGGCGGGGCCGTCGGTGATCCACCAACGCAACCTGCTGATCGTCCGGGAGCAGTTCGACGCGCACCGGCCGTCCGACCTGATGCCCAGCGAGAACACCGACCTCGCCTCGCCGAACGTCGGCAAGCTGCGCAATCCGGACCTCACCTACATCCCGGTCTCGGTGGTCGAGCTCGCCGGCAACGACGTCCCGGCAGAGCTGGCGGCGATCGCGGTCGAGATCGTCTCGCCCTCGAATCCGGAGAACGACCTGGTCGGCAAGGTCCGCGACTACCCGCTGATGCAGATCCCGCTGTACCTGGTGATCGACCCGCGCGACGGCACGCTCACCCTCCACTCCGAACCCGGCAACGGCGTCTACCGCCGCCGGTGGAGCGGCGGGTTCGGCGACCGGGTGCCCGTCCCGGAGCCGTTCGCCTTCGAGCTCACCACCACCGAGCTGATCCGCTACCCCCGCTGAGCCCGGGCGCCCGCGCGGCGGGCGGGGCCCCCGCCACCGGTGGTCCGGGTGGCAGGGCGCCCGCGTCCGGCCCGGCGGGCCCGAGGGGTCAGAACGGGAAGCGGCTGCGCCCGTGCTGGATGGAGATCCACTTCACCGTGGTGAAGGCGTCCACCGTGGACTCGCCGTTGAGGCGGCCCACCCCGGAGTTCTTCTCGCCGCCGAACGGCACCACGGCCTCGTCGGCGATGGTCCCGTCGTTGACGTGGATCATGCCGGTCTCGATCCGCTGCGCCACCCGCACACCGCGCTCCACGTCGGCCGTGTGCACGGCGCCGCTGAGCCCGAAGGGGGTGTCGTTGGCGATCCGGACCGCCTCGTCCTCACCGTCGAACGGCACCACCAGGACGACCGGGCCGAAGAGTTCGCGCTGCAGGATCGGCGCGCCGGCCGGCAGGCCGCCGAGCACGACCGGGTCCATCAGGCTGCCGTTGGTCTCACCGCGCAGCAGGGCGGTGGCCCCGCCGGCGATCGCCTGGTCGACCTGGGCGGTGATGGCGTCGGCCTGCACCGGGTTGATCAGCGGGCCGATCTGGGTGGCCGGGTCCTTCGGGTCGCCGACCCGCAGCGTGGCGACCTTGCGGACGAACCGCTCGGTGAACTCCGCCTCGACGCTGCGGTCGACCAGCACCCGGTTGGCCGCCATGCAGACCTGGCCCTGGTGGGCGAAGCGGCTGAACACCGCGGCGTCGACCGCGTAGTCCAGGTCGGCGTCGTCGAGCACGATCAGCGCGCTGTTGCCGCCGAGCTCCAGCACCGTGCGCTTGAAGTGCGAGGCGGCGACGGTGGCGACGTGCCGGCCGACCTTGTCCGAGCCGGTGAAGGAGATCACCTTGGGGACGGGGTGCTCGATGAAGGCGTCCCCGATCTCGGCGATGTCGGTGATGACGACGTTCAGCAGACCGGCCGGCAGGCCCGCCTCCTCGAAGATCCTGGCGATCAGCGTGCCACCGACCACCGGGGTCTCCTGGTGCGGCTTGAGCACCACGCCGTTGCCGAGCGCGAGGGCCGGCGCGACCGCCTTCAGCGACAGGAACAGCGGGAAGTTGAACGGGCTGATCACACCGACCACCCCGACCGGGAGGCGGTACAGGCGGTTCTCCTTGCCCTCCACCGGCGAGGGCAGCAGCCGGCCCTCGGCGCGCAGCGACAGCTGCATCGACTCGCGCAGCATGTCCTTGGTGAGGGAGAGTTCGAACCCGGCCTTGAGGGCGGTGCCGCCCAGCTCGGCCATGATCGCCTCGGTGATCTCCGCCTCGCGCTCCTCGACGATGCGCAGCGCGCGCTCGAAGACCAGCCGGCGCGCGTAGGGGTTGGTGGCGGCCCACTCCTTCTGCGCCCGCTCGGCCGCGCGGTACGCCCGGTCGACCTCCTCGACGGTGGCGACGGTGATGGTGGCGAGCTTGTCGCCGGTGTAGGGGTCGACGTCGACGATGTCCCAGGAGCCGCTGCCGGTCCGCCACTCGCCGTCGATGTACTGCAGCGCCAACTCGGAAAGGTACGACATCTGATCCCTCTCGTGCTGATTCGGGAAAGCTGCGGGAAAGCCCGCAGGCTCTCCTCGATCAGATCTGATCAGGGCTCATCGTACTGACGGCTCACAGTTCTTGGCGTACGGAGCGAAGAAGTTCCCGGGTCAGCTCGGGGGTGAGGCTGTCGGCCACCAGACCGTCCGCCGCGCCGGAGTACTCGGCCACCTCGGCGGGCTTGTCCAGGTAGAGCGCGGTGGTGAACTGCTCCAGGTAGACGACGTCCGCGAGCTCCGGTTCGGCGAAGCTCAGTACCGAGAAGGCGCCGCCCTCGGCGCGCAGCCCGCCGAAGCGCAGCGGCATCACCTGGAGCACGACGTTGGGCAGTTCGGTCAGCTCCAGCAGCCGGTCGATCTGCGCCCGCATCAGCTCGGGCCCGCCCCAGGGGCGGCGCAGTGCGGCCTCGTCCAGGACGGCGAGCAGTCGCGGCGCCCGGTCGGCGGTGAGCACCCGCTGGCGTTTCAGCCGGACCTCGACCCGCCGCTCGACCTCGTCGGCCTCGGTGACGTGGCCGCCGTGGGTGATCACCGCCCGCGCGTAGTCGGCGGTCTGCAGCAGCCCGTGGACGAACTGCACCTCGTAGCTGCGGATCTCGGTGGCGGCCTCCTCCAGGCCGAGGTAGGTCTGGAACCAGCCCGGCAGCACGTCGCCGTAACCGTGCCACCAGGAAGTCGCGTTGGCGTCGCGGACCAGCCCGAGCACCGAGGCCCGCTCCTGCTCGGCCTCGACCCCGTACAGCGTGAGCAGGTCGGCGACGTCCCGCTCCTTGAAGCCGACCCGGCCGAGTTCCATCCGGCTGATCTTCGACTCGGAGGCGCGGATCGAGTACCCGGCCTCCTCCCGGCTGACGCCTCTGGCCTCCCGCAGCCTTCGCAGTTGGGACCCCAGTAGCAGGCGCCGTACCGTGGCACCTCCGCCTGCCTGAGTCATGCTCATCGCGTCACCCTCCGCACGTCGCGCAGCCCCCCGGCCGTCGGCCGCAGTCTGCCATCTGACACGGACAAACAACAGTCCGTCAGCGATCGCGTTCCAGGCGTAGCAGCCCGGGTACCGCGGCCAGGCTCAGGACCAGCAGGAACAGCCACGGCCAGGCGGCGCCGCGCCCCAGCAGCAGGGTGAGCAGGGCGGGAGCGACGGCCTGGCCGATGTTCCAGGACAGTTGGTAGACCGCCAGGTAGCGGCCGCGCAGCCCGGGTTCGGCGAGCGAGACGCTGAGCTCCTCCCGGAAGGGGGTGGCCATGGTCTCGGCGAGGTTGTAGAGGAACATCGCGGCGTAGAGCGCGGCGAGGACGGCCCAGCCGGGGGCGGCGGCCACCAGGGCGAAGCCGCCGAAGGCGAGGGCGTTGAGGAGCGAGGCGGCGGTGAGCACCCTGGTCGGCCGGAACCGCTCCAGCCGCCCGGCCACCAGGTTGCCGGTGAGGACGACCTGGAGGCCGTTGAGCACCAGCAGCGAACCGGCCACCCAGGCCTCGCGGTGCAGGCCCTCGGTGAGGTAGACGGCGAGCAGCATGCTCAGGATCATCGAGCCGAAGACGAAGGTGAGGTTGACGGCGACCAGCAGCAGGTACCGGCGGTCGCGCAGCACCGCGCGGTAGCCGCCCGCCTCCTCGGCCGGGGCCGCCACCTCCGCCGGGGCCGTCTCCTCCGCCGGCGCGGCCGCCGGGGCCGGCCGCCAGGTGGCCAGCAGGACGGTCGCGACGACGTAGCTGACGCCGTTGAGCGCCACCAGCAGCCGCAGGCTCCCGGTGCCGCCGCCGGCCACCAGGAGGGCGCCCAGCGCCCCGCCGAGGCCGAGCCCGGCGTTGCGCAGCGTCTGCACCAGCGCGAACCAGCGGGTCCGCTCCCCCTCGGCGGAGGCCAGCACCACCAGGCCGGTGCTGGCGGTCCAGTAGGCGACGTGGCCGATCTGGGCGAGCAGGCAGACCAGCACGATCTGCCAGAGCTGCTGGGCGAGCAGGTAGCCGCCGAAGGCGAGCGCGGAGAGCGCGTTGCCGGCGGCCGCCACCACCCGGGCCCCGTAGCGGTCGATCAGCGGGCCGACGCCGATCGCGGTGGGCAGGGCGAGCAGCCGGGCGGCGGTGATCGCGGCGCCGACGGCGGCGACGGCCAGGCCGGTGGTGCGGGCGAAGTAGACGAGGGTGAAGGCGAGGATCAGCCCGGTGCCGAGGCTGTCGATCAGGTGGGCGCCGACCAGCCCGGTCCGGCCGGAGGTGTCCGGCAGGCCCAGTCGGTCGCGCAGCGGGGCGGGTGTGGCGGTCGCGGTGGTCATGGCCCCAGGTTCTCGGGCATGATCATCCCTGCCCAGAGATTCCATCCTGCTCGAATCCTCGCCGGAGGCCGCCATGCTCGTCTGGGAGTTCTCGGCCCAGGACCTCGCCCGGACGCGCTTCGCCTGCTCCCCGCTGTCCGAGGTCGCCACCAGCGTCGAGGTGCTGAAGGAGCCGGGCCGGCACGCCGTCCACCTGCCGTGGGTGCGGCAGGCCCGGCGGCGGCTGGAGGGCGTCGGCTGGGAGCTGCTGTCCGAGCTGATCCGGCTGCCCACGGTGTACGTACCGGACTTCCTGACCCCGGTGCCGACCCACTCCTCGCCCACCATCGAGCAGTCGGTGGCCGCGCTGGCCGCCACCGACCCGGCCGTCGTCCGCCGGGACCTCGACCGGCTCGGCGGGGAACTCCCGCCACTGGTCGCCGAACTGCGGGCCGATCCGGAGGCGGGCACGGCCCGGCTGGCCGCCGAGGTGCGGGCCTACTGGACGGCGGCGATCGCCCCCCACTGGCCGCGCATCCAGCGCCTCACCGAGGGCGAGATCCTGCGGCGGGCCCGCCAGATGTCGGCGGGCGGCCCGGCCGCGCTCTTCGCCGACCTGCACCCCCAGGTGAGCTGGGAGCGCGACACCCTGCGGATCGACCACCGCCGGGTGGACGTGCAGCGACGGCTGGACGGCGAGCGGGGCCTGGTCCTGGCCCCCACCGTGTTCGCCTGGCCGGGCGTCTTCTCCCAGCGGAACCCGCCCTGGCAGCCCGGCCTGGTCTACCCGCCGCGGGGGGTGGCCACGCTCTGGGAGACCTCCGGCGCCACCGTGCCCGACGGCCTGGCCCGGGTGATCGGGCGGACCAGGGCCCGGCTGCTCGCCGAACTCGACGCACCCGCCTCGACCACCGAACTCGCCGCCCGGACCGGCCTGTCGGCCGCCAACGTGTCGCACCACCTCACGGCCCTGCGCGGAGCGGGCCTGGCCGCCCGCCACCGCGCCGGCCGCACCGTCCTCTACCTGCGCACCGAGGCCGCGGAACTGCTGCTGCGCGGCTGAGCCCCGAGAACCGCCGCCGCGCGGCTGAGGCACGAAGACCGCCGCGCGGCCGGGGCCCGGAACCGCCGCGGCCTCCGGCCCGTCCAAGCGCCATGCGCCGACGCCGCCCGAGCCCCGCCGCCCTGCTGCTCACCGTGCTGGCCCTCACGGCCCTGGTGTTCGCCGTCCTGACGGTCACCGCCGGGGGGAACGAGCGGGGGCTGCCGCCCCGGCCCGGCGATCCCGGCCTCCCCCGCCCCACCGTCACGATCGCCCCGGCGACGCCCCGGGTCTGAACCGCCACCGCGGCGGGCGCACGAAAGCGGCACCTGCCCTCAACTTGGTCGGGGAGAGGGCAGGCGCCGTGGGACCGCGTTTGGCCCGGCGACACTGGCGGGAGGAGCGGCTCGTACTCCCGGCGTTGCGGTGCCGGGCGCTCTGGGGGTGGACGGGTCCACCGGCGGGAGTGGCCGCCGGCGGTCCGGCCGGGGATCAGACCACCAGCGGGCGGTCCGTCGGGCGGATCGGGGCGGGCAGCGGGGTCTTGCCGCCCAGGTACCTGTCCACCGCGGCGGCGGCCGAACGGCCCTCCGCGATGGCCCAGACGATCAGCGACTGGCCACGACCGGCGTCCCCGCAGACGTAGACGCCATCGACATTGGTGGCGAACTTCCCGTCCCGGGCCACATTACCCCTAGCGTCCAGGTCGACGCCAAGCTGCTCGACCAGGCCGTTCTTCACGTCCGTGCCGGTGAAGCCCATGGCCAGGGTGACCAGCTGGGCCGGGATCGCCCGCTCGGTGCCGGGGACCGGCTCGAAGCGGCCGTCCCGGAACTCGACCTCGACCAGGTGCAGCTCCTGGACGTTGCCGTCCTCGTCGCCCGTGAAGTGGGTGGTGTTGACGGCGTAGACCCGCTCGCCGCCCTCCTCGTGGGCCGAGGTGACCTTGTAGGTCATCGGCATGGTCGGCCAGGGCTGGTGGCCGGGGCGCTCGTCGCTGGGGCGCGGCATGATCTCCAGCTGGGTGACCGAGGCCGCCCCCTGGCGCAGCGCGGTGCCGAGGCAGTCCGCGCCGGTGTCGCCGCCGCCGATGACGATGACGTGCTTGCCCTTGGCGCTGATCGGCGAGTCGACGAAGTCGCCCTCCTGCACCTTGTTGGCCAGCGGCAGGTACTCCATCGCCTGGTGGATGCCCTTGAGCTCGCGCCCGGGCACCGGCAGGTCGCGGGCGGTCGTCGCACCGGCGGCCACGACCACCGCGTCGAAGCGCTCGCGCAGCTGCTGGCCGGTGATGTCCTCGCCCACGTGGACACCGGTGCGGAACCGGGTGCCCTCCGCCCGCATCTGCTCGATGCGGCGGTTGATGTGGCGCTTCTCCATCTTGAACTCGGGGATGCCGTAGCGCAGCAGGCCGCCGACGCGGTCGGCGCGCTCGTACACCACCACGGTGTGCCCGGCCCGGGTGAGCTGCTGGGCGACGGCCAGGCCGGCCGGGCCGGAGCCCACCACGGCGACCGTCTTGCCGGAGAGCCGCTCGGGGATCTGCGGCGTGACGCCGCCCCGGTCCCAGGCCTTGTCGATGATGGTGACCTCGACGTTCTTGATGGTCACCGCGTCCTGGTTGATGCCCAGCACGCACGCGGACTCGCAGGGAGCCGGGCAGAGCCGCCCGGTGAACTCCGGGAAGTTGTTGGTCGCGTGCAGCCGCTCGATCGCGCCGACGAAGTCGTCCCGGTAGGCCAGGTCGTTCCACTCGGGGATGAGGTTCCCGAGCGGGCAGCCGTTGTGGCAGAACGGGATGCCGCAGTCCATGCAGCGGCCGGCCTGCTTGCTGATGATCGGCAGGAGGCTGCGTTCGACGTAGACCTCGTTCCAGTCCCGCAGACGGACGTCCACGGGCCGGCGCTCGGCCAGCTGCTTGCCGGTGGTCAGGAAGCCCTTGGGGTCAGCCACGTGCCGCCTCCATCATCTTGCGAGTGGTCTCGGACTCGGAGAGTCCATCGCGCTCAGCGGCGTCCTTGGCGGCGAGCACAGCCTTGTAGTCGGTCGGCATGATCGTGGAGAAGCGGGAGACCCCGCTGCCCCAGTCGGCCAGGAGCTCGGCGGCGACGGTGGAGCCGGTCTCCTCGTAGTGCTGCTGCACGGTCTCCCGCAGCCATTCGCGGTCGGCGGCACTCGGGGCCTCGATGCCCACCATGCCGTCGTTGACGTTCGCGGGCCGCAGGTCCAGCACGTAGGCGACGCCGCCGGACATGCCCGCCGCCAGGTTGCGCCCGGTCTCGCCGAGGATGACGACCCGGCCGCCGGTCATGTACTCCAGACCGTGGTCGCCGACGCCCTCGACCACCAGGGTGGCACCGGAGTTGCGGACGGCGAAGCGCTCGCCGGCCTTGCCGCGCAGGTGCACGCGGCCGCTGGTGGCGCCGTAGCCGATGGTGTTGCCGGCGATCACGTGGCTCTGCGCGTCGGCGCCGATCGCGGCCGCCTCGCGGGCCGGGCGGACGATCACCACGCCGCCGGAGAGGCCCTTGCCGACGTAGTCGTTGGCGTCGCCCTCCAGGCGCAGCGTGATGCCCTTCGGCAGGAAGGCGCCGAACGACTGCCCGGCCGAGCCGGTGAAGGTGACGTCGATGGTCCCCTCCGGCAGGCCCTCGCCGCGGTACCGCTTGGTCACCTCGTGGCCGAGCATGGTGCCGACCGTGCGGTTGACGTTGCGGATCGGCAGCTGGATGCGGACGGCGTCGCCGCGCTCCAGGGCGTCCTGGGCGAGGTCGATCAGCTGGTTGTCCAGCGCCTTGTCGAGCGCGTGGTCCTGCGTGGTGGTGCGGTGCAGGGCCGCGCCCTCGGGCAGCTCGGGGACGTGGAACAGCGGCGCCAGGTCGAGCCCGGCGGCCTTCCAGTGCTCGATCGCGGCCTGGGCGTTGATGTGCTCGGCGTGGCCGACCGCTTCCTCGATCGAGCGGAAGCCCAGCTCGGCGAGGATCTCGCGGACCTCCTCGGCGATGAACTCGAAGAAGTTGACGACGAACTCGGGCTTGCCGGAGAAGCGCTCGCGCAGCACCGGGTTCTGGGTGGCGACGCCGACCGGGCAGGTGTCCAGGTGGCAGACGCGCATCATGATGCAGCCGGAGACGACCAGCGGGGCGGTGGCGAAGCCGAACTCCTCGGCGCCCAGCAGCGCGGCGATGACGACGTCGCGGCCGGTCTTCAGCTGGCCGTCGGTCTGCACCACGATGCGGTCACGCAGGCCGTTGAGCAGCAGGGTCTGCTGGGTCTCGGCGAGGCCGAGCTCCCAGGGACCGCCCGCGTGCTTGAGCGAGGTGAGCGGCGAGGCGCCGGTGCCGCCGTCGTGGCCGGAGACCAGCACGACGTCCGCGTGCGCCTTGGAGACGCCGGCCGCGACCGTGCCGACGCCGACCTCGGAGACCAGCTTCACGTGGATGCGGGCCGCCGGGTTGGCGTTCTTGAGGTCGTGGATCAGCTGGGCGAGGTCCTCGATGGAGTAGATGTCGTGGTGCGGCGGCGGGGAGATCAGGCCGACACCCGGGGTGGAGTGCCGGGTCTTGGCGACCCACGGGTAGACCTTGTGGCCGGGCAGCTGGCCGCCCTCGCCGGGCTTGGCGCCCTGGGCCATCTTGATCTGGATGTCGTCCGCGTTGACCAGGTACTCGGAGGTGACGCCGAACCGGCCGGAGGCGACCTGCTTGATCGCCGAGCGGCGCTCGGGGTCGTAGAGGCGGTCCGGGTCCTCGCCGCCCTCACCGGTGTTGGACTTGCCGCCGAGCCGGTTCATCGCGATGGCCAGCGTCTCGTGCGCCTCCAGCGAGATGGAGCCGTAGGACATGGCACCGGTGGAGAAGCGCTTGACGATCTCGGAGACCGGCTCGACCTCGTCGACGGAGATCGGGGTGCGGCCGAGGGTGTCGAGGCGGAACAGGCCGCGCAGCGTCATCAGGCGCTCGGACTGCTCGTTCACCCGGTCGGTGTACTGCTTGAAGATGTCGTACCGGCGGTTGCGGGTGGAGTGCTGCAGCCGGAAGACGGTGTCCGGGTCGAACAGGTGCGGCTCGCCCTCGCGGCGCCACTGGTACTCGCCGCCGATCTCCAGCGCGCGGTGCGCGGCGGGGATGCCGGAGGCGGGGTACGCCTTGGCGTGGCGGGCGGCCACCTCCTTGGCGATCTCGTCGAGGCCGATGCCGCCGAGCTTGGTGGTGGTGCCCGCGAAGTAGGCGCCGACCAGCTCCTGGGAGAGGCCGATCGCCTCGAAGACCTGCGCGCCGCGGTAGGAGGCGACGGTGGAGATGCCCATCTTGGACATGACCTTGAGCACGCCCTTGCCGAGCGCCTTGATCAGGTTCTTGATGGCCCGCTCGGGCTCGACGCCCTCGATGAAGACTCCCTGGGCGACGAGGTCCTCGACGGACTCCATGGCCAGGTACGGGTTGACCGCGCCGGCGCCGTAGCCGATCAGCAGCGCGACGTGGTGCACCTCGCGGACGTCGCCGGCCTCGACCAGCAGCGACACCTGGGTGCGCTGCTTGGTGCGGATCAGGTGGTGGTGGATCGCGGAGGTGAGCAGCAGCGAGGGGATCGGCGCGTGCTCGGCGTCCGAGTGCCGGTCCGAGAGCACCACGATCCGGGCGCCGTCGGCGATCGCGGCGTCGGCCTCGGCGGCGATCTCGGCCAGCCGCGCGGCCAGGCCCTCGCCGCCGGTGGCGACCTTGTACAGGCCGGAGAGCGTGACGGCCTTGAGGCCGGGCTGGTCCCCGTCGTGGTTGATGTGGACGAGCTTGGCCAGCTCGTCGTTGTCGATCACCGGGAAGGTGATGCCGACCGAGCGGCAGGAGGCGGCCTCGGCGGTCAGCAGGTTGCCCTCGGGGCCGAGGTTGCTCAGCAGCGAGGTGACGAGCTCCTCGCGGATGGCGTCCAGCGGCGGGTTGGTGACCTGCGCGAAGAGCTGCACGAAGTAGTCGAACAGCAGCCGCGGCTTCTCGGAGAGCGCCGCGATCGGGCTGTCGGTGCCCATCGAGCCGAGCGCCTCGCCACCGGTGCGGGCCATCGGCGCGAGGATGACCCGCAGCTCCTCCTCGGTGTACCCGAAGGTCTGCTGGCGGCGGGTCACCGACGCGTGGGTGTGCGCGATGTGCTCGCGCTCGGGCAGCTTGGCGAGCTGGATCTGGCCGCCGTCGACCCACTCCGCGTAGGGGTGCTCGGACGCCAGCGCGGACTTGATCTCCTCGTCCTCGACGATGCGGTGCTCCGCGGTGTCGATGAGGAACATCTTGCCGGGCTGCAGCCGGCCCTTGCGGGCGACCTTCTCCTGCTCGATGTCGAGCACGCCGACCTCGGAGGAGAGGACGACCAGGCCGTCCTCGGTGATCCAGTAGCGGGCCGGGCGCAGGCCGTTGCGGTCCAGCACGGCGCCGATCTGGGTGCCGTCGGTGAAGGTGACGCAGGCCGGGCCGTCCCAGGGCTCCATCAGGTTGGAGTGGTACTGGTAGAACGCGCGGCGGGCCGGCTCCATGGTGGCGTGGTTCTCCCACGCCTCCGGGATCATCATCAGCACCGAGTGCGGCAGCGAGCGTCCGCCGAGGTGGAGCAGCTCCAGGACCTCGTCGAAGGAGGCCGAGTCGGAGTGGTCCGGGGTGCAGATCGGGAAGATCCGGTCGAGCCCCTGCCCGTTCTTGTTGGCCGGGATGAGGTCGGTGGCGAGCTGGGACTCGCGGGCGGTCATCCAGTTCCGGTTGCCCTTGACCGTGTTGATCTCGCCGTTGTGCGCGACGAAGCGGTACGGGTGGGCGAGCGGCCAGCTCGGGAAGGTGTTGGTGGAGAAGCGCGAGTGCACCAGGCCGAGCGCGGAGGCGTAGAGCCGGTCCGACAGGTCGGGGAAGAAGGGCTCCAGCTGGCCGGTGGTCAGCATGCCCTTGTAGACGATGGTGCGCGCGGAGAGCGACGGGAAGTACACGCCGGCCTCGCGCTCGGAGCGCTTGCGGACGACGAAGGCGAGCCGGTCGAGGGTGATGCCCTCGCTGCCGTCCTTGGCCAGGAACACCTGGCGGAAGCGCGGCATCACCGAGCGGGCGGTGGCGCCCAGCAGGTCGGGGGTGACCGGGACGTCGCGCCAGCCGAGGACGGTGAGGTCCTCCTCCGCGGCGATGGCCTCGATCTGCGCGACGGCGGCGGCGGCGGCCGCGTCCTCGTCGGGCAGGAAGGCGATGCCGACCGCGTAGGAGCCGGCGGCGGGCAGCTCGAAGGAGACCTTGGCGCGCAGGAAGGCGTCGGGGACCTGGGTCAGGATGCCCGCGCCGTCACCGGAGTCCGGCTCGGCGCCGGTGGCACCCCGGTGCTCCAGGTTGCGCAGGACGGTGAGCGCCTGCTCGACGATCGTGTGGTCGGCGATGCCGGTCAGCGTGGCGACGAAGCCGACGCCACAGGCGTCGTGCTCGTTCCTCGGGTCG
The DNA here is from genome assembly GCF_040630735.1 of Kitasatospora sp. NPDC005748. Classification (NCBI taxonomy): domain Bacteria; kingdom Bacillati; phylum Actinomycetota; class Actinomycetes; order Kitasatosporales; family Streptomycetaceae; genus Kitasatospora; species Kitasatospora sp. NPDC005748. Next base: position 177,395 of record NZ_JBEXYD010000003.1, read on the forward strand.
TACAGGCCCTGAGCAGCAGGTCGCGCATCCGGAACGAGCGCGTACGGCGGGCGGGCGGCGCCGGCCTGGGGCTCGTTGGCGGAGTGCATGGATGCAGACAGCATCGGCTCTCCCGTCGTCGTCTTGAGCAATGAGCTTCGTGCAATAGGGACGACGTTGGCCCTCTGCGATTTCGTGCAGGTTACATGATGCCGGAGATCCCGAGAAGTGGAACATCTCGTCCATATGGCGGACATGACCCCAGGTCAGGGGCTATTACCGGCGAGTAGTGCGAGCGGGAGGAGTCGGTTTGCCGACTGCGCGCTCCCTCCAGTGTGCCCGTGCCGCGGAGGACCGAAACGGGACCGAAATCCCCCGTCGACAAGATCGCCACGATCGCGCCTGCGATTCGATCCTCCGGGGCCGATCGGACCGAAGGAATCCTCGGACCGGCGGCTCTTCGGCCGATACTAGGGCGACCGCACAACCGGGCCCATGTGCGGAACGTCACGCGCTGCACGGCATAACCATGCAGCCTGCTGTAGCAATCGACGATTCCCCGGCCCCGGCCGCCCCAGACCCCTGGCGGGCCCCGGTCAGCGGCCCCGGTGGGCCCCGGTCAGCCGACCTGCCCGCCGATGAGCATGCCCAGCAGATACGTCACCGCGGCCGCCGCTCCGCCCAGCACCAGCTGCCGCAGCCCGCTGAACCACCAGGTCCGCGCCGTCACTCGGGCGACCACCGCACCGCAGAGGAAGAGGCCGCCCGTCGCGAGCAGCACCGCGGGCAGCAGCGAGGTGGCGCCCAGCAGGTACGGCAGCAGCGGCAGCAGCGCGCCGACCGCGAAGCAGACGAACGAGGACCCGGCCGCGACCCACGGCGAGGGCAGGTCGTTGGGGTCCACCCCCAGCTCCTCCCGGGCGTGGACCTCCAGGGTCCGCTCCGGATCCGCGGAGAGCTGCCGGGCCACCTCGCGCGCCAGCTCCGGATCGACCCCGCGCGAGGCGTAGAGCTCGGCCAGCTCGGCCAGCTCGCCCTGCGGGTTGCGGCGCAGCTCCAGCCGCTCGGCCTCGATCTCCGCCTGCACCAGCTCGCGCTGCGAGGCCACCGAGGTGTACTCCCCCGCCGCCATCGAGCAGGCACCGGCCGCCAGACCGGCGAGGCCGGTGATCACCACCGTGCCGCTGGAGGCCGCGCCCCCGACGACGCCGGTCATCAGCGCGAAGTTGGAGACCAGCCCGTCCATCGCACCGAACACCGCCGGCCGCAGCCAGCCGCCGTTCACATCGCGGTGGTGCCCTGCGGCGGGCACGCGGGGGTGTTGCCCGGCCTCGGGTTCAAGGGTGGTCACGCTCACGGTCCCGGGTCTCCGTCCGATCGTCCGACGACCCGAACGTAGTCCTTCCGGCCTGGGCACTTCCAGCAAAGTAAGGCTGTCCGAACACACCTCCGGCCGCCCTCCGCGGAAGTCGGGAGAACGGCCGGTGGCAGGGGAAAGAGCTGGTCAGGTGAGGTTCTTGGCGTCCTTGTCGGCACTCCCGGCGACGGACCGGGCCGACTCGCCGTCCACCTTTTTGTCCGAGGGGCGAGACGCCGGGCTGTCATCCGAGGAACCCGGAGCCTCCACGGGCTCGGCGGCGTCGGACGGGCCGGTCGCGGTCGGGTCGATGGTCGCCGGGTCCTCCCGGCCGGGGTGCTTCTTGCCGACGATCACGAGGTAGACGACGGCGGAGATGAAGACCGCGATCGCCACCCAGTCGTTGAGCCGCAGCCCGAAGAAGGTGTGCGCCTCGTCGATCCGCAGCCACTCGGTCCAGAACCGGCCGACCGTGTACGCGGCCACGTACAGCGCGAAGGCCCGGCCGTGGCCGAGGGTGAACCGGCGGTCCGCCCAGATCACCAGCGCCGCGACGCCCACGCACCAGAGCGACTCGTAGAGGAAGGTCGGGTGGTAGATCCCGGTGACCACCTCGCCGTTGGGCAGCGTCTTGTCGATCTCCAGGCCCCACGGCAGCGTGGTCTCCCGGCCGTACAGCTCCTGGTTGAACCAGTTGCCCCAGCGGCCGAGCGCCTGGGCCAGCGCGATGCCCGGCGCGATGGCGTCGGCGTAGGCGGGCAGCGGCACGCCCCGGCGGCGGGCACCGATCCAGGCACCGACCGCGCCGAACGCGATCGCACCCCAGATCCCGAGGCCGCCCTCCCAGATCTTGAAGGCGTTCCAGGGGTTCTTCCCCTCGCCGAAGTAGAGCTGGTTGTCGGTGATCACGTGGTAGAGCCGGCCGCCGACCAGGCCGAACGGCACGGCCCAGACGGCGATGTCGCCGACCGTGTGCTTGCCGCCACCACGGGCGACCCAGCGCTTGCTGCCGAGCCAGACGGCGACGACGACACCGAGGATGATGCAGAAGGCGTAGGCGCGCAGCGGGATCGGTCCGATGTAGAGGACACCCCGCGACGGGCTGGGAATGTAGGCGATATCCATGGCAGCTCCGACGCTACAGGGTCGGCGGCCCGCCCCGGTCACCCCGCGGGTCACAGATCCCGAACAACAGGGTGCCGGACGCCGGGCCGGACGCCGGACGCACCGCCGCCCGCTCCGGACGGGGAGGGGCGGCGGGCGACCGGCCGGGGCCGGCCTCAGCCGGCTTTCGGCGACGGGTTGTTGCTCTCCGGCGCGGTGCCGGTCGGCGCAGGGGACTGCCCGTGCGAACCCGGTGTGCCCAGCTTCTTGCCCTGGTTGGCGGCGTCCACCCACGTGACCAGGTTCTGCGGGGTGATCTCCTCGTTGCCGTTCTTCGGGTAGATCGGCTGGCCGTTGAGCAGCACCGTCGGCGTCGACTTGTAGCTGGACTTGTCGAAGTCCTGCTGCACCGCGGAGACCCAGCCGCCGTAGGTGTTGTCGTTGACGCAGGCCTCGAAGGCCGGCGTGGCCAGGCCGTCGACCTGCTTGGCGAGGTTGATCAGGGTGGCCTTGTCGCCGAAGGCGTCGTTGGTCTCGTCCGGCTGGTTGCGGTAGAGCACGTCGTGGTAGTCGCGGAAGTGCCCGGCCTGCTGGGCGCAGCCCAGCGCGTTGGCCCCGTACTTGGAGCCCTTGCCGGGCACCGCCCGGTCGATGAACGAGACGATGTGGTAGTTGGTGTAGATCTTGCCCGCGTCTTCCAACTGGTCGATGGTGGAGGCGAATTCACGCTCGAAGGTGCCGCAGGCGGGGCAGCGCGGGTCCTCGTAGACGGTGAGCACGGCCGGGGCGTCGGCGGCGCCCACCGGGACGACGAGGTTCTTGTCGCCGATGGTGCCGGCCGGCGCGGCGGTCGGGGTCTCCGGCTTGGAGCGCTCGTTCTGCACCACGACGCCGGTCACCACGGCGGCGGCGATCACCGCCAGCACCACACCGCCGATCACCAGCTTCTTCTTGCGCCGGCCGCGGGCCTCGTCGGCCGCCCGGTCCGCCAGCATCCGCTCGCGGGCGGTGCGCTTGCCTTCTCGGTTCTTCTCGCTCATCGCCTTGACATCCACTGTTCGCCTTGACATCCACTAGCGGGGAAAGGGGTGTGGGGATGGGTGCCCGCGGCCGCTCAGGCCGCCAGCCAGCCGTCCACCGAGAACTTGGTGCGGGGGCGCCAGATCAGCCAGCCGGCCAGGAGCAGGAACCCGGTGTCGCGCAGGATCTCCTGGAGGTACTCGGTCTGCGAGGCGTCCACCGCCCCGCCGCCGCCGAAGCAGCCGCAGTCGATCGAGATGCCGCGCGCCCAGGCCGAGGCGATCCCGGCGATGAAGGCGAGCAGCAGCAGCGCCGACACGCCCGCGACCAGCCGGACACCGAGCCCGATCACCAGCAGCAGCGCGAGCGCCAGCTCCAGGAAGGGCAGGGCGTAGCCGACCGGCTTGACCAGCGACTCGGGCAGGATCTCGTACGCGCGGACCGCCTGGGCCGCCTCCGCCGGATCGGCGATCTTGGCCAGTCCGGCCCAGCCCCAGACCACGGCGAGGCCGAGCCGGGCGGCGGTGCCGATCCACTCCGTCCAGGCCGGCCACGGACGCCGGGCCGCCGGCTCGGTCTGGCTGAGGTGCGCTGCCGGGCCGGCCATCGGGAAACCCCCCTCGGGAAACACGTTCACTTCCTGAGGAACCGTAAGGGATGAAGGGTGGTTCCTCCATATTCAGGAATTAAGCCGGATGAGTGACGTCTGATGGCGTTCTGCCCGAATGTGTTCTAGTGCCCGTTCGGGTCGCAGCCCGGCGGGCGCCCGGGGTCGTGGAGGTCCGGGCGGCTCTCGTGCGCCGAGCGCGTCGCCCGCGCCACCGCGTCCACCCGGGCCGCCTCGGCGCAGACGTACGCGTCCCGCTCGGCCCGCTCCGCCCCCCGCCTGGCCAGCGCGTGTCCCACCGCGGTGTCCGCCCCGACCGCCGCGGACAGGGCCAGCACGGCGGCCGCCGCCCGCAGCAGGACGGCTCGCTGCAGACCCGGCACCGGCGGACCCCTTCCGTTCGCTTCACGCCCGCGTACACGTGGTTCGTGCACTCGTCCCTCCACTCAACGCCGGTCAACCCCACCTGATGCGTCGGAGCCGCCTTGTTCACCCGTTCGGGTCCGGCCGGGCACGCCGACGGCCCGCCGCCCCCTCCGGTGGGGGCGACGGGCCGTCGGTGTCGGACGCGGGTGCCTACCGGCGGCGGACGCCCCGGGCCAGCTCGCCGGCCAGCTCGCGGACGGCGGCCAGCGCGGCCGGCTCGTCCCCGTCGGCGTCCAGGATCCGCTGGACGAAGGCCGAGCCGACGATCACGCCGTCCGCGAAGCCCGCCACCTCGGCGGCCTGGGCGGCGGTCGAGACGCCGAGGCCGACGCAGACCGGCAGGTCGGTGGTGGCCCTGGTCCGGGCGACCAGGTCCTCGGCGAGGTTGCCGACCTGCGCCCGGGTACCGGTCACCCCCATCACCGCGGCCGCGTAGACGAAGCCGGAGCCCGCCGCGGTGACCTCGGCGAGGCGCTTGTCCCTGCTGCTGGGGGCGACCACGAAGACGGTGTCGAGGCCGTGCTCGCCCGCCGCCTTGCGCCACTCCTCGGACTCCTCGACCGGCAGGTCCGGCAGGATGCAGCCGGCCCCGCCGGCGGCGGCCAGGTCGGCGGCGAAGCGCGCCGTGCCGTAGCGGTCGACCGGGTTCCAGTAGGTCATGACCAGCACCGCCGCCGCGGGGTGGGCGGTGGCCACCTCCTGGACGGTGCGCAGCACGTCCTTGATCTTCACCCCGGCCCGCAGCGCGATGTCGTCGGCGGTCTGGATGGTCGGGCCGTCCAGGACCGGGTCGGAGTGCGGCAGACCGATCTCGACGACGTCGCAGCCGCCCTCGATCAGCGCGTTGACGGCGCGCACGCCGCCGTCGACGGTCGGGAAGCCGGCCGGCAGGTAGCCGATCAGCGCGGCGCGGTTCTCCGCCTTGGCCCCGGCCAGGACGTCACTGAGCTTCGAAGCCATGGTCACTTACCCCCGTTGCCGGTGCCGTCGCCGGCGTTGCCGGCCGCCTTGCCGCCGGTCTCGTCGTACAGGCCGAAGTACTCGGCCGCGGTGTGCATGTCCTTGTCGCCGCGCCCGGAGAGCGAGACCAGGATGGTGGCCTCCGGTCCGAGTTCGCGGCCCAGCTCCAGGGCGCCGGCCAGCGCGTGGGCGCTCTCGATGGCCGGGATGATGCCCTCGGTGCGGGACAGCAGCCGCAGGGCCTGCATGGCGGCGTCGTCGGTGACCGGGCGGTACTCGGCCCGGCCGGTGTCCTTCAGCCAGGCGTGCTCCGGGCCGACGCCCGGGTAGTCCAGACCGGCCGAGATGGAGTGCGACTCGATGGTCTGGCCGTCCTCGTCCTGCAGGACGTAGGTGCGCGAGCCGTGCAGCACCCCGGGGTCGCCCTTGGTGAGGGTGGCGGCGTGCTTCGGGGTCTCGGCGCCCTCGCCGGCCGCCTCGCAGCCGATCAGGCGCACCGCGGCGTCCGGGATGAACTCGTGGAAGATGCCCATCGCGTTGGAGCCGCCGCCGACGCAGGCGACCACGGCGTCCGGCAGCCGTCCGGTCCGCTCCAGCACCTGCTCGCGGGCCTCGACGCCGATGACCCGGTGGAAGTCGCGGACCATCATCGGGAACGGGTGCGGGCCGGCCACCGTGCCGAACAGGTAGTGGGTGGAGTCCACGTTGGCGACCCAGTCGCGGAACGCCTCGTTGATGGCGTCCTTGAGGGTGCGGCTGCCGGAGGTCACGGACACCACCTCGGCGCCGAGCATCCGCATCCGCGCCACGTTCAGCGCCTGGCGCTGGGTGTCGACCTCGCCCATGTAGATGGTGCAGTCGAAGCCGAACAGCGCGCAGGCGGTGGCGGTGGCCACGCCGTGCTGGCCGGCGCCGGTCTCGGCGATGATCCGGGTCTTGCCCATCCGCCGGGTCAGCAGGGCCTGGCCCAGCACGTTGTTGATCTTGTGCGAGCCGGTGTGGTTGAGGTCCTCGCGCTTGAGCAGGACGCGCGCGCCGCCCGCCTCGGCGGAGAAGCGGTGCACATCGGTCAGCGGGGAGGGGCGGCCGGTGTAGTCCTTCAGCAGCCCGTCCAGCTCGGCCGCGAAGGCCGGGTCGGCCTTGGCCTTCTCGTACTCGTCGGCGACCTGTTCGACGGCGGCGACCAGCGCCTCCGGGATGAAGCGGCCCCCGTAGGCGCCGAAGTAACCGCGGGCGTCCGGCACCTCGGCGCCGGGCAGGTAGTCCTTCTCGGACATGGTGGAGTCCTTCTCGCAGATGACGGCAGTGACGTCGGAACGGCCTAGCGGCCGTGCGTCCTGCGCCATCGGCGGCCCTGCACCTGCCCGGGCTCGCAGCCGATCACGTAGCGCACCCGCCTGCCCAGCACCCGGCGTGCGGGCGCGCGGCAGCCGCGCGGGCGGCAACCGGGAGCGAGACGGGAGGCGAGTTTCATGGCGGCGGGATCAGTCCTTGTGCCGCAGGGCGGGGTGCGCACCGGCGGCGACCAGGTCGGCCACCGCGGCGCGCGGGTCCCGGCCGGTCACCAGGGTCTCGCCGACCAGCACCGCGTCGGCGCCCAGGTTGGCGTAGGAGATGACGTCCAGCGGGCCGCGCACACCGGACTCGGCGATCTTGACCACGTGGGACGGGATCGCGTGCACGATGTTGCCGAAGGTGTTGCGGTCCACCTCAAGGGTCTTGAGGTTGCGGGCGTTCACGCCGATGATCTTCGCACCGGCGTCCACCGCGCGGGCGATCTCCTCCTCGTCGTGCACCTCGACCAGCGGGGTGAGGCCGATCGACTCGGCACGCTCGATCAGCGACACCAGGGCCGGCTGGTCGAGCGCGGCGACGATCAGCAGCGCGAGGTCGGCGCCGTGCGCGCGGGCCTCCCAGAGCTGGTAGGCGGTGACGATGAAGTCCTTGCGCAGCAGCGGGGTGTCCACCGCGGCGCGGACGGCGTCCAGGTCCGCCAGCGAGCCGCCGAAGCGGCGCTGCTCGGTCAGCACGCTGATCGCCGCGGCGCCGCCCGCCGCGTAGTCGGTCGCCAGGGCGGCCGGATCGGCGATGGCGGCCAGCGCTCCCTTGGACGGGCTGGAGCGCTTGACCTCGCAGATCACCCGCACCCCGTCGCCCTTGAGGGCGGCGACGCCGTCCTTGGCGTCCGGGGCCTTGGCGGCGAGCTCCTTGAGCTGGTCCAGTGAGACCTCGGCCTGCCGCTCGGCGAGGTCCTCGCGGACCCCTTCGATGATCGTGTCGAGCACACTCACGCGAGCGCCCCCATCAGTTCTGCTAGTTCTGCTAGCGAGGAGCCGGACGGCCAATGGGCCCGCCGGCCCTTCGATGGTATCGGCACCGGGGAGCGCGAGGCGCATCCACCCGGCGCGCGTCTCGCGGAACGGACGCCCCCCGACATGCCCCCCGACACGCCTCCCAACTGCGGCTTCACACCGTCCACACCGCGCCGGGTCAGATCAGCGGCGGCGCCAGCCCCACGCCCACCGACAGGTTGCGCACCACGGTGAACACCAGGACCAGCAGCGCGACCAGCGCCCAGCGGCGGGCGCCCAGCGCGACCCGGGGCGCCGGTCCCCCGGTCAGCGCCGCCCACACCCAGCGCACCCAGAGCAGCGCCAGCACCGCGAAGAGCAGCACCGCGGCCGCGTTGTCGTGCAGCGCGCCGCTGAGGTCGCCGTGGGCGAGGGCGTGGACGCAGCGCAGGCCGCCGCAGCCCGGGCACCACCAGCCGGTGGCCGCCAGGAACGGGCAGGTCGGGTAGTGGCCGGGGGCGTTCGGGTCGACCACCGCGAGGTACACGGTGGGGACGGCCGCCGCGGCCAGGGCGGCCAGCGGCGGACCGAGCCGGCGCAGGACGGACGGCCGGGCGGAGACGAGGGGTGCGGCGTTCACGCCCACGATTGTGCCGGTACGACGCGGCCGCCGGGGGCACGAAACGGCCTCCGGCGGCGAAACGTTCCGGCCGGGACGACGAAACGGCGGGCGTGGCGCCCGCCGTTCGGTACCGCGCGGGGCTTCGTCAGGCGGCGGCGACGACGGCGGCGGCCGCGGCGCGGTCCTCCACGGTCTCGACGTGCGGGCTGGGCTGCTTGCCCATGCCGGCCATCGACATGGCCTTGCCGATCACGCCGCCCAGCACGACGACCGCCAGGCCGCCCCAGACGACCGGCACCGACGGGAGGATCATCGCCACGCCCGCGATCGCGAAGCCGACGAAGGAGATGGTCACGCCGGTCCAGGCGGCGGGGTTGTGGCCGTGTGCTGCTGCCGACATCTGCGGTGCTCCTTGGTTCTCCGGGGCCCGGCCGGGCCCCGGCGGGCCCCTGGCGGGTTGACGTGTTCCATTGTGCCGGGCCACACACCGTCGGCCCAAAGGGGGTGCTCGTCTATCGGGTCACATCGGGGGCGGGGCGGGGGCGGGTCAGCCCGCGGTCGGGTCCTCGCCGCGGTCGAGCGCCTTCCAGAGGTCCGCCGGCGTCTCGGCCGCCTTCGCCGGCGCCGTCCGGGTGGGGGCGTCGTAGCGGCTGCCCATGGCCGGCCAACTCCGCCCGTACCGGACGACCAGCAGCCCGGCCAGGGCCAGCAGCAGCCCGCCGACCAGGGCCACCCAGGGCCAGCCGGTGTGGCCGACCTCGGTGGCGGTGGTGCCGGAGAGCGCCAGCTTGCGGGCCGCCTCGCCGTCCAGCGCGGCGCTGTCGCCCGCCCCCGCGGCCGCGGTCGCCGCCGCGCCGAGGCCGGCCAGCAGGGTGAGCAGGCCGACGGCGATCCGGCCGGCGCCGCGCACCGCGAACACCGCCAGCGCCGCCGCCATCGCCACCAGGGCCAGCCCGCCGGGCAGTTCGGAGATCCGGCTGCCGGTGACGGACACCTCCAGGGTGCCGGCCACGCCGTCGGCCCAGACCCGGCCGACGGCGGTCAGCACCAGCACCGCGCCCAGCACGGTCAGCAGCAGCATCAGGCCGAGCGTACGGCGCCCGGACCTGGCGGGGGCGGCGGATACGGCTTCGGCACGCGACTGGGTAGGAACGCTCACCCGTCCACTATCCCCCGGCCGCCGCCCGGCTCCGCACCCGGGGTCGGCGACTCGACCGGAAAGTCGTCGGTCCGCAGCACCAGGGTCCGCCCCGCCAGCGGCAGGAACAGGTCGTTGCCGAACGGCACCCGCTCCGCCTCCCGGTACGTCCCGGCCGGCTGCGGCGCGCTGTACACCGTGCAGACCGCCTCCGCCGGGTCCACCAGCACGTACAGCGGGATCCCGCACTCCGCGTAGAAGCGGTGCTTGCGCACGAAGTCCTCGTCCTGCTGACCGCGCGGGACGGCCTCCAGCACCGCCTCCAGGTCGCGCCAGCCGTACCGGCCCCCGGCCCCGGGGCGCGCGCCCGGGGCGACCAGGGCCACGTCCGGCGCGTAGCCGTACCGCGCGGACGGGAAGTCCACGACGGCCTGGGCCAGCACCGTGCCGCGCCCGGCCGACTGCTCCCCGGCCTGCGCGGCGACGGCCCGCGCGATCGCCGCCGAGGCGGCCGTGCGCGGCGTCATGGTGACCTTCCCGGCGGTGATCTCCACCCGGTGGCCGGGCGGCAGCCGGGTGCCCGCCAGGACGTCCCAGGCCGATCCGGTGGGCTGCCGGTCGTCCGACATGGTGGCCTCCTCGCTGCTGGGCGTCGCTAGAGCGTCGGCGTGCGCAGGGTGTTGGCGGTCGCCACGGCGCGCAGGACGGCGGCGGCCTTGTTGCGGCACTCGGTGTCCTCGCCGTGCGGGTCCGAGTCGGCGACCACGCCCGCGCCCGCCTGGACGTAGGCGGTGCCGTCGCGCAGGACGGCGGTGCGGATCGCGATCGCGGTGTCGGAGTCCCCGGCGAAGTCCAGGTAGCCGACGCAGCCGCCGTACAGGCCCCGACGGGTGGGCTCCAGCTCCTCGATGATGCGCATCGCGCGCGGCTTCGGCGCGCCGGAGAGCGTCCCGGCCGGGAAGCAGGCGGTCAGCACGTCGAACGCGGTCCGGCCGGGCGCCACCCGCCCGGTGACCGTCGAGACGATGTGCATGACGTGGCTGTACCGCTCGATCTGCATGAAGTCGACCACCTCGACGCTGCCCGGCTCGCAGACCCGCCCGAGGTCGTTGCGGCCGAGGTCGACCAGCATCAGGTGCTCGGCCCGCTCCTTGGGGTCGGCGAGCAGCTCGGCGGCCAGCTCGGCGTCCTCGTGCGGGGTGGCGCCGCGGTGCCGGGTACCGGCGATCGGGTGCAGCATCGCCTCGCCCTCGGTGACCTTGACCAGCGCCTCGGGGCTGGAGCCGACCACGTCGAAGCCGCCCTCGGCGGCGCCGTCCGGACCGGGGAAGCGGAACAGGTACATGTAGGGGCTGGGGTTGGTGGTGCGCAGCACCCGGTAGACGTCCAGCGCGGAGGCCGGGCAGGGCGCCTCGAACCGCTGCGAGGGCACCACCTGGAAGGCCTCGCCGGCCCGGATCCGCTCCTTGATCTCCTCCACGGCCGCCCGGTACGGCGCGCCGCCGAACGGCGAGCGGACCTCCCCGGGGCCGGCCGGGGTGAAGGTGGCGAGGCCGGGGTCGACCGGCTTCAGCAGGTCGGCCTCCATCGCGTCGAGGCGGGCCACCGCGTCCGCGTAGGCCTCGTCGACGCCGCTGGCCAGGTCGTTGTGGTTGACCGCGTTGGCGATCAGCAGCACCGTGCCGTCGGCGTGGTCGAGCACGGCGAGGTCGGTGGCGAGCAGCATGGTCAGCTCGGGGAGCCGCAGGTCGTCCGGGTTGAGGTCGGGCAGCTTCTCCAGCCGGCGGACGACGTCGTAGCCGAGGTAGCCGACCAGGCCGCCGGTCAGCGGGGGCAGGCCGTCGTCGGTGCGGCGCGGGGTGTGCAGCGCCTCCAGCGCGGCGCGCAGCACCTGGAGCGGGTCGCCGGTGGTGGGGATGCCGACCGGCGGGGCGCCGAGCCAGCGGGCGTTGCCGTCGGCGCCGGCGGTCAGCGTGGCGGCGCTGCGCACGCCCACGAAGGAGTAGCGGGACCAGCTGCGGCCCTGCTCCGCGGACTCCAGCAGGAAGGTGCCGGGGCGCTCGCCGGCGAGGCTGCGGTAGAGGCCGATCGGGGTGAGGCCGTCCGCGAGGAGCCTGCGGGTGACCGGGATGACCCGGGTGTCGACGGCGAGCTTGCGGAAGGCTTCGAGGTCCATGGCGGGCGGCACCTTCTGGTCGTGGTGGGCTGGGGGATCAGGCGAGCGGGAGCACGTCGGCGTCGAAGCAGGTGCGGTCGCCGGTGTGGCAGGCCGCGCCGCTCTGGTCGACCTTGACGAGCAGGGTGTCGCCGTCGCAGTCCAGCGCCACCGAGACGACCCGCTGGACGTGGCCCGAGGTGTCGCCCTTGACCCAGTACTCCCGGCGGCTGCGGCTCCAGTAGGTGCAGCGGCCGGTGGTGAGGGTGCGGTGCAGCGCCTCGTCGTCCATCCACCCCAGCATCAGCACCTCGCCGGTGTCGTACTGCTGCGCGACGGCCGGGAGCAGGCCGTCGTCGGTGCGCTTGAGCCGGGCGGCGATCTCGGGGGCCAGGGCGGTGGAGCCGGGGGCGGCGGGTGTGGTGGACATGGGGCCATTGTGTCAGCCCGGCCCCGGCCGCCGGGCCGCCGTCCGGATCGCGGCCCGGCCCGCGCGGCGGCGGGTCCGGCCCGCCCCCGGCCGCGGCTCAGGCGGGCCGCTCGCAGCCCTGCGGCCAGATCCGGTGGACGAACAGCCCGGCCCGCCGGGCCAGTTCGGCGACGTGGGCGGGCTCGCTGCCGGGCTCGCCGTCCCAGACCGCGATCACCTCGTCGACCATGCCGACCAGGGCGCGGGCGGTGTCGTCGCCGAGGCCGCCGTGCTCGACGGCGGCGAGCCGGTGGACGGCGCCGGCCTCGTTCATCAGCCGCAGCCGGGTGCCCCGGTGCCGGTCCTCGGCGCGGCCCACCGGCGCCGCCCCGGCGGGGACGATCACCTCCAGCTTGCCGCCGTGGTCCAGCACGGACCGGGCGAACCAGCTCTCCGGGCCCTCGCCGGCGCAGGTGACGCCGACCAGGTCGTAGGAGCCGAAGGTGGTGACGAGGGTCCAGAGGTCCCCGCGGACCAGCATCTCGGTGATGCCACCCGACAGGCCGTGGTGACCGGTGATTCCGACGCGCATCCGCAACTCCTGGGATCGTGTCGTGCCGGGGCGAGCCTAACCGACCCCCGTCCGCGGCCGGGCTCCGCTCGGCCGCACCGGACCGGTCTGCTCGTACGAGTTGTGCCAACCGCCTGTCACCGGGCCCCGGAGTGGGCCATCCTCGTGGCCATGACCTCCGAGCAGCCCCCCGCAGCCGCCTCCCGTCCGTCGCGGGGCCTGGTCCTCGCCGTCTCGGCGGTGCTGGCCGTCCTGCTCGCGGTGGTGGCCACCGTGCTGCTCTGGCCCGAGAAGAAGCCGGTCGCGCCGGCGCCGCCGCCCGCTCCCAGCACGGCCGCCCCGACGCCCACGCCCACCCCGACCCCCACCCCGACACCGACCAGGACGGTGCCGTACACCTTCCTCCCGGTGGGCTCCTGCTTCGACCACCCGCAGCTGAACAAGACGGTCACCAAGCCGGAGGCCCGCCCCTGCGAGGGCGAGCACGACGGCGAGGCGATCGCCGACCTGCTGCTGCCGGACGGGCTGACCGGCGACAGCCAGATCGGCAAGGCGATGCGGGAGGGCTGCCAGCCGGCGCAGGCCGCCGCCGAGGCCCGCCAGGGCGGCGGCGGCCCCTACTACGGGTACCCGTTCGGTCCGTCCATGACCTACTACCAGCAGGGCTGGCGGGACTTCACCTGCACCCTGACGGCGAGCAACCGCCCGGGCGGCGTCCGGCTCTCCGGACACCTGCGCTGACGGCCCGGCCCGGGGCCGGGCCCCTAGGCTGTCCGCATGTCGAACCACGCCCTCGCCGAGCGCCACCGGCTGGCCGGACTCCTCGCCGCCGCCGGACCGGACGCCCCCACCCTCTGCGCCGGGTGGACCACCCGCGACCTCGCCGCCCACCTGGTCCTGCGCGAGCACCGGCCGGACGCCGCCGCCGGCATCCGGATCGGCCCGCTGGCCGGCTGGACCGAGCGGGTGCGCACCGGCTACGCCAAGCGCCCGTACGAGGAGTTGCTGCGGACGTTCCGCGCCGGCCCGCCACTGCTCTCCCCCTTCGCGCTGCCCGGCGCCGACGAGGCGGCGAACACCGTGGAGTACTTCGTGCACGCCGAGGACGTCCTGCGGGCGGGCGACCCGTGGCAGGCGCGGCCGGTGCCGCCCGGGCGGGCCGAGGCGCTCTGGCGCCGCCTGCCGCTGCTCGCCCGGCTGGAGGGCCGCCGCTCCCCCGCCCGGCTGGAGCTGTGCCACCCGGACGGCCGGAGCCTGACGGCCGGCCCCGCGGGGGCGCCGACGGTGCGGATCACCGGCGAGCCGGGCGAGCTGGTGCTGTTCGTCCACGGCCGGGGCGCCCGCACCGAGCTGTCGGTGGACGGCCCGCCGGACGCGCTCGCCGCGCTGCACCACCTGTTCCCGCTGCCGGCGGCCCGGGGGTAGGGCCCGGGCGGGCGGCCGCGGGGACGTGCCCGCGGCCGCCCCGGCTGCGGATGTCAGTGGCGGGGTGCAGACTCGCAACGGGCCGGGAAGAGGCGCGGCCGCGCCTCCGGAACGCCGCCCGGCCGTCTTTCCGTCGAAGGAGCACCACCTCATGCTCACCACCGACTTTCCCATCGGCTCGCCCTGCTGGATCGACCTCGGCAGTCCGGACCCGGCCGCGGCCGCCGCCTTCTACGGCGCGGTGTTCGGCTGGACGTTCCAGGACCTCGGCCCGGAGACGGGCGGCTACGGCTTCCTGCAGGCCGACGGCAAGACCGTGGGCGCGATCGGGCCGCTCACCGAGGAGGGTGCGAAGTCCGCCTGGACGACGTACTTCAAGACCGCGGACGCGGACGCCACCGCCAGGGCCGTCGAGCAGGCCGGCGGCACCGTCCGGGCCGCGCCGTTCGACGTCATGGACGCCGGGCGGATGGCCCAGCTGACCGACCCGCAGGGCGCGCAGTTCGCGATCTGGCAGGCCGGCACCACCAAGGGCCTGGACGCGGTGTCCGCGGACAACGCGCTGGTCTGGTCCGAGCTGCACACCACCGACACGGAGGCCGGATTCGGCTTCTACGAGAAGGTCTTCGGCTGGCGCAACGAGAAGTTCCCGGCCCCGGGGATGACGTACCTGGTGCTCTCCCCCGCCGAGGGCGACCTGCGGGCCACCAGCTTCGGCGGCGTCGCCCCGGTGAGGGACGAGGGGCAGCCGCCGTCCTGGACGCCGTACTTCGCCACCGACACGGTGGACGAGCTGGTGCGCCGCGCCCAGTCGGCCGGCGGCGCGGTGCTGATGCCCGCCGCGGACGTCCCGGAGGTCGGCCGGATCGCGTGGCTGGCGGACCCGTTCGGCGCGCCGTTCGCCCTGATCAAGGGCGACCCGCGGCAGGACGCCTGAGCGGAGCCGCCCGGGCCGGCCGCGCACCCGGGCGGCCCGGGCGGCGCGTCCTCAGCGGACGGGGTGCCCGGCCGCCCGCAGCGCGTCCTTGACCTCGCCGATCCGCAGGTCGCCGAAGTGGAAGACGCTGGCGGCCAGGACGGCGTCCGCGCCGGCCTCCACCGCCGGGGCGAAGTCGGCGAGCTTGCCGGCGCCGCCGGAGGCGATCACCGGGACGGCCACGGTCTTGCGGACGGCCCGGACCAGCTCCAGGTCGTAGCCGTCCTTGGTGCCGTCCGCGTCCATCGAGTTGAGCAGGATCTCGCCCGCGCCCAGCTCGGCCGCGCGGCCCGCCCACTCGACGGCGTCCAGGCCGGTGCCGCGGCGCCCGCCGTGCGTGGTGACCTCGAAGCCCGAGGCGGTCTCGGTGCCCTCGGGGCAGCGCCGGGCGTCCACCGACAGCACCAGCACCTGCCGGCCGAAGCGCTGGGCGATCTCCCGGACCAGCTCCGGGCGGGCGATGGCCGCGGTGTTGACGCCCACCTTGTCCGCCCCGGCCCGCAGCAGCCTGTCGACGTCGTCGACGGCCCGGATGCCGCCGCCGACGGTGAGCGGGATGAAGACCTGCTCTGCGGTGCGGCGGACCACGTCGTAGGTGGTCTCGCGGTCGCCGGAGGAGGCGGTGATGTCGAGGAAGGTCAGCTCGTCGGCACCCTCGGCGTCGTACAGCTTGGCCATCTCGACGGGGTCACCGGCGTCGCGCAGGTTCTGGAAGTTGACGCCCTTCACCACCCGGCCGGCGTCGACGTCCAGGCAGGGGATGACACGTACGGCGAGGGTCACGGCTGTTTGCCTTCCAGAGTGCGTGCGAGCCCGGCGCGGTAGGCGTCGAGTTCGACCTCGACCATCATCCGGGAGTCGATCAGGCCGTCGACCACCACCATGGTGGCCGCCGGGCGGGCGGCGTCGAAGAGCGCGCGGTGGGCGCGGCCCACCTCGTCGGCGTCGCGGGAGTGGGTGATGTACATCCGGGTACGGACCACATCGTCCGTCGTCAGGCCGTACGCGGCCAGGGCCTTGAGGCCCACGCCGAACGCGGCGAGGGTCTGCAGGTACGGGTCGCCCTCGTGCTCGATCTTCCCGTCCACCCAGGCGGTGGAGCCGGCCACGTGCACGTGGTCTCCCGCGGCGACCGCCCGCGAGTAGCCGAACTCGTCCTCCTTGGGGGAGAACCCGGCCACCCGACCGCGTACGACCTGACGTTCCGTCATCCTGAAACCGCCTCCAGGGCCTCTTCGAGGGTGAACTTCTGCTCGTAGAGTGCCTTGCCCACGATGGCTCCCTCGACACCCTCGCCGACGAGAGAGGCGATGGCGCGCAGGTCGTCCAGCGAGGAGACGCCGCCGGAGGCAACCACCGGCTTGTCGGTGGCGGCGCAGACGTCGCGCAGCAGCCGCAGGTTGGGGCCGGTCAGGGTGCCGTCCCGGTTGACGTCGGTGACCACGTAGCGGGCGCAGCCCTCGGCGTCCAGGCGGGCCAGCACGTCGAAGAGCTGGCCGCCGTCGCGGGTCCAGCCGCGGCCGCGCAGGGTGGTGCCGACCACGTCCAGGCCGACGGCGATCTTGTCGCCGTGCTCGGCGATGACCTTGGCGACCCACTCGGGGCTCTCCAGGGCGGCGGTGCCCAGGTTGACCCGGGTGCAGCCGGTGGCGAGGGCCGCGGCCAGCGACTCGTCGTCGCGGATGCCGCCGGACAGCTCGACCTTGATGTCCAGCGCGGCGGTCACCTCACGGAGCAGGTCGCGGTTGCTGCCGGTGCCGAACGCGGCGTCCAGGTCGACCAGGTGGAGCCACTCGGCACCGGCGTTCTGCCAGGCGAGGGCGGCGGCGAGCGGCTCGCCGAAGGAGGTCTCGGTGCCGGAGGCTCCCTTGACCAGGCGGACGGCCTGGCCGTCCCGGACGTCGACGGCGGGGAGCAGTTCGAGGCGGCTCATGATGGTGGCAACTCTCAGATCGTCAGAGGGTGTTGACCCAGTTGGTCAGGAGGGCGGCGCCGGCGTCGCCGGACTTCTCGGGGTGGAACTGGGTGGCCCAGAGCGGGCCGTTCTCGACGGCCGCGACGAACGGCTGCCCGTGCGTGGCCCAGGTCACCAGCGGGGCGTGCAGCCGCGCGCTGTGGACCTCCAGCTCCCAGCGGCGCACCGCGTAGGAGTGCACGAAGTAGAAGCGGGTGTCGGCGTCCAGGCCGGCGAAGAGCCGGCTGCCCTCGGGGGCGTCGACGGTGTTCCAGCCCATGTGCGGGACGACCGGCGCGTCCAGCGGCTCGACGGTGCCCGGCCACTCGTCGCAGCCGGGCGTCTCCACGCCGTGCTCGACCCCCTTCTCGAAGAGGATCTGCATGCCGACGCAGATGCCCAGCACCGGGCGGCCGCCGGCGAGGCGGCGGCCGATGATCTGCTCGCCGCGGACGGCCTTCAACCCGCGCATGCAGGCCTCGAAGGCCCCGACGCCGGGGACGAGCAGGCCGTCCGCGTCCATCGCGGCCTGGAAGTCCGACGTGACGGTGACGGTCGCGCCGGTGCGCTCGACGGCGCGCTGGGCCGAGCGGAGGTTGCCCGACCCGTAGTCGAGTACGACGACGTTCTTGCCCATGTTCAGGTGTCCAAGTCTCTCGGCTGTTCCGAAGCGGCTCTGTGCGGCGCCGTCCCGCGGGGCGGCGCCGGGGGCGGGTCTACAGCCGCATGAGGCCGGAGGCCAGGCAGAGCACCGAGCCTATGGCGAGCACGGCGATGACGCCCTTCGGGATCTTCTGCTTCCAGAACGAGATGACGCCGCCGGCCAGGAACAGGCCGACGAAGAGAAGGACGATCGCGGACTTGCTCACAGCGCACCCTTGGTCGAGGGGAGGATGCCGACCGCGCGCGGGTCGCGCTCGGAGGCGTAGCGCAAGGCCCGGGCCAGCGCCTTGAACTGGCACTCCACGATGTGGTGCGCGTTTCGCCCGTACGGCACGTGGACGTGCAGGGCGACCTGCGCCTGGGCCACGAAGGACTCCAGGATGTGCCGGGTCATGGTGGTGTCGTAGCTGCCGATCATCGGCGCCATCGACTCCGGCTCGGTGTGCACCAGGTAGGGGCGGCCGGAGAGGTCCACCGTGACCTGGGCGAGCGACTCGTCCAGCGGCACCGTGCAGTTGCCGAACCGGTAGATGCCGACCTTGTCGCCGAGCGCCTGCTTGAAGGCGGCGCCCAGCGCGAGGGCGGTGTCCTCGATGGTGTGGTGGGTGTCGATGTGCAGGTCGCCGTCGGTCTTCACGGTGAGGTCGAAGAGGCCGTGGCGGCCGAGCTGGTCGAGCATGTGGTCGTAGAACCCGACGCCCGTGGAGATCTCGGTCCGGCCGGTGCCGTCGAGATCGATCTCGACCAGGACCGAGGTCTCCTTGGTGGTGCGTTCAACGCGTCCGATGCGGGGCATGCGGGTTACAGCTCCTGACTGGCCGCGCGCGCGGAGCGCGCCGCTGCGGGGGTGGGGGCGGGCGACGGGAGGGCGGAGCGGACGGCGTCCAGGAAGGCGTCGTTCTCGGCCGGGGTGCCGGCGGTGACGCGCAGCCACCCGGGCACGCCGTTGTCCCGGACCAGGACGCCCCGGTCGAGGATCGCCTGCCAGACGGCGTGGGTGTCCGCGAAGCGGCCGAACTGGACGAAGTTGGCGTCCGACTCGGTCACCTCCAGGCCCAGCCCGCGCAGCGCGTCGACCAGCCGGTCCCGCTCGGCCTTGAGCCGGCCCACGTACCCGAGCAGGGTGTCGGTGTGCTCCAGGCAGGCCAGCGCGGTGGCCTGGGTGACGGCCGACAGGTGGTACGGCAGCCGGACCAGCTGCACCGCGTCCACCACGGCCGCGTCGGCGGCCAGGTAGCCCAGCCGCAGGCCCGCCGCGCCGAAGGCCTTGGACATGGTGCGGGTGACCACCAGGTTGGGGCGGCCCTCCAGCAGCGGCAGCAGCGAGGCGCGGTGCGAGAACTCGACGTACGCCTCGTCCACGACCACCAGGCTGGGCCGGGCGGCCTGCGCGGCGTCGTAGAGCCGCAGCACCACGTCGGCGGCGACGGCGGTGCCGGTCGGGTTGTTCGGCGAGCAGACGAAGACGACGTTCGGCCGGTGCTCGGCGATCGCCGCGACGGCGGCGTCCACGTCGATGGTGAAGTCCGCGTTGCGCGGCCCGGAGAGCCAGCCGGTGCCGGTGCCCCGGGAGATCAGCGCGTGCATCGAGTAGGAGGGCTCGAAGCCCAGCGCCGTGCGGCCGGGGCCGCCGAAGGTCTGGAGCAGCTGCTGCAGGATCTCGTTGGAGCCGTTGGCGGCCCAGACCTGCTCGCGGGTGCGCGCGAAACCGGTCGTCGTGGTCAGGTAGGCGGCCAGGCCCTCGCGCAGCTCGACCGCGTCCCGGTCGGGGTAGCGGTTGAGGCCGCGGGCGGCCTCGGCCACCCGCTCGGCGATCCGGGCCACCAGCTCCGCGGGCAGCGGGTACGGGTTCTCGTTGGTGTTCAGCTGGACGGGGACGTCCAACTGCGGTGCGCCGTACGGGGACTGTCCGCGCAGTTCGTCGCGGATGGGGAGGTCGTCGATCTTCACGAGCGGGGAACCGTCCAGTCGCTGTGCCAGTTCTGTTCGTCTCCCACGAAACGTGCCTTGACGGCGTCGCCGTGACCGGGGAGGTCCTCGGCGTCCGCGAGGTTGACGACGTGCGCGGCGATGCCGGCCAGCGCCTCCCGGTCGTACTCGACGACCTGGACGCCGCGCAGGAAGGTCTGCACGGAGAGTCCGGAGGAGTGGCAGGCGCAGCCGCCGGTCGGCAGCACGTGGTTGGAGCCGGCCGCGTAGTCGCCCAGCGAGACCGGGGTGTAGCGGCCGATGAAGATCGCGCCGGCGTTGCGGACCCGGTCGGCGACCGCGTGGGCGTCCCGGGTCTGGATCTCCAGGTGCTCGGCGGCGTAGGCGTTCACCACCGCCAGGCCCTGCGTCAGGTCGTCGACCAGGATGACGCCGGACTGCCGGCCGCCCAGCGCCTCGGCCACCCGCGCGCTGTGCTTCGTCCGGGCGACCTGCGTCTTCAGCTCGGCCTCGACCGCCTCGGCCAGCTCGGGCGAGTCGGTGACCAGTACCGAGCCGGAGGTCGGGCCGTGCTCGGCCTGGCTGATCAGGTCGGCCGCGACCTCCGCCGGGTCGGCGCTGTCGTCGGCGAGGACGGCGATCTCGGTCGGACCGGCCTCGGAGTCGATGCCGATCCGGCCCGCGAAGTACCGCTTGGCCGCCGCCACGTAGATGTTGCCCGGACCGGTGACCATGTTGACCGGCTCGCACTCCTCGGTGCCGAGCGCGAACATGGCGACCGCCTGGGCGCCGCCGACCGCGTACACCTCGGTGACGCCGAGCAGCGCGCAGGCCGCCAGGATCGTCGGGTGCACCCGGCCGCCGAAGGCCTTCTGCGGCGGCGAGGTCACCGCGATGCCGGTCACCCCGGCCTCCTGCGCGGGCACCACGTTCATCACGACGGAGGACGGGTAGACGGCGAGGCCGCCCGGCACGTACAGGCCGACCCGGTCCACCGGCACCCAGCGCTGGGTGACCGTGCCGCCCGGCACGACCTGGGTGGTGTGCCCGGTGCGGCGCTGGTCGGCGTGGACGAGGCGGGCGCGGCGGATCGACTCCTCCAGCGCGGCGCGGACCTTCGGGTCCAGCGTCTCCAGGGCCTCGGCGAGCTGCTCGGCGGGCACCCGGGTGGACTCCAGCCGCACGCCGTCGAAACGCTCGGTGATGTCGATCAGCGCCGCGACCCCGCGATGATGCACGTCCTCGGCGATCGGGCGCACCGTCTCCAGGGCGGCCGCGACGTCGAAGTCGGCACGGGGCAGCAGGTCGCGCGGGTCGTCGAGGGATCCGCGCAGGTCGATTCGAGAGATCACGCCACCCAGTGTAAGGAGTGGCCGGAACCGGCGGCCCCGCATTTCAGTCCGTGATACGAAAGGCGAGACGACCGGGGGAGACGGGGGAACGATGGCGGAGCGTGCGCCGGACGACTGGACGCGGACCGAGCAGGGGCTCTGGGAGGCGTTCCGCCAGGGCGAGGTGTACGACCTGCGGGCCCGCGGCGCCGAACCGGCGAACGGCGCCGGCGGCCGGACCGGCACCCCGCTGGACGACCCCTTCGGCGACGCGCCCTGGGGCCCCGGGCGCACCGTCCGCGCCGAGGTCCTGGCCCACCTGCTGCTGGACGGCCCGCCGGCCGCCCCCGGCCGGGTCGCCTCGCTCAAGCTGACCGGCGCCCGGGTCACCGGCCCGCTGGTGCTGGCCGGCGGCACCATCGGCCACTACGTCGAGGTGCACGACTGCCGCTTCGAGCGGAAGGTCCTGGTGTCCGAGGCCGACGCCGGCACCCTGCGCTTCGTCAGCTGCGCGATCCCCCGGCTGGAGGCCTCCCGCCTGACCACCTCCGGCGACCTGCACCTGGCCCGCTGCCGAATACCGGGCGGCGTCCGGCTCACCGACTCCCGGATCGGCACCGACCTGCTGCTCAACCAGGCCGTCCTCGGCGGCGACCGGTTCGGCCGGGCGCTGTCCGCCGACGGCCTGGCCGTCAGCCAGGACTTCGAGGCGGACCGGCTGGAGTCGCGCGGCGAGGTCAGCCTGCGCTCCGCCCGGATCGGCGGCCGGCTCTCGCTGCGCGGCGCCCAGCTGTACGCCGTCCCGGAGAACCCGAACGCCCTCAACGCCGTCCGGGTCACCGTCGGCCACACCCTGTACCTCAGCGGCTCGGCGGACGGCGGCTGGTCCTCCTCCGGCTCGTACTACGGCTCCGGCTACGGCCAGGTCGTCACGGCCGGCGTGGCCGGCACGCCGTTCCGCGCGCACGGCGCCGTCCGGCTCTCGGACAGCCGCTTCGACAACGCCTGCCTGATCTCCGACGCCGAGTTCCGCCTGGGCACGGACGACGAGCTGGCGCTGCGCCGGATCCAGACGCCCGAGCTGCGCTTCACCTGCCGCACCCCGCCCACCGGCAAGGTCTCGCTCTCGCGCGCCCGGGTGGGCAACCTGGTCGACGCCCCGGACTCCTGGCCGCACGGCAGGCACCTCGGCCTCACCGGCTTCACCTACGAGTGCCTGCGCCCGGCCGCGCCCTTCACCGTCCCGCAGCGGATCGCCTGGCTGGAGGGCTCCTCGGTGGAGTTCCAGCCCGAGTCCTACGAGCAGCTGGCCGCCGCCCTGCGCCGCGACGGCGCCGACGACGACGCCCGCGAGGTGCTGTACGCCAAGCAGCGCCGCCGCCGGCAGACCCTGCCGCTGCCGGCCCGGCTCTGGGGCCGGGTCCAGGACGTCACCGTCGGCTACGGCTTCCGCCCCGGCCGGGCCGCGCTCTGGCTGCTGCTCGCCTGGGCGCTCGGCAGCGGCTACTTCGCCGCCCACCGGCTCCAGCCGCTCAAGGCCGACGAGAGCCCGCACTGGAACCCGGTGCTGTACGCGCTCGGCCAGCTGCTGCCGGTCGTCGACCTCGGTCAGCAGGGCTGGAACCCCGGCGGGTTCAGCCAGTGGGTGGCCTCCGGGCTGGTGATCGTCGGCTGGATCCTCGCCACCACGGTCGCCGCGGGCGCGACCCGGATGCTCCAGCGCGGATAACCCGGGCGCGAGGCGGCCGTCCGGGGAACTACGCTGTCGGCCGTGACAGAACGGCTGCCGCTCTTCCCGCTGAACACCGTGCTCTACCCGGGCCTGGTGATGCCCCTGAACATCTTCGAGGAGCGTTACCGCCGTCTGGTCGCCGACCTGCTCGCCCTCCCCGAGGACCAGCCGCGGCGGTTCGGCGTGCTCGCCATCAAGGACGGCCGCGAGGTCGCGCCGGTCCGGCCCGAGGAGGGCCCGGCCGGTCCGCTGGACGGCCTGGGCACCGTCACCGGGGACCCTCTGGAGGCGCTGTACCACGTCGGCTGCGTGGCCGACGTCGCCTCGGCCCAGGAGCAGCCGGACGGCCGGTACGAGCTGCTGGTCACCGGGACCACCCGGTTCCGGCTGCGCTCGGTGGACACCGGCGGCGCGTACCTGAACGGCGAGATCGAGACGCTCGAGGAGCTGCCCGGCGAGGGCGCCGGGGCACTGGCCTCCGGCGTCGAGCGGGCGTTCCGGGCGTACCAGAAGCGGCTGGCCGGCGCCCGCGAGGCCAGCACGGTCGGCCGCCAGGAGCTGCCGGACGACCCGCAGGTGCTCTCCTACCTGGTGGCCGCGGCCTCGGTGTTCGGGACGCCGGTCAAGCAGGAGCTGCTGGCCTGCCCCGACACCGCCCGGCGGCTGACCTCCGAGCTGGAGCTGCTGCGCCGCGAGACGGCGGTGCTCAGCTGGCTGCCGTCGCTGCCCGCGGTCGATCTGACCCGGCAGTCGTTCAGTCCCAACTGACCACGCCCACTCACGCGTTCGAAGAGGTCCCGATGGCCAGGAAGCCGAAGAAGGCCGGCGGGGGAACGCCCGCCACCGTCGCCCTGGAGAACGCCGCGGTGGCGTTCACCGTGCACTCCTACCCGCACGATCCGGCCGCCGCCTCCTACGGCGGCGAGGCCGCCGAGGTGCTCGGCGTGCCGCCCGAGCGGGTCTTCAAGACCCTGGTCGCCGATGTCGACGGGGTGCTCACGGTGGGCGTCGTCCCGGTCGCGGGCCGGCTGGACCTCAAGGCGCTCGCCACCGCCGTCGGCGGCAAGCGGGCCGCGATGGCGGACCCGGCGGCCGCCGAGCGCAGCAGCGGCTACGTCCTCGGCGGGATCTCCCCGCTCGGTCAGCGCCGCCCGCTGCGCACCGTGGTGGACGACAGCGCGCTCGCCCACGCCACGGTGTACGTCTCGGCCGGCCGGCGCGGGCTGGAGGTCGAGCTGGCCCCGGCCGACCTGGTCGGCGTCACCGGCGCGCTGACCGCCCCGATCGGCCGCTGACCGCCGGGGCGCACCGGGCGGGTCCGGCGAAGGCCGCCCCCGCCCGGTGTGCCGTCACGGCGTGCGGCCCTGCGGCGGCTGGTCCTGCGACGGCCGGCCCTGCGGCGTGCGGTCGCCCGGGTGCTCCCCCGCCGGGCCCGGGTGGAACGGCCCGCCGGGCAGCGGACCGGCCGCGCCGGGCGGCCCGGCCACCGGCCGCTGCGGGTCGTACGGGCCCGCCCAGTACGGCGGCGGGTCCTCCTCGCGCTTGCCGAAGGCGGCCGAGAGCGCCAGCAGCACCACCATCGCGGCCATCGGCCAGGCCAGCAGCGCGCCGTAGGCCCCGAGGTCGATGTCCGCGTCGAAGTGGCCGCCGTTGCCGACCCGCCGCGCCTCGGCGACGAGGTCGCTCGCCGGGCCGAGCCGCCGGCCCAGGCCCCAGGCGCCCACCGAGGCCAGCAGGCCGCCGACCGCGAGGCCGGTCGCCACCGCGATCCCGCCGCCGCGCCGCCGGGTGAACAGGAAGGCGCCGAGCGCGGTCACGATGCCCATGCCCAGCCCGATCAGCACGAAGACGCTGTCCGCCCCGGCCCGCTGCTCGCCCTCCGGGTCGCCGTAGAGGATCTTGTTGCCGTCGACCACCAGTGGCACCTTCGGCGCCAGCCAGGCCCAGAGCACCGCCATCAGCAGACCCAGCGCCAGACAGGCCAGCACCGTGACCGCACCGACCTTCAGCTCGGGCAGCAGCCGCTCCAGCGGCGCCCGCCGGTCCGCGGCCCGCACGACGGCCTGGTCCACGGGCGGCGGCGCGTACGGGTCCCGGCCGGCGGCCGGACCAGGGGCGGTGGCGTCCGCGTCGGTGCCCGCGGCGGCACGCAGGGGGTCCGGAGGTGTGTTCGGTACGGTCACGGGCCCCATCGTTTCACGACCGCCGCCCGAACGGACCCGCCACCCGTACCGGCCCGCGCCCGGAGCCCGCCCGGCCTGGCGCGGCGGGACCGTCGCACGGGCCCGGGGCTTGCCCGGCACCTCCCGCCGCCCGCCGGTGCGACGCGAATCGATCGGAGAAGCCCTAGCGGGTGGTGGCCCGCCGGTACGCCCAGGTGGCCACCGCGAGCGACGCCACGCCGACCCCGGCGCAGACCGCCAGGTCGCCCGCCACCGCCGCCCAGTCCGGGTCGGCCGCGAAGGTCCGGGCGAACGCCTCCACGCCGTACGTGGAGGGCAGCAGCTCGCGCAGCCAGAGCACCGGCTGCGGCAGGTTGTCCACCGGGAGCACGCCCAGCAGCAGCGCCGCCGACATGCCGAGCTGCCCCAGCATGGTGGCGATCTCCTGCTTGGGCGCCAGCAGCCCGCAGGCCGCGCCCAGCCCGGAGAGCGCCGCCCCGGCCAGCGGCACCACCGCGAGCAGCACCCAGAGCTGCCCCATCGGCAGCCCGAACATCCAGGCCCCGGCGACGGCCGTCACCAGGGTGCCCGGCAGCGTGAAGGAGGCGTACGCGGCGGCCGCGCCGAGGACCACCGAGGCCGCCGGGACGGGCAGCGTCGCGTAGTGGTCGAGGCCGCCGGTGGCCCGCAGCCGGCCGAAGTACTGGGCCAGCAGGTTGAGCGCGACGAAGGCCACCACCAGCACGCTGGAGCCGGCCACCACCGACCGCGCGGCCGAGGTCTGCCCCGGGTCGACGACGCCCCGCATCATCACCAGGATGCCGAGCGACTGGAAGGTCGCCACGAACAGCAGCGGAATGCGGGCCACCTTGGCCCGGGCCAGCTGCGCCCGGTAGACGGCGGCCAGCGCGGGCAGCAGCCGGGCGGCGGGGGCCAGCGGGGCGGGCCCGCCGGCCAGGGCCCCGGCGGTCTGCGGCGGCACCGAGAGCAGCGTCACTTGGCCAGTCCTCCATGGCGGCCGCCCAGCTTGAGGTAGGCGTCCTCAAGGCTCGGGGTGGCCAGGGTGAAGTCGTCCAGCGCGGCGAAGGCCGGGCCGGTGGTGACGGCGGCGACCAGTTCGCGGGCCCGCTCGGGGCTGGTGCGCACGGTCCAGCGCCGGCCGGTGCGCTCGGCCCGCTCGGCGAGCGCGGCGACGGCGGGCACCGCCATCGGTGCCTCGTCCCGCCAGACCAGGTCCAGCCGGACGTCACCGTCCACCAGTGCCTTGAGTCCGCCGGGGGTGTCGCAGGCGATCACCCGGCCCTCGTCCACGACCGCGACGCGGTCCAGCACGGTCTCGGCCTCGATGACGTTGTGGGTGACCAGCAGCACGGTGGTCCGCCGTTCGGCGCGCCGGCGGTCGACGGCGCTCCAGACCGCGCGGCGGGCGACCGGGTCCATGCCGGTGGTCGGCTCGTCCAGCACCAGCAGCGGCCGCTCCCCCACCAGCGCGGCGGCGAAGCAGGCGAGGCGGCGCTGGCCGCCGGAGAGCTTGGCGAGCGGCCGGTGGGCGAGCGGTTCCAGGGCGAGTTCGGTCAGCACGTCGGCGGCCTCGGCCCGGGCCCGGGCCCGGCTGAGGCCGCGCAGCCGGCCGGTGGTCTCGGCGGCGAGCGCGACGGTCAGCTCGTCCAGCGCGCTGGACTCCTGGCCGAGGTAGCCCAGCAGGCGGGCGGCCCGCTCGGGGTGGCGGACGACGTCGTGGCCGAGCAGCTCGATGGAGCCCGAGTCGGGCCGCAGCAGGCCGGTGAGCTGGCGGACCAGCGTGGACTTGCCGGCTCCGTTCGGCCCCAGCAGCCCGAAGATCTCGCCCTGCCGGACGGTCAGGCTGATGCCGTCGTTGGCCCGGATCCCACCGGCGGCCCCGGTGCCGCGTCCGGCGCGGTAGGTCTTGACCAGGTCGCGTACGGCACAGCACGGCGAGGCCTCCCCGGGTGCCCGCCCGGCCGTCTCGCTCATCCGCCCGCCTCGCTCCACCGAGCGGTCGCACCACGGATCGCGTCCCTGTCGACGCTCCGCTCCTTGCCCTCGCTCACGAGCGAAGACTCTACGCGGTGGACGCGGTCGGCCGGACAAGGGGGCCCGGCCGCCCGGGGCGGCGGGGCGGGTCAGTCGTCGACGACGAGGTCCCCGCCCGGCACCCGGCCGGCGAGCTCCTTCCAGAATCCCGCCCGGATGGCGTACCGGTCGTGCTCGTCGATCTGGTCGTCCTTGTGCGCGAGCAGCCCGAACCGGGCCGCGTAGCGGAGCAGCTCGCCGTCGACCCGGTGCGGGATGCGCGGGTAGTCGGGCCAGAGCACGGTGAGCCGTTCGACGTCGCCGAGCCGCTCCGTCCAGCGGCGGGCGAACACCTGGCCGACCTCGTGGGCGTCCCCGCCGATGGTGGTGATGTCCTCCTCGCGGTCGGCCCAGCGCTGCTCGGCGGTGGTCAGCTGGGCCAGCGTGGGCAGGCCGTCCCCGGCGGTGACGGGCTGTTCGGCGGCGGGCCGCTCGACCCAGCCCCGGTCCGACGACCAGCGCAGCACCGGGCCGGTGGGGTGCCCCGCCGTCGCCGGCAGCTGGGGGGTGCGCCCGGCGAGGTCCTTGGGCGTCGGCACGACCTTCAGCGCGGTGGCCGTCCCGGTGGCGCGCCCGTTCGCCACCGGCACCTGCTCGGCCGCGGGGACGGCGGCGGGCCGGGCGGCGGACGCGACGGCGGCGGGCGGGGCGGCCAGGATCTTGGCGATCTCGTGGCGCGGCCCGGGGGCGGGAAAGGCGGTGGCGGTGTCGCGCAGGGTGAACGAGCCCTCGATCCACTCCCGGTCGAGCACCCGCCGCTCGTCCGCCTCGCCGACCAGGTCCTCGGACTGGTTGAAGTCGCCGTCGGCGGCCTGCAGCGCCCAGAGGTGCACGACCACGCCGTGCTCCTTGGCGGACATCATGCCGGGCAGCAGGTCCCCGTCGCCGGTGATCAGCACGACGTCCGCGCAGGCCCGGTTGCGGGCGAGCTCGGAGAGCTCGGCGTGCATCGCGGCGTCCACGCCCTTCTGCACCCAGCGGCCCTCCGCCCTGGTCAGGGCGCCCAGCCGGACGGTGACCCGCGGCAGGACCCGGAGCCGGCGGTGCTCGGGCATCGGGCGGCGGTCGGGGGCGGCGTCGAACCAGTAGATCCGCAGCAGCGGCAGCCCGGTCTCGGCCTCGGCGCGCTCGCGCAGCGCGGTGATGAGCGCGGTGTGGTCGACACTGACCCGGGAACGGCTCGGGTCGCCGGCGAGCAGGCTGGCGGCGGCGCCCAGCAGGTAACCGGCGTCCACCAGGACGACACAGCGGTCCATCGCGCACCTCTTTTCGCTCGCCCTCGGGGATCCGGCGGCGCCGGTGTGCGGCGCTGCCGGGTGGGCGCGGTCGGCCCGGCGCTCGGGCCCGTGGGGTGAGGGTGCCCGTGGCCGCCCGATCGTTGGGTCACCTTTACCCCTGGTTCGCCCGCCGAATCTCGGCGGATGTCGCGGTCCGGCAACATCCGGCGGCGGTGCGGCCGGGGCGCGGGCGAGGTGCGCGCGAGGTGCGGCCGGGGCGCGGGCGAGGGCCGGGAACGCGCGGCGGGCCCCGTCCGAGGACGGGGCCCGCCGCGTGCGACCGCGTGCTCAGCCCTTGAGCTCGGCGGCGACGAGTTCGGCCAGCTGGACGGCGTTGAGCGCGGCGCCCTTGCGCAGGTTGTCGTTGGAGACGAACAGCGACAACCCGTTCTCCACCGTCTCGTCGACGCGGACGCGGCCGACGAAGCTCGGGTCCTTGCCCGCGGCCTGGAGCGGGGTGGGGATCTCGCTCAGCTCGACGCCGGGGGCGGCGGCGAGCAGCTCGACGGCGCGCTCGGGGCTGATCGGGCGCTCGAAGCGGGCGTTGATCTGCAGCGAGTGGCCGGAGAAGACCGGGACGCGCACGCAGGTACCGGCCACCTTCAGCCCGGGGATGCCGAGGATCTTGCGGCTCTCGTGGCGGAGCTTCTGCTCCTCGTCGGTCTCGTTGGAGCCGTCCTCGACGATGGAGCCGGCCAGCGGCAGCACGTTGAAGGCGATCGGGCGCTTGTAGACCTTGGGCTCGGGGAACTCGACCGCGGAGCCGTCGTGGGCGAGCGCCGAGGCGCCGTCGACGACCTTGGCGGCCTGGTCCTGGAGCTCGGCCACCCCGGCCACGCCGCTGCCCGAGACGGCCTGGTAGGTGGAGACGACCAGCGCGGCGAGGCCGGCCTCGTCGTGCAGCGGGCGCAGCACCGGCATGGCCGCCATGGTGGTGCAGTTCGGGTTGGCGATGATGCCCTTGGGGCGGTTCGCGATGGCGTCGGGGTTGACCTCGGAGACGACCAGCGGGACGTCGGGGTCACGGCGCCAGGCCGAGGAGTTGTCGATCACGACGGCGCCGGCCGCGGCCGCCTTGGGGGCGAGTTCCCTGGAGGTGGAGCCGCCCGCCGAGAAGATCACGATGTCCAGGCCGGTGTAGTCGGCCGTGGCCGCGTCCTCGACGGTGATGTCGGTGCCCTGCCAGGGCAGCGTGCGCCCGGCCGAACGGGCCGAGGCGAACAGCCGCAGCTGCTCCACCGGACCCACGCCTCCGGGAAGTCCTGCGCGCTCCGCCAGGATCTCGCGGACCACGCCGCCGACCTGGCCGGTGGCCCCGACAATGCCGATCTTCATTCCGAGTACTCCTCTTGATGGTGCTGGTCACAGCCGCCCTCCGCCCATCATGCCTTGTGACCCGGGCGGGGCGACCTGGTATTCCACGGTGTGAGAGCCCGGCCCCGGTCCGGTAGGTCCCGCCGGGCGCCGATCCGGCCGGATCGGCCCGGGCCGGACTAGTGGTCCAGACCGGTGGCGAGTGCGAGCGCCACCGCCACCTCGTCCGCCCCCGCCGGCAGCAGCGGCAGCCGGACGTCCGGGGTGGGGATCCGGCCCTGCGCGTGCAGCACGCCCTTGACCACCGCGGGGTTGGGCGCGGCGAAGGCGGCCGTCGCCAACGCGGTCAGCCGGTGCCCCAGGGCCCGCGCCCGCGGTACGTCTCCGCGCTCCCAGGCGTCGGTCAGCTCGACGAACCGGGCGGTGGCCAGGTGGGCCGAGGCCGGGATGCCGCCGGCGCCGCCGAGCGCCAGCACCGGCGCGAGGAAGGCGTCCTCGCCGGACAGCACCGCGAACCCGTCCGGGGCCTGCGCGAGCAGCTCGACGGCCGCCTGGTCCAGCCCGCCGGTCGCGTACTTGACGCCGACCACGCCGTCGATCGCGGCGAGTTCGAGCAGCGCGCCGGCCGACAGCTGCTGCCCGGTCCGGTACGGGATGTGGTAGACGACCAGCGGCACCGCGCTCGCCGCGGCCAGCGCCCGGAAGTGCGCGACCGTCCCGGCCTCGCCCGGGCGGACGAAGGCCGGGACGGTGACCAGCGCGGCCGCCGCCCCCGGCACCCGCGCGCCCAGCCCGGCCAGCTCCTCGGCGGCGGCCCGGGTGTCGGCCCCGCCCGCTCCGACCACCAGCTGGGCGCCGCGATCGGCGCAGACGGCCGCGCAGACGTCGACCACCGCGCGCCGCTCGGCCGCGTCCAGCGTGGCCGGTTCGCCGGTGGTGCCGAGCGCGACCAGCCCGGCCGCGCCGTCGTCCAGCAGCGAACCGGCCAGCTTCTCCAGTGCGTCCAGCGCCACCGAGCCGTCCTCGGCGAACGGGGTGACCAGCGGGACGTAGATGCCCTTGAGAACCGTGTGTTCCATGGCCACGATCCTGCGGCCCGGTCATCACTCAGGTCCAGTTCACATTTCTGACGCTTCTCGTAAGCTGGGCCGATGCTCGATGTCCGACGCCTGCGCCTGCTGCGCGAACTCGCCCACCTCGGCACCATCGCCGCCGTCGCCGAGTCGCTCTCGTTCAGCCCTTCGGCGGTCTCCCAGCAGCTGTCCGTCCTGGAGAAGGAGGCCGGTGTCCCGCTGCTGGAGCGCACCGGGCGGCGGGTCGCGCTGACCCCGGCCGGGCTGGGCCTGGTCCGGCACGCCGAGGCGGTGCTGGCACGGCTGGAACAGGCCGGCGCCGAACTCGCCCACGCCAGGGAGGGGCTGGCCGGTCCCCTGCGGATCGGCACCTATCCTTCGGCGGCCCGGGCGGTGATCCCGGCGGTGCTCGCCGAGCTGTCCGGCTGGCACCCGGGGCTGGAGCCGATGGTGGCGGAGGTGGACCCGGCGGACGTGGCGGCGGCGCTGCGCGCGGGCGAGCTGGACGTCGCGCTGGTGCACGAGTACGACCTGGTGCCGACCGACCCGGAGCCCGGCCTGGCGGTGACCCGCCCGGTGTTCACCGAGCCGATGTATTTGGCGGCCCGGGCGGCCGGCACCGTCGCCGAGCAGCGCGCCGCGCCCTGGATCATGGCGCCGCGCGGCACGCTCTGCCACAGCATGGCCGTCCGGGCCTGCGAGAGCGCCGGCTTCGCCCCCCGGATCCGGCACCAGATCGACGACTTCGCGACGGTGCTGGCCCTGGTGGCGGCCGGCCAGGGGGTGGCGCTGGTCCCGCAGCTGGGCACGGAGCGGACCCCGCCCGGGGTGGTGCTGACCCGGCTGCCGATGTACCGCCGGACCCGCGCCGCCTTCCGGGCGGGCGCGGGCTCGCACCCGGCGATCTCGGCCTTCGTCTCGGCCCTGCACACCGCCGTCCCGCCCGCCCTCGGCGGCGCGGTGCTCTGAGCTCGCCCCGGGGCGTCTCCCGGGGCCGGTCTCAGTTCGCCAGGCAGCTCGGCCCGAGCAGCTGCTTGAGGTCCCCGAACAGCGCCGGGTCGGACTTCACCCGGTGCCGGTCCAGCCGCAGCACCGTGGTGGTGCCGCCGCGCCGGAGGTGGACGTGCACCTCGGTGGTCCCCTTGTGGTGGGCCAGTACCTCGCCGAGCCGGGTCACCACCTGCGGGTTGAGCCGGCTCTCCGCGATGGTGAGGGTGATCGGGAGCTGGGCGGCGACGTTCGACAGGTCCGGCACCGACAGCTCCATCCCCATCAGCCGCGGCACGTCCTCCCGCTTGTCCAGCTTGCCGCGGACGAACACCACGGAGTCCTCGACGAGTTGCGAGGAGACCAGCTGGTAGCTGGCGGGGAAGAACATGCAGTCGATCGAGCCCGCCAGGTCCTCGACGGTGGCGATCGCCCAGGCGTTGCCCTGCTTGGTCATCTTCCGCTGGAGGCCCGAGATGATGCCGCCGATGGTGACGATCGAGCCGTCCGGCCGCTCCGCGAGGTCGGCCACCGCGCAGTCCGCCCTGTCGGCGAGGAGGTGCTCGATGCCGTGCAGCGGGTGCGAGGAGACGTAGAGGCCGAGCATCTCCCGCTCCTGGGTGAGCAGGAAGGCCTTGTCCCACTCCTCCTCGGAGAAGACCACGTCCAGCCCGAAGCTCGGCTCGTCGGCGACCGCGTCGCCTCCGAACAGGTCGAACTGGCCCTCCGCCTCCTTGCGCTTGACCCCGACCACGTTGTCGATCATCGGCTCGAACTCCGCGGTCAGCCCCTTGCGGGTGTGCCCGAGCGAGTCGAACGCGCCCGCCTTGATGAGCGATTCGACGGTCCGCTTGTTGCAGACCACCGACTCCACCTTCTCCAGGAAGTCGGGGAAGGAGGTGAACTTCCCCTTCGCCTTCCGGGTGCGGATCATCGACTCCACCACCGGCCCGCCGACGTTGCGGATGGCGGTGAGACCGAACCGGACGAGGGTGTCCCCGTGCGGGGTGAAGTCGGAGTCGGACTCGTTGACGTCCGGCGGGAGCACCTGGATGCCCATCTTCCGGCACTCGTTGAGGTAGACCGCCGACTTGTCCTTGTCGTCCTTCACCGAGGTCAGCAGCCCGGACATGTACTCGGCCGGGTAGTTGGCCTTGAGGTACGCCGTCCAGTACGAGACCAGCCCGTACCCGGCGGTGTGCGCCTTGTTGAAGGCGTAGCCGGAGAAGGGGACGAGGACGTCCCACACCGCCTGGATCGCCGCGTCCGAGTAGCCGCGCTCGCGGCAGCCCCGCTGGAACGGGACGAACTCGGCCTCCAGGATCTCCTTCTTCTTCTTGCCCATCGCGCGGCGCAGCAGGTCGGCCTGGCCGAGCGAGTAGCCGGCCAGGATCTGGGCGGCCTTCTGCACCTGCTCCTGGTAGACGATCAGGCCGTACGTCGGCTTGAGGATCTCCTCCAGGGGCTTCTCCAGCTCCGGGTGGATCGGGGTGATCTCCTGCTGGCCGTTCTTGCGCAGCGCGTAGTTGGTGTGCGAGTTGACGCCCATCGGGCCCGGTCGGTACAGCGCGAGGACGGCGGAGATGTCCTCGAAGTTGTCGGGCTTCATCAGGCGCAGCAGCGAGCGCATCGGCCCGCCGTCGAGCTGGAAGACGCCGAGCGTGTCGCCGCGGGCCAGCAGCTCGTAGGCGGGCTTGTCGTCCAGGGGCAGGTCGAGCAGGTTGATCCTGACGCCCTTGTTCCGCTCGATCGCCTTGACGGCATCGTCCATGATCGTCAGGTTGCGCAGGCCGAGGAAGTCCATCTTGAGAAGGCCGAGGCCCTCGCAGGTGGGGTAGTCGAACTGCGTGATGGTGACGCCGTCGGTGTGCCGGGTCCAGACCGGGATGTGGTCGGTGAGCGGCTCGGCGGACATGATGACGCCGGCCGCGTGCACCCCGGGCTGGCGGATCAGGCCCTCGATGCCGCGCGCGGTGTCGATCACCTTGCGGACGTCCGGGTCGTTCTCGTACAGCCCGCGGATCTCGCCGGCCTCGCCGTAGCGCGGGTGCGAGGGGTCGGTGATGCCGGAGAGCGGGATGCCCTTGCCCATGACGTCCGGCGGCATCGCCTTGGTGATCCGGTCGCCCATCGCGTACGGGTAGCCGAGGACGCGCGAGGAGTCCTTGATGGCGGCCTTCGCCTTGATGGTGCCGTACGTGACGATCATGGCGACCTTGTCGGAGCCCCACTTGTCCGTCACGTACCGGATCACGTCACCGCGCCGGCGCTCGTCGAAGTCGATGTCGACGTCGGGCATGGAGACGCGCTCGGGGTTGAGGAAGCGCTCGAAGATCAGGCCGTGCGGGATCGGGTCGAGGTCGGTGATGCCCATCGCGTAGGCGACCAGCGAGCCGGCCGCCGAGCCGCGGCCCGGCCCCACCGCGATGCCCTGCTCCTTGGCCCACATGATGAAGTCGGCGACCACCAGGAAGTACGCCGGGAACCCCATCTGGATGATGGTGTCCATCTCGTACTCGGCGAGCTTCTTGTGCTCCTCGTCGTACCCGCCCGGGAAGCGCCGGTCCATGCCCTGCCAGACCTGGGCCTTGAAGAAGTCCGCCTCCGACGCGAAGCCCGCCGGGATCGGGAAGCGCGGCATCAGGTTCTTGAACTCGAACATGCCCTCGGTGTCGACCCGCGAGGCGACCAGCAGCTGGCTGTTGCGGCAGCCCTCCTGCCAGGCGTCCGAGGAGTCCAGCGCGTACATCTCGGCGGCCGACTTGATGTAGTAGCCGGTGCCGTCGAAGCGGAAGCGGTCCGGGTCCGAGAGGTTCTTGCCGGTCTGGACGCAGAGCAGCAGGTCGTGCGCGCCGGCGTCGGACTCGGTGGTGTAGTGCGAGTCGTTGGTGACCACCGGCGGGATGTCCAGCTTCCGGCCGATCTCCAGCAGCCCGTCGCGGACCCGCTTCTCGATGTCCAGGCCGTGGTCCATCAGCTCCAGGAAGTAGTTCTCCCGGCCGAAGATCTCCCGGTAGTCGGCGGCGGACCGGAGCGCCTCGTCGAACTGGCCGAGCCGCAGCCTGGTCTGCACCTCGCCGGAAGGGCAGCCGGTGGTGGCCATCAGGCCGGCCGCGTGCTCGGCGATGATCTCCTTGTCCATCCGGGGCCACTTCACCAGCCAGCCCTCGGCGTAGGAGCGCGAGGTCAGCTTGAAGAGGTTGTGCAGGCCCTGCTTGTTGCGGGCCCAGATGGTCTTGTGGGTGTAGGCCCCGGACGCCGAGACGTCGTCCCGCTTCTGGTGCGGCTGCCCCCAGAGGACGCGCTTGGTGTTGGTGCGCGACTCGGGCGCGACGTACGCCTCGATGCCGATCACCGGCGTGATCCCGGCGGCGGTGGCCTGCTTGTGGAACTCCGCCGCGCCGTACATGTTGCCGTGGTCGGTCATCGCGACATGGGTCTGGCCCAGCCGCTCGACCTCCTTGAAGAGCTGCTTCAGCCGGGCGGCGCCGTCCAGCATCGAGTACTCGGTGTGGACGTGCAGGTGCGCGTACGGCTGGTCGCTCAAGGCGGGGCCTCCGGAGGCTGGTGCTGTCTGGCTGGCCGGCGAACGCACAGGTCACGGAGGTGCCTGGAAACAGCTGTGGTCCGAGCCGCCATCGGGGCCCGGACCAGCTCTCACACGTTCACGGTCCTACTCTAGCCTCCGGCCCCAGAAGTGCCCGGCCGCCCACCACGCCGCAAAGGACCCTTCCATGTCCCACCCGCAGCCCATCGCCGACCACCGCGCCGAGACCGTCCTGAGCGTCTTCGACACGGCCTTCGGCGACCTGCTCGCCAAGGACCCGGCGGCGTTCCGGGTGAAGTTCCGGAAGATGGCCGCCTCGGCGTTCGCCTTCTACCGCGGCACCGCCGGGCTCTACTACGCCGACCTCGCCGACGGCCCGTTCGCCGGGTACGGCGCCACCTTCCTGGACGAGCGCACCAGCCGGGTCTGGATCCACGGGGACCTGCACGCCGAGAACTTCGGCACCTACCTGAACGCCGAGGGCCGGCTGGTCTTCAACGTCAACGACTTCGACGAGGCCTACGTCGGCGCCTTCACCTGGGACGTCCAGCGCCTCGCCGCCTCGCTGGCCCTGATCGGCTACGCCAAGGCACTGTCCGACACCACGATCACCCAGCTGGTCACAGCCTTCGCCACCGCCTACCGGGCCCAGATCGCCGCCCACGTCTCCTCCGGCGACGCCGACCCCTTCACCCTGGACACCGCCACCGGCCCGATCCTGGACACCCTGCGCCGGGCCCGGCTGCAGACCCGGGTCGCGCTGCTCGACGGCGACACCGTCGTCGAGGGCTACGAGCGCCGCTTCCGCCTCGGCGGCGGCGCGATCGAGCTGGACGAAGCGACCCGCGCCGAGGTGCTCGCCGCCTTCGAGGCGTACGTCGCCACCCTGCCGCCCGCCTCCCGCACCCGGCCGGAGTCGCTGAAGGTCAAGGACGTCGTCGGCCGCCGCGGCATCGGCATCGGCAGCGCCGGCCTGCCCTCCTACAACCTGCTGCTGGAGGGGCACACCGACGCGCTGGAGAACGACGTCGTCATCTACATGAAGCAGGGCCAGACCCCGGCCGTGTCGCGGCACGTCACCGACCCGGCGATCGCCGGGTACTTCGAGCACGAGGGCCACCGCACGGTCATCTCCCAGCGCGCCCTCCAGGCGCACAGCGACCCGTGGCTCGGCCACACCACCCTGCGCGGGCGCGGCCAGCTGGTCGCCGAGGTCTCCCCCTACACCACCGACCTCGACTGGACCGACCTCAACGAGCTGTCCGACCTGCTCGCCGTCACCGAGTACCTCGGCCGCGCCACCGCCACCATGCACGCGGCCGCCGACGAGTCCTCCAGCGGCCACACCCTGGTGCCGTTCTCCACCGAGCACGCCATCGACGCCGCCATCACCCGCGACGAGGCCGGCTTCACGGCGATGCTGGTCGACTTCGCGCACGCCTACGGGGCGCAGGCCCGCCAGGACCACCAGCTCTTCGTCGACCTCTACCGCAACGGCCGCATCCCCGGCCTGTAGGACTACCCGGCCAGGGCCGCCAGCCGCTCCCCGGCGGCGGCCCTGACCTCCACCTCCTCCATCGGGTCGTCCCGCAGGTAGGCCAGCCGCTCCCGCACCTCCGGGCCGTCCGGCGCGTGCCCGACGGCCAGCAGCCGCGCCGCCGCCTCGCAGTCCCGGAGCGACTCGGTGTACACCGCGCCCAGCCCGGCCGGGCCGATCGCGGCCAGCGCCTCCAGGTAGGCGGCCCGCTCGTACGAGTGCGGCGTCCACAGCCAGAACCGGCGCAGCAGCGAGACGGCGTCCCGGGCCTGCGCCGGCCCGAACCGGGCGAGCGCCTTGGCCTGTCTCCTCGGCCCGCACCAGTGCCGCCGCACCCAGTGCCGTTCCAGCTCCGCCACCAGCACCGGGACGTCCTCGGCCGCCCCGTACTCGGCCAGTACCCACTGCCCCTGCGCCCGCAGCCAGTCCGGCTCCGTGACCGCGGCCCACTCCCGCGCGGCGGGCACCGCCCGGGCGCCGAGCTTCTCCAGCACCCCGGTCAGTGGCCACAGCACGTACCTGCCGTCCGCCGTCCCCAGCGACGGCACCAGCGGAAGCACCCCGGGCTCCGGCCCCCGGTCGTCGAGCACGTCCAGCGCGGCGGTCCGGCGCTCCTGCGACTCGGCCGGATCCGCCAGCAGCTCCAGCAGCTCCGCGTTCCCCGTCCTCGCCAACGGCTTCGCCTCCCGGGGCCCGTGCACCGGCCCCGGCCCCGGCCGGACCCACCCCCAACGCGTCCACGGCTCGCCCCACCGGTCCGCCGGATCCCGCCGCGCCCGTTCCCCGGCCGTCTCCGCCAGGTCCTCCCACCACTCCACCGGCCACCGGTCCGCCATCGCCTCCAGCACCGGCGCCCAGTGCCGCCCCACCCGCACATACGCCCGCAGCGCCTCCCGGGCCTGCGCCGACCCGTCGAGCGCCAGCAGCACCAGCACCGCGCCGGCCCGCTCACAGGCGTCCTCGTCCCCCGCCAGCAGCTCGACCACCGGCCCGACCGGCAGCGCGAGGTCCCTGACCAGTCGTGCCAGGTAGAGCGCCCGCTGATCGACGGGCTCCCATCGCCAGTCCCACCGCACGCACCCGTACACCAGCTCGGCGGCCGCCGCCGGGTCCTCCTCGGCCATCCGCGCCCCGAGCCCCCGGCCCCGCTGCAACAGCCCCGGCAGCGTCGCCGCCGGTGCGTACTCGTATCTCCGCTGTGTCACCCCGCCATCCTCCCCCAGCTCCCGCCGAGGACGGTTTCCGACCTACATCCCCGCTGGCGTCGCCGAGTTCGCGCGCGGCCTGCTGCGCGGCGCAGCGCCGGTGCCGGTACCAGCGCCGGTGCCGTAGCAGCTGAGCCAGGCTCGATACACAGGAAGTCGGCCGGGCCGACTTCCTGTGCACGGGGCGCGTCTCAGGCCGCCTGGTCGTCCAGCTCGGCGAGGAAGTCCAGGGCCACCGCCCAGGTCCGCTCGGCCGCCTCGGCGTCGTAGTCGGGCAGCTCGGGGTCGGTGTAGACGTGACCGGCGCCCCGGTAGCGGTGGACCTCGACGTCGGCGCCGGCCCGGCGCAGCTGCAGGTACCAGGCGTTCAGCCAGTCCTCGGACTCGAACGGGTCCGGCTCGGCCACGTGCAGCTGGACGGGGATCGAGGTCGCCGCGTCCTCCCGGATGTCCGAGGTGCCGTGCAGCAGGAGCAGGCCGAGCGCCTTCTCGTCGGCCAGCGCGAGGTTCTGGGCGAGCGAGCCGCCGAGCGAGAGGCCCGCGTAGACGAGCGAGGCTCCCGACCCCAGCAGCGGGGCGGCGGCGCCGACGGCCCGGCGCAGCAGCTCGTCACTGCCGAGCTCCTCCTTGTACGCCATGCCCTCCTCGACGTCGTCGAAGGTCTTCCCGTCGAACAGGTCCGGGGTGTGCACGGTGTGCCCGGCGGCGCGCAGCCGGTCGGCGGCGTCGTGGACGGCGGGGCGCAGTCCGTAGACGGAGTGGAGGAGCAGGATCTGGGCCACGGTCGGACTTCCTTGCAGGGCGGGCGGAGACTCCCCCCATCATCGCTCATGGCCACCGGGTGGCCTCGCGCCCGCGCGGCGGTGGCGGAGGCCACGCGTCGGTGAAGCGGCGACGAACAGTCAGTCCGACCTATGGAGCGGCGCGTTACCGACCGGTAGCCTGTCCGCCGTGACTGACCTTGTCGATGACATGACCGCTGCCCGCACGCACCGCCGCCAGGTGCTGAAGGCCACCGCGATCGTGGCGGGCGCCGCCGCCCTGCCGCTCGCCCTCGGCTCCGCGGCCTCGGCCGCGACCGCCCCGCAGTTCCTGCACGGCGTCGCCTCCGGCGACCCGCTCCCCGACGGCATCCTGCTCTGGACCCGGGTCACCCCGACCCCCGACGCCGTTCCCGGCTCCGCCACGGGCCCGGCCACCGAGGTCCGCTGGGAGCT
The DNA here is from genome assembly GCF_040630735.1 of Kitasatospora sp. NPDC005748. NCBI lineage: Bacteria > Bacillati > Actinomycetota > Actinomycetes > Kitasatosporales > Streptomycetaceae > Kitasatospora > Kitasatospora sp. NPDC005748. The sequence continues at coordinate 216,457 of NZ_JBEXYD010000003.1, forward strand.
CGCCACCGACAAGGGCTTCACCCGGATCGCGGCGAGCGGCACGGTGACCGCCACCGCCGCCTCCGACCACACCGTCAAGGCCGACGTCCGCGGCCTGACCCCGGACACCCTCTACTGGTACCGCTTCACCGCCGGCGCCGCCGTCTCCCCGGTCGGCCGCACCCACACCACCCCGGCCGCCGACGCCGCCCTCTCCCGTCTGCGCCTGGGCGTCGCGTCCTGCGCCAACTGGGAGGCCGGCTACTTCTCCGCCTACCGCCACCTCGCCGCCCGCGGCGACCTGGACGCCTTCCTCTTCCTCGGCGACTACATCTACGAGTACAAGACCGGCGAGTTCTGCGCCCGCGGCTCGGTCGTGCGCCCGCACGCCCCCACCCACGAGATCCTCACCCTCGCCGACTACCGGACCAGGCACGGCCGCTACAAGACCGACGAGGACCTCCAGGGGCTGCACGCGCAGGTCCCGACCATCGCGATCTGGGACGACCACGAGTTCGCCAACGACGCCTGGTCCGGCGGCGCCGAGAACCACACCCCCGGCACCGAGGGCGACTGGGCCGACCGGATGGCCGCCGCCAAGCAGGCCTACTTCGAGTGGATGCCGGTCCGCCCGTCGATCGCCGGCACCACCTACCGCCGCCTGCGCTACGGCAAGCTCGCCGACTTCCACCTGATGGACCAGCGCTCGTTCCGCTCGGAGCAGGTGAAGGTCGGCAACGGCGACGTCGACTCGGCCGACCGCAGCATCACCGGTCGCGCCCAGATGGACTGGCTGAAGGCCGGGCTCACCGCCTCCGACACCACCTGGCGGCTGATCGGCAATGAGGTGATGATCTCCCCGGTCGCCTTCTTCTCGCTGCCGGACTACCTGCTGCGCCCGCTGGCCAAGCTGCTCGGCCTGCCGGGCGAGGGCCTCGCGGTCAACACCGACCAGTGGGACGGCTACACCCACGACCGCCGCGAGCTGCTCGGCCACCTCAAGACGAACGGCATCACCAACACCGTCTTCCTGACCGGTGACATCCACTCCGCCTGGGCGTCGGACGTCCCCAACGAGGCCGCCACCTACCCGCTCTCGGGCAGCGCGGCCACCGAGTTCGTGGTGACCTCGGTGACGTCGGACAACATCGACGACGTCCTCAAGGTCGCCCCGCAGACCCTCTCGCTGGTGGCGGCCGCGGCGATCAAGTCGGCCAACCCGCACGTCAAGTGGGTCGACCTGGACTCGCACGGCTACGGCGTCCTGGACATCACCCCGAGCCAGACCCAGATGGACTACTACGTCCTCTCCGACCGCACCCGCAAGGACGCCACCACCAAGTGGACGCGCTCCTACCGCACCCGGTCCGGCACCCAGCAGATCGAGCGGGTCTACTCTCCCGTCAAGTAGGCCGCGCCCCGGAGGGGGTACGCCACCCAGGCGCACCCCCTCCGCAGACGCCCTTCCGCAGGCTCCTCAGGACACCACGTCCTTGCGCGCGAACCCGCGGAACGCCAGCGCCAGCAGCACCACCGCGTAGGAGAGCGACAGCGAGACGCCCTGCACCATGCCGCCCCACTCCAACTGCGGCTGCAGGGCGTCCGCCCAGGCGTACTGCCAGTGCGCGGGAAGCCATTCCCGCAGGTCACCGAGGGCGGTGACGGCGTCCAGCACCCCGGTGACGATGGAGGCGAACACCGCGCCGCCGACCGCGCCCAGCGGCGCGTCGGTCGCGGTGGAGAGCCAGAACGCCAGCGCCGCGATCACGACCTCGCCCAGGAACACGAACGCCACCGCGAGCGCCAGCCGCGGCAGTGCCTCCGTCGCCGACAGGGTCGCGCCGGTGGGCAGCTTCAGGTCCCCCCAGCCGTACGCGGCGGTGCCGACCAGCAGCCCGATCGTCGGCAGCAGCACCACGGCCGCCGCCGAGAAGGCCAGCCCCACCACGAACTTGCGGGCCAGCAGCCGGGCCCGGGGCACCGGCGCGGCCAGCAGGTAGCGCAGCGAGGACCAGCTGGCCTCCGAGGCCACGGTGTCCCCGCAGAACAGCGCCACCGGGATCACCAGCAGGAAGCCGGTGCCCATGAAGAGCAGGGTGGTCGCGAAGTTCGGGCCGGAGGCGGTGGCCAGCTCGATGAAGCTGGTCCGGTCGGCCCGCCCCGGCGTGCCGCCGATCTGGAACGCCGCCAGGATCACGAACGGCATCGCGGCCAGCACCCCGCCGATCACCAGGGTGCGCCGGCGCCGCAGCTGGCGCAGGGCCTCGATCCGCAGCGGCAGCGTCCGCCCGGGCCGGTACCCGGGCGCGTGGTCCGGTGAGACGTGGTCCGGTGACACAACGGCGCTCACGCCGCACCTCCGATCAGCGACAGGAACGCGTCCTCCAGCCGGCGGTGCGGTCCGGCCCGCTCCACCGGCACTCCCAGGCGCACCAGCTCGGCCAGCAGTTGGCTGGCCGCCATGCCGTCCAGCCGCACCAGCAGCCCGCCCTCGACCACCTCCACCGAGCCCACGCCGGCCAGCGCGCCCGCCTTGTCGGCGGCCACCGCCAGCTCCGACGGCCCGAACGAGTCGGGTGTGCCGATCAGCAGGTGCTCGCCCGCGCCGATGATCTCGGCGACGGCGCCCGCCGTGACCAGCCGGCCGCGGTCCATCACCACCAGGTCGGTGCAGCTCTGCTCGACCTCCGCCAGCAGGTGGCTGGAGACGATGACGGTCCGTCCGGCGGCGGCGTAGCGCACCATCACCTCGCGCATCTCGCGGATCTGCGGCGGGTCGAGCCCGTTGGTCGGCTCGTCCAGGATCAGCAGGTCCGGCAGGCCGAGCATGGCCTGGGCGATGGCCAGGCGCTGCCGCATGCCCTGCGAGTAGGTCCGCACCGCCCGGTCCAGCGCCTCGCCGAGCCCGGCGATGGCGAGCGCCTCCGCCAGGTGCGCGTCCGCCTCCGGGCGGCCGGTGGCCTGCCAGTACAGCCGCAGGTTGGCCCGGCCGCTCAGGTGCGGCAGGAACCCGGCGCCCTCGACGAAGGCGCCGACCCGCGACAGCACCGGCGCGCCGGGCCGCACCAGGTGGCCGAAGATCCTGATCTCGCCGGCGTCGGGCCGGATCAGGCCCATCAGCATCCGCAGCGTGGTGGTCTTGCCGGCGCCGTTGGGCCCGAGCAGCCCGAGCACCTGGCCCTGCTCCACCCGGAAGCCCACGTCCCGGACGGCGTACCGGTCGGTGGCGCCCTTGTAGCGCTTGCCGAGGCCGGTGATCTGCAGCGGCACCTCGGCCAGCGCCGGGTCGTAGGCCGGCCCGCGGGCGGTCCGGCCGCGCCGGCGCAGCCGCGGCAGGAGCAGCAGCGCGGCCGCCACCGCGACGGCGATCAGCGGCAGCACCCAGGTCCGGGCCGGCAGCGGGGTGGCCTCGGTGACCAGCTCGGCGACGGTCGGCGCGGTGACCGGGCCGGCCAGGGAGACCCGGTAGGTGGCCGGCTCGGCCGGCGAGGCGTACGCCAGGTCGGTCGCGGCGAGCACCAGCCGCAGCCGGTGCCCGGCGGCGAAGGTGTGGTCGACGGTGGGCAGCGCCACCGTGACGGTCCGGCCGCCGGGCGCGTCCGCGCCGGTCACCCGGAGCGGGGCGGACAGCTGCTGCGGCAGGGTCTGCTTGCCGTCCGGCGCGACGTCGTACAGCTTGGCGAAGAGCACCGCGTCCGGCCGGTCGGCCGCGACCTTCACCGTGACCGTCGGCTGCCCGGTCAGGTGCAGTTGCCCGTCCAGCGGCGCCGAGTCGAACCCGGCGTACTGACCGGGGAAGTCGAGCGAGAGCCCGGCCCCGAGCGAGGCGGCCTGGCTGAGCGCGCCGATGCCGGGCAGCGCGGAGATGTTGGGCGGCGCGCCGCCGGGCGGGTTGGCGAAGGTCTGCTCGGCGCCCGCCTTGCCGCCGGTCAGCTCCACCTGCCGCGAGCCGGTGCCCGCCAGACCGGGGTAGGCGTCGGCGGAGGCGCCGCGCAGCACGGCCTGGAAGCCGGTGGAGTCCACCCCGCCGGTGCGGGTCACCCGGAACGCCGGCCCGGTGGAGCCGGCCGGGTCCTGCCCGGCCGGCTCCTTCAGGTACCGGTCGAACCAGGCACCGACCCGGTCGTCCACCCGGGCGCTGGTGTCGGTGCCGCCGTCGTGCCCGCCGGCGAACCAGTCCACCGCGACCGGCGCGCCGTTGGCCGCGACCGCCCGGGCGATCGCATCGCCCTGGTCGAGCGGGAACAGCGAGTCCTGCTGGCCCTGGACGACCAGGGTGGGCGCCTTGAGCCGCCCGGCCACCGAGGACGGGCTGGAGCGGTCCAGCAGGGTCACGGCTTCCGGATCGGCGTGACCGGCGGTCGCCACCCGGTCGTACATCCGGCAGAGCTCGTCCAGGAAGCGGCCGCAGCCGACCGTCGCGTCCGCCGAATCGCCCGGGGCCTGCTGCGGCCCGGTGCCACCGCGCGGGGCCTCGCCCGAGGGGCCGAGGTCCCCCGCCGAGCCGGTGGTGAAGAAGATGCCGGCCCAGAGCTTCTTGAACACGCCGTCCACCGCGCCCGAGCCCCGCACGCCCTGCGGGAACAGCGCGTCGGCCAGGTTCCACCAGGTGATCTGGCTGGCCACCGCGTCGATCCGGCTGTCGTACGCGGAGCCGAGCAGCGACACCGCCCCGCCGTACGAGGCACCGGTGATGCCGACCCGCGGGTCGCCCGGCCCGTCGAGGCGCACCTCGGGCCGCTGGGCCAGCCAGTCGACCAGGTGCCGGACGTCCTCGACCTCGCGGTCGGGGGCGTTGAGGCCGATCCGGCCGCCGGAGTGGCCGAAGCCGCGCGCCGACCAGGTCAGCACCGCGTAGCCCTGCCGGGCGAGCTGCTGGGCGCGCTCGCGCTCACCCTCCTTGGAACCGCCGAAGCCGTGGGCGAGCAGGACCGCCGGGCGGGGGCCCGTCCCGGTCGTGAAGAACGAGGTGTCCAGCTGGACCGTGGCGTCGCTGCCGGGCGTCTCCGGCATGCTGAGGAAACGATCCTCCTGCCGGACGGGCTCGTCCCCGCCGGCGGCCACCGCCACCGCCGTGCCGACTCCGGCCACCACCACCAGGGCCACCGCCGCGGCCAGCACTCTTCGTCCGACAGCCGTTCCGCGGCCGCGCCACCGACGCCACGCCCCACCGAGCTCCATGGTCGGTGATCGTATCCGCCGTGCCGGTAGGCGTCCGATAAGGCCGCCCGGGCCGGGCCGGGCCGAGACGCCCGATTCATCCGACTATGCCCGGGTGTCGTCCGCCCGTCCCGCCCCACCGCCCGACGACGAGGTGTCTGTGCTCCGGCCGCTGACCGGCCTGCTCGCCGCCATCGCCGCCACCCTGGTGGTCGGCCGGATCGTCGACCAGGTCTTCCAGCGCGTCGCCGCGAGCCACCCGGACGACGCCGTCTGGGCACTGCTGCGCCGCTGCCGGATCCCCCTGCAGCTGGGGGCCGGGTCGGCGCTGACGCTCGCCGCCGCCCCGCGGGAGCGGATCTTCCACCGGCACGACGACGGCCTGCACCACCTGGTGCCGCTGTTCCTGCTCGGCTCCGTCGGCCGGCTCACCGTCCGGGTGGTGGCGACCGGCCTGGAGGCGCTGCTCAGCCGGTACGAGACGGCGCCGACGACTGCGCACGGAGGAGCACCCCGGTCCCGGCGCGGCCCGGGACCGGGACCGGCCCTAGAGCACCCGGGTCATGGTCCGGTGCGGGATCCCGGCGTCGTCGTAGACCGGCCCCTCCGCCGTGTAGCCGAGCCGCTCGTAGAAGCCCAGCGCCTGCACCTGCGCGTGCAGCTCGACCTCACGGGCGCCCCGCCCGCGCCCGGCCGCCTCGACGGCGCGGACCAGCTCGGCGCCCAGCCCGGTGCCGCGCGCCGCCTTCACCACCGCGAGCCGGCCGAGCAGCACCCGGCCCGCCGTCCCGCCGGTGAGGGCGAGCGCCTGCGGGCCGTGGATCAGCCGGGCGGTGCCGAGCGGCTCGCCCTCCGGGCCGACCGCCAGCAGGTGCTCGGAGGTCGCGTCGAGGTCGTCGTACTCCAGTTCCTCGGGCACGCCCTGCTCGGCGATGAACACCTCGTGCCGGACGCCCCGCACCAGTGCCAGGTCGTCCGCGCCCTCGGCCACCCGGATCCGCGCCGCGAAGGAGCTCATGTCAGCTCTCCGCCGAGATGATGTCCAGCGCCCTGCGCAGGTCCTCGGGGTACTCGCTGCCGAACTGCACCCACTCGCCGTCGGCCGGGTGCTCGAAGGCGAGCGAGACCGCGTGCAGCCACTGCCGGGTCAGCCCGAGCCGCTTGGCCAGCGTCGGGTCGGCGCCGTAGGTCAGGTCGCCCACGCAGGGGTGGCGCAGCGCCGACATGTGCACCCGGATCTGGTGGGTCCGGCCGGTCTCCAGCTTGATGTCCAGCAGCGAGGCGGCCCGGTAGGCCTCGATGAGGTCGTAGTGGGTGACGGAGGGCTTGCCCTCCTGGATGACCGCCCACTTCCAGTCGGAGCTGGGGTGGCGCCCGATCGGCGCGTCCACGGTGCCGCTCATCGGGTCCGGGTGGCCCTGCACCAGCGTGTGGTACTTCTTCTCGGTCACCCGGTCGTGGAACTGGCGCTTGAGGTCGGTGTAGGCGCGCTCGGACTTGGCGACCACCATCAGCCCGGAGGTGCCCACGTCGAGCCGGTGCACGACGCCCTGGCGCTCCGCGGCGCCCGAGGTGGAGATCCGGTAGCCGGCCGCGGCCAGGCCGCCGATCACGGTCGGACCGGTCCAGCCGGGGCTGGGGTGGGCGGCGACGCCGACCGGCTTGTCGACGAGCACGATGTCCTCGTCGTCGTGGACGATGCGCATGCCCTCGACATGCTCGGCGACGATCCGCACGGGCGCGGCGGGGGCCGGGATCTCGACCTCCAGCCAGGAGCCGGCGGTGACCCGGTCCGACTTGCCGGCCAGGGCGCCGTCGAGCGTCACCTTGCCGTCGGCTGCCAACTCGGCGGCCTTCGTCCGGGAGAAACCGAACATCCGGGCGAGAGCGGCGTCGAGACGCTCGCCCTCCAGGCCGTCGGGTACGGGGAGGCTGCGGATCTGCGCTGCGGTACTCACCCGTACGAGTATGCCGGACGCGGGAGCCGCCCCTTACGCGGTCGGGCCGGGCCGGTCCCCGTCGGCGTCGCCCCCGGCCGCCCCGTCCTTGCCGCCCGCGCCCTTGCCGGCCGGCTGGTGGACCGTGCCGTCCGGGTTGCTGCCGCGGAAGGAGAGCAGCACCACCAGGATGCCGCCGCAGACGATCGCCGAGTCGGCGAGGTTGAAGACGGCGAAGTGCTGGACGGAGATGAAGTCCACGACGTGGCCGCGGAAGGCGCTCGGCGAGCGGAACAGCCGGTCGGTCAGGTTGCCCAGCGCCCCGCCGAGCAGCAGCCCGAGCGCGATCGCCCAGGGGAGGCTGTACAGCCGGCGGGCGATCCGCCAGATGACCACGATGACCGACGCCGCGATCACGGTGAAGACGATGGTCAGCGCCTGGCCCATGCCGAACGCGGCGCCGGAGTTGCGGATCACCTGGAAGGTCACCACGTCGCCGATCACCTTGATCGCCGCGTGGTTCTCCAGGCGGGCGACCACCAGCAGCTTGGTCCCCAGGTCGATCAGGAAGGCGACCAGCGCGACGCCCAGCAGGACACCGATCCGCCGACGGCCCTTCGGTGCCTCCTGCTCGACCGGAGCGGTCACCTCACCGGGCTCGGCCACGGCCTCCTCCAGGGCTTCGGCGGGGGTCGGGACGGACTCGTCCCGCGTCTGGGGGGAACCTTGCGTACTGATGATCCGCTCCGCTGCCGATGAGGGTCCCCCGGGGCCGAAGGTCGGGGGAGAGTGGGCCGGTGGTCGCCGACCTCGACGAGTCAGGCGACGTTACGGGGTCGAGCGTACGGCAAGCCCGACCCCCCGCGTCGCCCCGGTCAGCGGCGTTCCTGCTTGGCCTTGCACTGGACGCAGAGCGTCGCCCGGGGGAAGGCCTGCATGCGGGCCTTGCCGATGGCCTGGCCGCAGGACTCGCAGGTCCCGAAGCCGACGCCCTCCAGTCGGCCCAGGGCCCGCTCGACCTGCGCGAGGCTGTCCCTGGCGTTGTTGGCCAGCGCCAGCTCGCTCTCCCGCGAGATGTTCTTCGTACCGGCGTCGACCTGGTCGTCGCCGGCTCCGTCGTTGGAGTCCCGCATCAGCCCGGTGATCGCGGCCTCGGCGGCGCCGATCTCGTTCTGCAGCCGGTCCAGCTCGCTGATCAGCTCGGCGTGCAGTTCGTGCACCTCCTGCGAGGTCCACGGGTCCTCGCCCGGGCGGACGGGAAGCTCGGCCGGGTCCACGGCCTCCGCGCCGCCGCCGCGGACCGCCGCGGCGGGGGTGCGGGTGCGGCCGGGGGCCACGAGCGCGGAATCGTTGCTGGTCTTGTGCCGTGCGGTAGTGGTCACGGTCCCCTCCCCTGGTTCGCCTGCCACGGCCTTGCGGGCCCGCTTGGTGGCGGTACCCGCGCCGGTTGCCTCATCAGCCATGGCTTCGACCCCATCTACGAACGAATCGAGCCGCCGGTTCCCGGCGGCCTCCAGTGCCGGAACGATAATCCCCATCAAAACCGGTCACAACATGACATACCGACGCCTCACAATGATCCCACCCAGGCAGCCGTCACAACCGCCCCGCCCCGCGCGCTGACCTGAGTTGTGCCCAGAACACCCCCGCCTAACCGCCTCCGCGCGCCGTCGCGGCGGCGGACAAACCGACTTGCGGCTGCCGATAGACTGGGCCGGCAAGGCGCAGATGGGACGAGTACCGACGTACGCAGCCACCAGCGACCCGGGGACGGTGCGAGCCCGGGGGTGTGCGCGGCGGGAAGATCACCCCGGAGCCGCCGGAAGAACGGCCGCTGGTCAGCCCAGCGGCCCGGTAGAACCGGCAGCAAGCCCAAACAAGAGGGTCGCAGCAGCACCGCGGCCAAGGAGGGTGGTACCGCGGGGCGGCTCGCCGTCTCGTCCCTCCGTCGGATCCAGCCGATATCCGCCGGAGGTTTGACACCGCGATGACCACCTACAACGCCGTCCCCGCGCAGGTGGACCTGCCTGCCCTCGAACACCAGATCCTCTCCTTCTGGCAGGACAGCAAGATCTTCCAGCGCAGCCTGGAGCAGTCCGAGGGCCGCCCCGAGTGGGTGTTCTACGAGGGCCCGCCGACCGCCAACGGCATGCCCGGCGCCCACCACATCGAGGCCCGCGTCTTCAAGGACGTCTTCCCCCGCTACCGGACGATGAAGGGCTACCACGTCGCCCGCAAGGCCGGCTGGGACTGCCACGGCCTCCCCGTCGAGCTGGCCGTCGAGAAGGAGCTGGGCTTCTCCGGCAAGCAGGACATCGAGGCGTACGGCATCGCCGAGTTCAACGCCAAGTGCCGCGAGTCGGTGACCCGCCACACCGACGCCTTCACCGAGCTCACCACCCGGATGGGCTACTGGGTCGACCTCGACGACGCCTACCGGACGATGGACCCGTCCTACGTCCAGTCGGTCTGGTGGTCGCTCAAGCAGATCTTCGACAAGGGCCTGCTGGTCCAGGACCACCGGGTCGCCCCCTGGTGCCCGCGCTGCGGCACCGGCCTGTCCGACCACGAGCTGGCCCAGGGCTACGAGACCGTCGTCGACCCCTCGGTCTTCGTCCGCTTCCCGCTCACCTCCGGCCCGCTGGCCGGCGGGGCCGCGCTGCTGGTCTGGACGACCACGCCGTGGACCCTGGTCTCCAACACCGCCGCCGCCGTCCACCCCGAGGTCACCTACGTGGTGGCCACCGACGGCACCGAGCGGCTGGTCGTCGCGGAGCCGCTGCTGGCCAAGGCGCTCGGCGAGGGCTGGGAGGCCACCGGCGAGTCCTTCACCGGCGCCGAGATGGAGCGCTGGGCGTACCGCCGCCCCTTCGACCTGGTCGAGATCGAGGACGCGCACTACGTCCTCAACGCCGACTACGTCACCACCGAGGACGGCACCGGCATCGTCCACCAGTCGCCCGCCTTCGGCGCGGACGACCTCGCGACCTGCCGCCGCTACGGCCTGCCGGTGGTCAACCCGGTGCTCGCCGACGGCACCTTCGCGCCCGAGGTCCCGCTGGTCGGCGGCCAGTTCTTCAAGAAGGCCGACGAGGCCCTGGTCGCGGACCTCCAGGAGCGCGGCCTGCTCTTCCGCCACCTGCCGTACGAGCACAGCTACCCGCACTGCTGGCGCTGCCACACCGCGCTGCTCTACTACGCGCAGCCGTCCTGGTACATCCGGACCACCGCCGTCAAGGACGCGATGATCCGCGAGAACGAGGCCACCAACTGGTACCCGGAGACGGTCAAGCACGGCCGCTTCGGCGACTGGCTGAACAACAACATCGACTGGGCGCTCAGCCGCAACCGCTACTGGGGCACCCCGCTGCCGATCTGGCGCTGCGAGGAGAGCCACCTCACCTGCGTCGGCTCACTGGCCGAGCTCTCCGAGCTCACCGGCACCGACCAGAGCGGCCTGGACCCGCACCGCCCGTACATCGACGACGTCACCTTCGCCTGCCGCGAGTGCTCCGGCACTGCCACCCGGGTGCCCGAGGTGATCGACGCCTGGTACGACTCCGGCTCGATGCCCTTCGCCCAGTACGGCTACCCGTACCAGAACAAGGAGCTCTTCGAGAAGCGCTACCCGGCGCAGTTCATCTCGGAGGCGATCGACCAGACCCGCGGCTGGTTCTACACGCTGATGGCCGTCGGCACCCTGGTGTTCGACAGGAGCAGCTACCAGAACGTCGTCTGCCTGGGCCACATCCTGGCCGAGGACGGCCGCAAGATGTCCAAGCACCTGGGCAACATCCTGCAGCCGATCCCGCTCATGGACCAGCACGGCGCGGACGCGGTGCGCTGGTTCATGGCGGCCGGCGGTTCGCCCTGGTCGGCCCGCCGGGTCGGCCACGGCACCATCCAGGAGGTGGTCCGCAAGACCCTCCTCACCTACTGGAACACCGTCGCCTTCCAGGCCCTGTACGCCCGCACCTCCGGCTGGGCGCCGTCCGCGAGCGACCCGGCCCCGGCGGCGCGGCCGCAGCTGGACCGCTGGGTGCTCTCCGAGCTGAACACCCTGGTCCGCGAGGTCGACGCGGCCTTCGAGGCGTACGACACCCAGCGCGCCGGCAAGCTGCTCTCCGGCTTCGTCGACGACCTCTCCAACTGGTACGTCCGCCGCGGCCGCCGCCGCTTCTGGCAGGGCGACGCCGCCGCGCTCGCCACCCTGCACGAGGCGCTGGAGACGGTCACCCGGCTGATGGCCCCGCTGACGCCGTTCATCACCGAGCGGGTCTGGCAGGACCTCGTCGTCCCGGTCGCCCCGCAGGCCCCGGCCTCGGTGCACCTGGCGGGCTGGCCGGAGGCGGACGAGGCGCTGATCGACGCCGACCTCTCGCGGCACATGGCGCTGGTGCGCCGGCTGGTCGAGCTGGGCCGGGCCACCCGCGCCGAGTCCGGCGTGAAGACCCGTCAGCCGCTCTCCCGCGCGCTGATCGCCGCCCAGGGCTGGGAGGAGCTGCCGGCCGACCTGCGCGCGCAGATCGCCGAGGAGCTCAACGTCTCCACCCTGGAGTCGCTGGCCGAGGTCGGCGGCTCGCTGGTCGACACCACCGCCAAGGCGAACTTCCGGGCGCTCGGCAAGCGCTTCGGCAAGGGCGTGCAGGACGTGGCCAAGGTGGTCGCGGCCGCCGACGCCGCGGTGCTCGCCGCCGAGCTGCGCGCCACCGGCAGCACCGGGGTGGAGCTGAACGGCGAGCGGATCGAGCTGGGCCCGGACGAGGTGATCATCACCGAGACCCCGCGCGAGGGCTGGGCGGTCGCCAACGAGTCCGGTGCCACCGTCGCCCTCGACCTGGCCATCACCCCGGAGCTCAAGCGCCTCGGCATCGCCCGCGACGCGATCCGGCAGATCCAGGAGGCCCGGAAGAACTCCGGCCTGGAGGTCTCCGACCGGATCGTGCTGCGCTGGCAGGCCGCCTCCGACGAGACCACCGAGGCGATCACCGAGCACGGCCCGCTGGTCGCCGAGGAGGTACTGGCCGCCGACTTCGCGGCGGGCGCCGCCGACTGGGAGTCCGAGACCTTCTCGGACGAGGGCCTCGGCCTGACCTTCCGGCTCCGCAAGGCCTGACCCGCGCGGCCTGACCCGCACGGCCCGACCCGTCGGGCCCGACCCGCACGGCGAAGCCGCCGCCGCCCCACCCGGGGTGGCGGCGGCTTCGCCGTCTCCGGAGCCCGCGCCCCGGCGCCCGGTCGCACCGGCGCTCACCCGGGCGGGCACACCGACGAGGGCGCCCCCGTCATGACCCGGAAGTCACGGCAGGGGCGCCCTCGAAATGCCTGGCTACAACCTCAGTTGTCGCCGTCCTCGTCGATCAGGAAACCGCGCATCGGCGCCGGCGCCTGCTGCATCGGCTGCGGCGGCTGCGGGCGGACGGCGGCCATCGGCTGCGTCATCCCGGCCGGCTGCATCTGCGGGGCACCGGAGTTGCCACCGGAGGACTGCCCGCCGAAGCTCGGCGCACCGTTGTTGCCGCCGAAGGAGCTCTGGCCGCCGAACGAGGGCTGGTTCCCGCCGAAGGACGGCTGGTTGCCACCGAAGCCCGGAGCACCCCCGCTCATCGCGGACGCACCGGCCGGAGCCATCGACGACGCGGCCGGCGGCAGCGATGCGGTGGCCGGGATGCGCGGCGGAGCGAGCGAGTCGTCCGCCTGCGACTCCAGCTGGCGCAGCTGGGTCTCCAGGTAGGACTTCAGACGCGTGCGGTACTCACGCTCGAACGCCCGCAGGTCCTCGACCTTGCGCTCCAGCGTGGCCCGCGCGGACTCCAGGGAGCCCATCGCGACGCGGTGCTTCTCCTGCGCGTCCCGCTCCAGGGCGTCGGCCTTGGCACGGGCGTCGCGCTCCAGACCCTCGGCCCGGCTGCGCGCCTCGCCGACGATCTTGTTGGCTTCGGAACGGGCCTCCGAGATCGCCTGGTCCGCGGTCTGCTGGGCGAGCGCCAGCACGCGGGCCGCGCTGTCGCCGCCGGGGCCCTGCTGCTGCTGCATCGGAGCGCCCATCGGGCCGCCCATCTGCTGCGGCTGGCCCATCGGGCCGCCCATCTGCTGCATCTGCTGCTGGCCCATGCCCTGGCCCATCGGGTTGCCCATCTGCTGCGGGCCACCCGGACCGCCCATGGGCTGGAGCATCTGACCGCCCATCGGCTGCACCAGCTGCTGCTGGCCGCCCATGGTCTGGTTCATCTGCTGCTGCTGGCCGCCCATCGGGCCGCCTTGGCCGGACGGGAGCTGCGGGGCACCGGACGGCAGGCCGAGGGGCTGGTTGCCCATCTGCTGCTGCTGCTGCGGGCCGCCCATCTGCTGCGGACCGCCCGGGCCGCCCATCTGCTGCGGGCCGGGGCCCTGCTGCTGCCCGGGCACCGGCGGGCCGGATATGGCGGCCGGCACCGGGGCGCCGGGACGCGAGTCCTGCGGCGGCTCCTTGCGCATGTTGGCCTGGTTCTGCGCGGCGGCACGGGTCGCGGCGGCCAGCTTGGCGCGCAGGTCCTCGTTCTCGCGGAGGAGGCGGGTCAGCTCCGCCTCGACCTCGTCGAGGAAGGCATCGACCTCGTCCTCGTCATAGCCTTCGCGCAGGCGGACGGTCGTGAACTGCTTGTTCCGAACGTCCTCGGGGGTCAATGGCATCTCTTCACCTCAACGTGATCGTCGGCACACCGGCATCCTGTCGCATCGCTCACCTACGACTAGGGCCGCACAAGCGAGATCAGGACATACACAATGATCATCAGTACGAAGAAGGACAGGTCGAGCGCCACGCCCCCGAGACGCAACGGCGGAATGAACCGCCGAAGAAGCTTGAGCGGCGGATCCGTGACAGTGTACGTGGCCTCCAGGACCAGGACCATGGCCTTGCCGGGCCGCCACGAACGTGCGAACTGGAAGACCCAGTCCATCACCAGCCGCACAAGCAGGAACACCAGGAAGACGGTCAGCGCGTAATAGAGCACCGCCCACACGATCCCCATCGCGCTTCCCTCTCCCCGGTTCTCGGCCCTTCGGCCGTGCCGCCTGTCACTAACTCACTGTCGATCAGATCCACACGTAAAGTCGTGGCCGGGTCAGCTCTGGTTGAAGAACCCACCCTCGGCGATCCGAGCCTTGTCCTCCGCCGTGACATCGACGTTAGCAGGCGACAGCAGGAACACCTTCTGTGTCACGCGCTCGATACTGCCGTGCAGACCGAAGACGAGTCCAGCGGCGAAGTCTACGAGCCGCTTGGCATCGGTGTCGTCCATCTCGGTGAGATTCATGATCACCGGGGTCCCGCCACGGAACTGTTCCCCGATCGTACGGGCCTCGTTGTAGGTCCGGGGGTGCAGCGTGGTGATGCGGTAGGGCTCTCGTTCGTTCACTACCTTGGGCATGATCACCGGGGCGCTCTTCTCCAGGTTGTGGCGGCGTTCGGGTGTGATGGACGACACTGGGGCCATCCTCGGGGTCTCCTGGCGGATCGGGACCGCGGCCGGGACCGGCTGCGGCGTGATCGAGGAGACCGGGGCGGGTGCCGCGGCGGGCCGGGGGATGTCCTCCGTCCGCCCCGTTCGGATCGGCTCGGGGTCCGCGTCGTAGTCGTCGTCGGGGTCGTACCCCTGGCCGTCGTACGTCTCGTCCTCCACGAGGCCGAGGTAGACCGCCATCTTGCGCATTGCGCCGGCCATGCTCCTGTCTCCTCCGCTCATGCCCACCTCGCTGTCCGCGCGGTGGTCGCTTCGCGAACGCGCGCCTCTCGATGGTCGCTCGCCCTGCCCGCTCCGTGGTGGACCGGCTCCGTACCGACGGCCGGGCCGTCCGGCCCCGGCTGCGGATTCCGCGGTCCGCCCACGACGAGCCGACGGGCCGACGGCCGGTCAGAACTCGTGGGTGGGGGCCGCGGAGCTACGATCCACGGTTCGCCAGCGCTCTGGAAAGCTGCTAGCTTCTGTCCTATTTTGTCCTGCAGTCTGATCTACTACCCGGTGACGTTACCCGAGGGGTGACCGCACTCCGAGTACCGCCGTTCCGACGCGCACGTGTGTCGCCCCGGCGGCAACGGCCTGCTCCAGGTCACCGCTCATTCCTGCGGAAACCATGGTGGCAGCAGGATGGGCCGCCCGTACGGCGGTTGCGATTTCCGTCAACCGCTCGAAGGCCCGGGCCGGATCGCCGGCGAGCGGACCGGAGAGCGGAGCGACGGTCATCACACCGTCCAGTCGCAGCCCGGGCGCGTCGGCGATCGCGTCGGCCAGCGCCTCGACCTCCGACGGGGTCGCCCCGGCCCGGCCCTCGCCCTCGCCGTGCTCCTTCTCCAGCGCGACCTGCACCAGGCAGCCCAGCTCGGGCCGCTCGGCCTTGAGCACCGCGGCGGAGAGCGACTCCACCAGCCGCGGCCGGTCCACCGAGTGCACGTGGTTCGCGTACCGGACCACCGAGCGGACCTTGTTGGTCTGCAGCTGGCCGACGAAGTGCCAGTCCAGCGGAAGGTTTCTGCACTGCTCCGCCTTGGGCGCCGCGTCCTGGTCGCGGTTCTCCGCGACGTCGGTGACGCCCAGTGCGGCCAGCAGTGCGCTGTCCTGAGCCGGGTAGGTCTTGGTGACGACGATCAGCCGCACCTCGTCACGCGCCCGCCCCGCGGCCGCGCAGGCGTCGGCGATCCGGCGTTCGACCACGTCGAGGTTGGTCCCGAGTTCCTCGTACCGGGCCCGCTGGCCCGGCGTCAGGGCGGCGAGGAAATCCGCACCGCCCGGGAACGGTCCGTAGATGTCGTTCGTCATGAGTGATCAGAGCCCAACCAGACGTAGCTCGCGAGCCGGCCCGTGCGCCGCTCGCGGCGATAGGAGTAGTGATCGGCGGATTCGAGGGTGCAGACCGATGATCGCACCAACTCGGTGACGCCCGCAGCGGTCAGCTGCGCCGCCACTCCCTCCGGCACGTCCAGGGCCGGGGTGCCCCAGGAGGTCTCGGCGTGCGCGGCCGGCACCAGCCGGGCCACCTCCGCACGCAGTTCCGCCGGCACCTCGTAGCAGCGGCCGCAGACCGCGGGCCCGGTCGCGGCGGTGATCCGCCCCGGCTCGGCGCCCAGCTCCACCATCGCCCGGACCGCCGCCGGCACCACCCCGGCCGCGAGCCCGGGCCGGCCCGCGTGGGCCGCGCCCACCACGCCCGCCACCGGATCGGCCAGCAGGACGGGCGTGCAGTCCGCGGTCAGCACCGCCAGCGCCAGCGGCCGGTCGGTGACCACCGCGTCGACGGTCGGCGCCTCCCCCGCGGACTGGCGCCGCGTCACCACGGCCACCTCCGCGCCGTGGACCTGGTTCATCCAGACCACGTCCGCCGGGTCGAGGCCCAGCGCGCCGGCCGCGATCGCCCGGTTGCGCCGGACGGCGGCCGGGTCGTCCCCCACCGCGCCGCCGAGGTTCAGCTCCCCGTACGGCGAAGTGCTCACCCCGCCCCACCGGTCGGTGAAGGCGAAGTGAGCACCGTTGCGTACTGCGTGATCGACCACTGCTTACTTCAGGAAGTCCGGCACGTCGAGCTCCTCGGCGGGGCTCTCCACGTACGGCTGGCGGGCCGGCTGCACCTGCGGCGGCACCGGAGCGGCGGTCGTGGTGGCCGGGCTCTCCGTCGAACGCGCCGGGGCGTCGCCCTCGGAGCGGGCCGTCACCGACCCGATGCTCCCGTACGAGGGCCGGGTCGCCGGACGCTCGGGGGCGGCCGGCGGCGGCGTGGCCGGGGTGGCCTTGACCACCGGGTCGCGGACGATCGCCGGGGGCTGGCCGCCGTCGAAGCCGGCCGCGATCACGGTGACCCGCACCTCGTCGCCGAGCGCGTCGTCGATCACCGCACCGAAGATGATGTTGGCCTCGGGGTGCGCGGCCTCGCTGACCAGCTGGGCGGACTCGTTGATCTCGAACAGGCCGAGGTCGGAGCCGCCGGAGATGGAGAGCAGCACGCCGCGGGCGCCGTCGATCGAGGCTTCCAGCAGCGGCGAGGAGATCGCCATCACGGCGGCCGCCTTGGCGCGGTCCTCGCCCCGGGCCGAACCGATGCCCATGAGCGCCGAACCGGCCTCCGACATGACGGACTTGACGTCCGCGAAGTCGAGGTTGATCAGACCGGGGGTGGTGATCAGGTCGGTGATGCCCTGGACGCCGGAGAGCAGCACCTGGTCGGCGGAGCGGAACGCGTCCAGCACGCTGACCTGGCGGTCCGAGATGGACAGCAGGCGGTCGTTGGGGATCACGATGAGGGTGTCGACCTCTTCGCGCAGGCCGGCGATGCCGTCCTCGGCCTGGTTCGCGCGGCGACGGCCCTCGAAGGTGAAGGGGCGGGTGACCACGCCGATGGTCAGCGCGCCGAGCGAGCGGGCGATGTTGGCGACGACCGGCGCGCCGCCCGTGCCGGTACCACCGCCCTCGCCCGCGGTCACGAAGACCATGTCGGCCCCCTTGAGGACCTCCTCGATCTCCTCGCGGTGGTCCTCGGCGGCCTTGCGGCCGACCTCGGGGTTGGCGCCGGCGCCGAGGCCCCGGGTGAGTTCACGGCCCACATCGAGCTTGACGTCGGCGTCGCTCATCAGGAGGGCCTGCGCATCGGTGTTGATCGCGATGAACTCGACGCCCTTGAGACCGACCTCGATCATCCGGTTGATGGCGTTGACACCACCGCCGCCGATGCCGACAACCTTGATGACTGCGAGGTAGTTCTGCGGTGCTGCCACGTCGAAGGCCTCTCGCCTCGAATTTCCGGGTCGGCCGGCCCCCTGTGGGGTGCCGTACCGACGGATGTCGATGGGTAGGGAGCCTGGTTTCTGACTGAATGTCCGAAATGCCGACCGCCGACCCCAACCCTAAACTTGACGTTTAGGGTTAGTGCTGTGCCTCCGTCACATCACCAGGAAGCACAGTCTGGTGACACAGGACACTAGGTGGCCCCGGGCACGTGTTTCAACGAACACGCCGAGCTTCCCTTTTTCTTTTGAGCCTATGTGATCATCAACCAGCTTATGAAACCGGGGTGACCACCAAGGGTCGGGCCGTCACCGAAAGGCGTCAACCCCTCCCCCAGGGAGAGAACCTACCGGATCATCCCGACACCGCCGGCGCGTCCGGCGCACTGACGTCGAAGTTCGTACCCTTCTGACTCATCAGTGCCACCAGCACCCGGGCTTTTCGATCGATCTGGTCCGGACTCCCCCAGCGGACCGTGGCACCCCCGCCGAGCTGCAGCTGGATGTCGTCGTAGGAGTGCACCAGCACCGCCCCGGCCCGTTGTCGGACCTCGGCGGGCAGCCCGGCGGCGACCGCCACCGCCCCCTGGACCAACTGCGGACGGGAAATCACCCCGGCCGCGTCGTTCGCCTGCTGACTGAGCCGCAGTTCGACCACCGGCACTCCGGCCGGGGCGGCGTCCTCGGTGGCGAAGCTCACGCCACCTGCGTCCACCTGGGTGAATCTGCCGTCGTCCCCCTTGACGGCGGCCACCGCGGTGCGCTGGGTGATCTTCACCCGCAGGGTGTGCGGCCAGCCCCGCCAGACCTCGGCCCGGGCCACCCGCGGGATCGCCTCCACCCGCCGGGTGGCGGCGTCCAGGTCAACCCGGGCCAGCGGGCCGGCGCCGACCGTGCCGATCGCCGCGCGGACCTGGTCGACCGTCAGCCGGTCGTCCTGCGCCCCCTGCACCGCGACGCTGCGCACGTCCAGGGCCGAGGAGAGGAAGACCAGCCAGGCCAGCCCGCCCAGCACCGAGGCGCCGAGCGCGGCCAGCACCGCGATGCCCCGCCGGGAGAGCCGGAGCCGGGGCGAGTACTCCTCGTCCCCGAACTCCACCTCCTCCCGCGGGTACCCCCGGCCGGAGGCCGGGGGTTGATCGGCGGGCCGACCGTCAGCCACGGCGGCGGCCACCCCTGGCGGCCTCGATCGCTTCGTAGACCATGCCGACCAGCAGGTCGTCGGCGTCCCGGCGGCCGAACTCGGCGGCGGCCCTGCTCATGTCCCAGAGCCGCTGCGGGTCGGTGAGCACCGGCAGGACGTTCTGCAGGACCCACTCCGGGGTCAGTTCCGCGTCGTCGACCAGCAGCCCGCCGCCGGCCTTGACCATCGGCTGGGCGTTCAGCCGCTGCTCGCCGTTGCCGATCGGCAGCGGGACGAAGGCGGCCGGCAGGCCCACCGCCGCCAGCTCGGCCACCGTCATGGCGCCGGCCCGGCAGAGCATCAGGTCGGCGGCGGCGTACGCGAGGTCCATCCGGTCCACGTACGGCACGGCGCGGTAGGGCGGCATCCCGGGGATGTCGTCCACCTGCGGCAGCTCGTTCTTCGGCCCGACCGCGTGCAGGATCTGCACGCCGTACTGCTGGAGCCGGGGCGCGATGGCGGTGACGGTCTCGTTGAGCCGGCGGGCGCCCTGCGAGCCGCCGGAGACCAGCAGCGTGGGCAGCCGCTGGTCGAGGCCGAAGTAGTGCCGGGCCTCCGGCCGGGCCGCGTTGCGGTCCAGGGTGGCGATGGTCCGGCGCAGCGGGATGCCGATGTACCGGGAGTCGCGCAGCTTGCTGTCCGGCGTGGAGACGGCGACGAAGTCGCTGTACCGGGCACCGATCTTGTTGGCGAGGCCGGGCCGGGCGTTGGCCTCGTGGACCACGATCGGCACCCCGGCCCGCTTGGCGGCCAGGTAGGCCGGCATCGCGACGTAGCCGCCGAAGCCGACCACGACATCCGCCTTGACCCGCTCGATGATCTCCTGGGCGGCCCGGACGGTGCCGCGCAGCCGGCCCGGGACGGTGATCAGCTCGGGGGTGGGCTTGCGGGGCAGCGGAACGGCCGGGATCAGCTCCAGGTGGTAGCCCCGCTCGGGCACCAGCCGGGTCTCCAGGCCGCGCTCGGTGCCCAGGGCGGTGATCCCGATGGACGGGTCGTGCCTGCGGAGGGCGTCCGCGAGGGCGAGGGCCGGCTCGATGTGACCGGCGGTCCCCCCGCCGGCGAGTACGACATGCACCGAAATTCACCGCTCCCTGCGTGCCGGCACCGGGGCCGGGCGCGCTGTGGTTCGTCGTCGTGGCAGCACCCGGGCCAGTCGTCTCCTGATCCGGGAGTTCTTGCTCCGGGCGGCCAGGGCCGCCTTCGCGCCCGAGGTGCTGCGCGCGAGGCACAGCAGCACACCGATCACGGACATGGCCGACAGCATGGCGGAACCGCCGTAGGAGAACAGCGGGAGCGGGACGCCCGCGATGGGCAGCAGTCCCAGTGCCGACCCCAGGTTGATCACGGCCTGCGCCATGATCCACGTGGTGGCGGCCCCCGCGGCGTACCTGACGAAGGGGTCCTTCGTACCGATGGCCACACGGATACCCGCGTAGCCTAGTGCCGCGAAGAGACCGATCACCGACAGCGTCCCCACCAGACCGAGTTCCTCGCCCGTCGTGGCGAAGATGAAGTCGGTGTGCGCCTCCGGGAGCTGGCCCCATTTCTCGACGCCGGCGCCGAGGCCGGAACCGAACAGACCGCCCAGTCCGAACGAGTACACCCCGTGCAGCGCCTGGAAGCACGCGCCGGCCGGGTCGAGCTTGGTCACCCCGATGCAGGAGAGCCGTTCGGCCCGGTGCGGGACGGTGACCACCAGGGCGGTGCAGACCACGACGGCGACGCCGAGGGTGGCGACGAACAGCCGCATCGGGGCGCCGACCATCCAGAGCAGGCCGAACAGCATGGCGACCAGGATCATCGAGGTGCCCATGTCGCCGCCGAGCATGATCATCGCGAGCAGCAGCAGCGCGCCCGGCACCAGCGGGACCAGCAGGTGCTTCCACTGGTCGAGGGTGCCGGTCCGCTGCTTGCGGGCGAGCAGGTCGGCCCCCCAGAGCACCAGCGCGAGCTTGGCGAACTCGGACGGCTGGAACTGGAAGAAGCCCAGATCCAGCCAGTTCCGGTTGCCGTTGACCTCCACCCCGACCCCGGGGATCGCGACCAGCGCGAGCGCACCGATCACGCCGAACATCACGGGGTAGACGATCACCCGGAGCACCGCCACCGGGACCAGCGCGAAGCCGACCAGCAGCGAGAAGCCGAGCAGTACCGCGACCAGCTGCTTGAAGAAGTAGAACTGGGTGGACCGGTGCTGGCCCAGCGCGAGGATCTGCGAGGCCGAGAAGACCATCATCAGGCCGAGCACCACGAGCAGCAGCGTCGCGCCGATGATCAGCAGATAGGGCGTGAGCGGCCGGTCCAGGGTGTACCGCAGACGGGCCCGGAAGGCCTGCAGACGGGCCAACGGGCCGGCCGACTTGTAGGCGGTCGTGGTCGCCGAGAGCACCCGCCACGGATCGCCGGAGCCCTTTCCCGGCGTACCGGAACCGCCCTCCCTGCCCTGCCCCGCCACCACGCTGCCCCTCATTCCTTATCGAGGCTCGGCTCGCCTCCGGGCCGCTCGACCCGGCGCCGACGGTCGGCGCCCAGTGTCCTCGCCCGCTCGCCTCCGGGCCGCTCGACCCGGCGCCGACGGTCGGCGCCCAGTGTCCTCGCCCGCTCGCCTCCGGGGCGCTTCGACCCGGCGCCGACGGTCGGCGCTCCAACACCCCTCGTTCCTCGGGGCGTCCTCGCTTCTCCCTTTCGGCACCGGCACGCCCCTTCGGCTCGCTCGCCCGTGCACCGGTCGGCGGGCCGAGCCGGACGTCCGTGCGAACGGGACGAGCCGCGCGTGCACGGGCGGATAAGCCGAGTCGGACGTCCGGGCGAACGGGCCGGCCGGCCGTGCCGTCAGCTGTCCGCTAGCTCCCGGACCGCCGCGGCGAAGAGGTCGCCGCGCTCGCCGTAGTTGGTGAACATGTCCATCGAGGCGCAGGCCGGGGCCAGCAGCACCGTGTCACCCGATCGGGCGAGTGACGCGGCCGTACGGACCACCTCGGTCATCGCCACCGCGCCAGTCTGGCCCTCGGCCGCCTCGATCACCGGGACATCCGGCGCGTGTCGCGCCAGCGCGTCCCGGATCACCCCGCGGTCCTCGCCGATCAGCACCACGGCGCGCAGCCGCTCGGCCGCGCCCTGGACCAGGTCGTCGAACGCGGCGCCCTTGGCCAGCCCGCCGGCGATCCAGACCACCGGCCGGTACGCGGCCAGCGAGGCCGCGGCGGCATGGGTGTTGGTGGCCTTGGAGTCGTCGATGTACGTGACCCCGGCGACCACGCCGACCTCGGCGATCCGGTGGGCGTCCGGGCGGAAGGCCCGCAGCCCCTCCCGGACGGCCGCGGCGTCCACCCCGTACGCCCGGGCGAGGGCGGCGGCGGCGAGTGCGTTGGCGATGTTGTGCGGGGCC
The DNA here is from genome assembly GCF_040630735.1 of Kitasatospora sp. NPDC005748. Lineage (NCBI taxonomy): Bacteria > Bacillati > Actinomycetota > Actinomycetes > Kitasatosporales > Streptomycetaceae > Kitasatospora > Kitasatospora sp. NPDC005748. The sequence continues at coordinate 238,860 of NZ_JBEXYD010000003.1, forward strand.
GGCGGGTGGACGTCGGCGACCGAGCCCAGCTCGGCGGCGTTCTTGTCCCGGTCCGGCACGAAGGCGCGGTCCACCAGCAGGCCGTCGACGACACCGAGGTTCGACAGGCCGGGCGAGCCGAGGCCGAATCCGATCGCCCGGCAGCCCTCCTCGACGTCGGCCTCGCGGACCAGCGCCTCGGTGGCCGGGTCGGCCAGGTTGTACACGCAGGCGACGACGTTGCCCTCGTAGATCCGGCCCTTGTCGGCGGCGTACGCCTCCATCGAGCCGTGCCAGTCGAGGTGGTCGGGTGCCAGGTTGAGCACGGCCGCCGCGTACGGGCGCAGCGAGGGCGCCCAGTGCAGCTGGTAGCTGGAGAGCTCGACGGCGAGCACGTCGTACGGCTCCTCGGCGAGCACCGCGTCCAGCACCGAGACCCCGACGTTGCCGACTGCGGCGGTGCGCCGGCCGGCGGCGGTGAGGATCGAGGCGAGCATCTGGACGGTGGTGGTCTTGCCGTTGGTGCCGGTGACGGCCAGCCAGGGGGCCGGCTCGCCGGTGGACGCCAGCGGCGCGCGCAGGCGCCAGGCCAGTTCGACGTCGCCCCAGACCTCGACGCCGGCCGCCTCGGCGGCGGCGAACAGCGGGCTGCTGGGCGGCCAGCCCGGCGAGGTGACGACCAGCCGGGTGCCCTCGGGCAGGCTGTCGCCGTCGCCGAGGCGGACGGTGACGCCCAGTGCCCGCAGCTCGGCGGCGCGGGCCTCCAGGCCCGGGCCGGAGCCGCCGTCCACGACCGTGACCAGCGCGCCGAGGCCGTGCAGCACCCGGGCGGCGCTGATGCCGGAGACGCCCAGGCCGGCGACGGCGACCGGCAGTCCGGTCCACACCGGTCCGGTCATCCCGTCACCCATCCCGCGTAGAAGAGGCCGAGACCGACGGCCACGCAGAGGCCCTGGATGATCCAGAACCGGACCACGATCAGGACTTCGGTCCAGCCCTTGAGTTCGAAGTGGTGCTGCAGCGGGGCCATCTTGAAGACCCGCTTGCCGGTCATCCGGAAGGAGCCGACCTGGATGATCACCGAGAGGGTGATGATCACGTAGAGGCCGCCGAGCAGCGCGAGCAGCAGCTCGGTGCGCGAGCAGATCGCCAGACCGGCCAGGGCGCCGCCGAGGGCGAGCGAGCCGGTGTCACCCATGAAGATCTTGGCGGGCGAGGTGTTCCACCAGAGGAAGCCGAAGCAGGAGCCCATCAGGGCGGCGGCGACCACCGCGAGGTCCAGCGGGTCGCGGACGTCGTAGCAGCTGGAGGTGGCCGAGATCGCGTAGGCGCAGCTCTGGCCGTACTCCCAGACGCCGATGAAGGTGTAGGCGCCGAAGACCATCACCGAGGCGCCGGTGGCCAGGCCGTCGAGACCGTCCGTCAGGTTCACGCCGTTCGACATCGCGGCGATCATGAAGTACGCGAAGATGACGAACAGCACCGGGCCGATCGACCAGCCGAAGTCCCGGACGAAGGAGAGGTGCTGGGAGGCCGGGGAGAGCCCGCGGTCGTCGCTGAACTGCAGCGCGAGGATCGCGAAGGCGAGGCCCACGAACGACTGGCCGAAGAGCTTGGCCTTGGCCCGAAGGCCGAGCGAACGGCGCTTGACGACCTTGATGTAGTCGTCCAGGAAGCCGACCAGGCCCAGACCGACCGTCAGGAACAGCACCAGCAGACCGGAGGCGGTCGGCGAGTCGCCCGTTATCGCCTTGGTCGCGAAGTAGGCGATCAGCGTCGCCAGGATGAAGGCGATGCCGCCCATGGTGGGCGTGCCCTTCTTGCTGTGGTGCGCCTTGGGGCCGTCGTCGCGGATGTACTGGCCGTAGCCGCGCTTGGCGAGCAGCTTGATCAGGGCCGGGGTCCCGAGCAGCGAGAGGACGAGGCCGATCATGCCGGAGAAGAGGATCTGCTTCATTACTCGGCCGCACCGTCCGCGAGCAGTGCCTCGGCCACCTTCTCGAGCCCCACCGAACGGGAAGCCTTCACCAGGACCACATCCCCCGGCCGAAGCTGACTGCGCAGCAGTTCGACCGCCGCGTCCGCGTCGGACACCAGCACCGACTCCTCACCCCACGAACCTTCGTTCCTAGCGCCCAGTTCCATGCAGGCCGCCTCGCGTCCGCCGACCGCCACCAGCTTGGTGACGTCCAGCCGTACCGCGAGCCGCCCGATGGCGTCGTGCTCGGCCAGGCTGTCCTCGCCGAGCTCCCGCATCTCGCCGAGCACCGCCCAGGTGCGGCGGCGCTCCGGGCCGCGCCCTCCGATCGAGACCAGCGCCCGCAGCGCGGCCCGCATCGAGTCGGGGTTCGCGTTGTAGGCGTCGTTCACGACGGTGAGACCATCGGCCCGGTCGACGACCTCCATGCGCCAGCGGGACAGCGCACCCGCCTCGCTCAGCGCTTCGGCGGTGTCATCGACGGACATCCCGAGCTCCACCGCCACCGCTGCGGCGGCGAGGGCGTTCGAGACGTGGTGCTCACCGTACAGGCGCAGCTGCACGGGTGCGGAACCGGCCGGGGTGGTCAGCGTGAACGATGGCCGTCCGGTGGAGTCCAGGCGAACATCCTGTGCCCGGACGTGCGCCTCGCGGGACTCCCCGAAGTACACCACCCGGGCCCTGGTGCGGGAGGCCATCGCGCGCACCAGCGGGTCGTCGGCGTTGAGGATCGCCGCACCGTCCGCCGGCAGCGCCTCGACCAGCTCGCCCTTCGCCTCGGCGATCGCCTGCTGGGAGCCGAACTCGCCGACGTGGGCGGTGCCGACGTTCAGCACCAGGCCGATCCGGGGCGGGGTGATCGAGGTGAGGTACTCGATGTCGCCCTTGTGCCGGGCGCCCATCTCCATCACCAGGTGCCGGGTGCCGGCCTCGACCCGCAGCGCCGTCATCGGGTGCCCGATCTCGTTGTTGAGCGAGCCGGGCGGGTAGACGGTGTCGCCGAGCCGCTGGAGCAGCTGGGCGATCAGGTCCTTGGTGCTGGTCTTGCCGGCCGAGCCGGTCAGCGCGACCACGGTGGTGGATTCGGCGCGGGCCACCACCGCCCGGGCCAGCTTGCCGAGTGCGTCCACCACGCTGTCGACCAGGACGGCGGGCACCCCGACCGGGCGGGCGGCCAGCACCGCGACGGCGCCGGCGGCGACCGCCTTCTCGGCATAGTCGTGGCCGTCCACGTGTTCGCCGGCGAAGGCCGCGAACAGGCAGCCGGGGCGCACCTTGCGGGAGTCGACCTCGACCGGGCCGGTGACCGGGGTGTCGGGGTCGGCGCCGTCCAGGGTGCCTCCGACGGCTGCGGCCACCTCGGCGAGGGTCAGTGCGATCACGGCTGCTCTACTCCTCCGGTGCCCCGGGCGGCCGTGGTCCGCGTGATCGAGTCCCGCAGTACCTCCCGGTCGTCGAAGGGGCGGATCTCGTCTCTTACGTACTGGCCGAGCTCATGGCCCTTGCCGGCCACCAGCACGGTGTCACCGGCCTGGGCGCGGGCCACCGCGAGGTGGACCGCCTCGGCCCGGTCTGGCACGACCAGGACGGCGCCGCGCTCGGCCTCGGGCACCGAGGCGGCGCCCGTGAGCATGGTGGCGAGGATCGCCAACGGGTCCTCGCTGCGCGGGTTGTCGCTGGTCAGCAGGGCGGTGTCGGCGAGCTCGGCGGCGATGGCGCCCATCGGGGCGCGCTTGTGCGGGTCGCGGTCGCCGCCGCAGCCCACCACGACGTGCAGCCGGCCCTTGGTGACCTCGCGCAGCGAGGCGAGGACGGCGCGCAGGGCGTCCGGCTTGTGGGCGTAGTCGACCACCGCGACGAACGGCTGCCCGGCGTCCACCCGCTCCAGCCGGCCCGGCACGCCGGGCACCTCGGCGATCCCGGCGACGACCTGCTCCAGCGGCAGCCCGGCGGTCACCAGCACGGTGATCGCGGCCAGCGCGTTGGCGACGTTGAACGGGCCCGGCAGCGGGACGGACGCGTCGGCCTCGGCGCCGTCCGGTCCGAGCACCCGGAAGGTCGAGCCGATCGGGCCGAGCTGGACGTCCACCGCGCGCCAGTCGGCCTCGGCCGCACCGGTCGCGGAGAACGAGGTGACCGGGATCTTCGCCTCGGCGACCAGCCGGCGCCCGTAGGCGTCGTCCAGGTTGGCCACGCCGAGCCGGGACTTGCCGGGCTGGAAGAGCCGGGCCTTCGCCTGGAAGTAGTCCTCCATGTCCGGGTGGAAGTCGAGGTGCTCCGGCGTGAGGTTGTTGAACAGCGCGACGTCGTAGACGACGCCGTCGGTCCGGCCGAAGACCAGCGCGTGGCTGGAGACCTCCATGGTCACCGCGTCCGCGCCGCGCTCCCCCATCACGCCGAGGATCGCGTGCAGGTCGGTGGCCTCGGGGGTGGTGCGCTCGCTCTTGATCCGCTCGTCGCCGACCCGCATCTCGACGGTGCCGATCACGCCGGGGCTGTGCCCGGCGCCGCGCAGACCGCCCTCGACCAGGTAGGAGGTGGTGGTCTTGCCGTTGGTACCGGTCAGCCCGATCATCAGCAGCCGGTCGGCGGGGCGGCCGTAGACCGCGGCGGCCAGTTCGCCCATCCGGGCCCGCGGCCGGTCGACCACCAGCGACGGCAGACCGCTGCCGGCCGCCTGTTCGGCACCGGCCGGGTCGGTGAGCAGCGCCACCGCGCCGGCGGCCGCGGCCTGGGCCGCGAAGGCCGCGCCGTGGTGGTTGGCGCCCGGGAAGGCCACGTAGACGTCGCCGGGGCGCACCGCGCGGGAGTCGTGGGTGACGCCGGTGACCGGGCCCCCCTCGACCGGCGCGAGGCCGAGCAGACGGGCCAGCTCGGCGAGCGGCAGGGCCTTCACCCCGGCGGGGCGGGGCGGGCTCACGGTGATTTGATCGGGTTTCGGCACGGCGGGCAGGCTATCCGCCGAAGGGCGTCCAGGGCCAAACCGGGCCCTCGCCGTGCCGTCGTCCCGCCCGGCCCGCTCGTTGCTCATGGTCGATCACGGCTTCCACTCGACGGGCAGGTTGGGTGCCTCGCTGCCGCTCGGCGGCACCTGCAGGGTCTTCAGGGTGAACTCCATCACCTGCTTGAACACCGGACCGCAGAGCTGGCCGCCGAAGTGGCCGTTGACCGGGTCCTGGATCACGCAGGAGACGGTGACCCGGGGCGCGTCGGCCGGCGCGAAGCCGATGAACGAGGCGGTGTACCCGCGGTATCCGCCGGTCTTCGGGTCCACCCGGTTGGCGGTGCCGGTCTTGCCGGCCACCCGGTAGCCGGGGACGGCGGCCTTGCCGCCGGTGCCCTGCTCGTCGGTGACGACCGACTCCAGCATCTCGGTGAGCGTCTTCGCGGTCTGCTCGCTGACCACCCGGGTCTGGGCCCCCGGCGCGGCCGGGGTGTACCTGCCGTCCGGCGAGGTGGTGCCTTGGACCACGCTCGGCGCCACGCGCACGCCCCCGTTGGCGATCGTGGAGTAGACCGAGGTGGCCTGGAGGGCGCTGAGGGTCATCGGGCCCTGCCCGAAGGTGATGTTGTACTTCTCCGAGGCCACGAGGTCCTCCGGCTTCTTCAGCTTCCCGGCGGCCTCGCCCGGGAAGCCCAGCCCGGTGGGCTGCGCCACCCCGAACTTGCGCAGGTAGCCGTCGAGCACCCGGTTGGCCTCCGGCTGGTCGGCGCCGAGCGTCTCGAAGGCCTCGATGGTGCCGATGTTGGAGGACTTGGCCAGCACCCCGGCCAGGGTCAGGTACCAGGTGCCGTGGTCGACGTCGTCCTGGAAGTTGACGTCGGCCCGCTGGAGCCGCCCGGGCACCGTCACCTTGGTGTCCCAGGTGGCCTTGCCGCTGTCCAGCACCGCGGCCATCGTCATCAGCTTCGCCGTGCTGCCCGGCTCGTAGGAGTCCTGCAGGGCCGGGTTGCCGAGCTGGGAGGACTTGGCCGTGCTCAGGTCGTTGGGGTTGAAGCCGGGCGAGGTGGCCATCGCCAGGACCTGACCGGTCTTCACGTCCTGGACGACGACGTAGCCCTTCTCCGCCCCGGCGTTGGCGACCTGGTCGGTGATGGCGCGCTGGGCGGCCCACTGGATGTCCCGGTTGACGGTCAGCCGCAGGTCGGTGCCGGGCACGGCCTGGTCCAGCGAACCCCCGGCGGTGGGCACCAGCCGGCCGCCCGCCTGGGCGTAGCTGCTGTGGCCGTCCTTGCCGGCGAGCTGCTTCTGGTACTGCTGCTCCAGGCCGCCGGCGCCCTCGCCCTCGGCGTTGACGAAGCCGACCAGGTTGGAGGCCAGCCCGTCCGAGGGGTAGACGCGCTTCTGGGTGTCCCGGTTGAAGACGCCGGCCAGCGGGTTGGCGCACTCGTTGTCCACCCTGGTCCGGCCGCCCTCCTCGGCCGACTTGGTCAGCAGGCGCTTCTGGGCCAGGCAGGCCTTGGAGTTCGCCTGCTTCTCCAGACCCGACTTGAGGTCGCTGATCTGGTTCTTGACGTCCGGGCTCTGCTGGGCGGCGAGCCGCTTGTAGCGGGTCTTGGGGGTGTGCAGGTCTGCGGCGAGCTTCTCCTTGGACAGGCCGAGGATCGGCGCGAGCAGCGCGGCCGCCTGCTCGGGGGCGTCCGGGACGCCCGCGGCCTCCGGGGTGAACATGGCCGGGTCCGCGGTGATGTCGTAGGCGTCGACGGTGGTGGCGAGGGCGACGCCGTCGGCGGACGTTATCGAGCCGCGCTCGGCGGTGATCGGGATGCTCAGGTAGCGGTTGGTGTTGGCGTCGGCGGCCAGCGCGTCGGAGTCCAGCAGTTGGAGCTGGACGAGGCGGCCGGCGAAGACCGAGAACACCAGGAACAGCGCGACGGTGACCACCCGCAGCCGGCGGCGCGGGTCGGCCAGCCGGATCGCCCTGGCCTGGGGGCGCTGCGGCGGGCGGGACTTCGGGCGCGGGCGGCCGGGCAGCCGGCCCTCCGGGCGGCGCTGGCCCGGGGTGCGGAGCGGTCGGCGGGCGGCCTTGGGGTCGCCGGTCCCGGCCGACTGCGCCCGCGGGGGCCGCGGCATGGCCGACTGGGCCTTGACGGACTGGGCCTTCCGGGGTGCTGCCGCCTTCGGCGGCTGGGCCTTCGGGGGCTGGCCCTTCGGGGGCTGCTTCGCCCGGGCGGGCTGCGGCTTGGCCGGCTGCGCCTTCGCGGGCTGCGCCTTGCCGGGCTCGGCCCGGCCGGCCTGGCCGCGCGGGGTCTGCCGCGGAGCGGCGCCCTTGGCGACGAATCGGCGGCCACCGGCGCCGCCGGTCCCGCCGGTGGGCTGTCGGGGCGTGCTCATCGGCCCGCACCTCCGGTCGCGGTCGACGCCGGCTGGGGCGCGGCCGGCGAACCGGCGGGGGCGGGGGCGGCCGGAGCGGCCGGGTTGATCTGGACGGTGGTGTCACCGCCGGGCGCCGGCGCGGCCGGCGCACCCGGCTGGGCACTCGGCGACGGCTGCTTCCCGGGCCACGGCTCGGCGGTGGACCGTTTCACCGGGGGGCTGTCCTGGGCCGGTCCGGGCGTGCCGAGCACCTTGCCGCCGTTCGGGACGTCCAGGAAGGCCATCCCCCCGGCGGGCACCATGCCCAGCTCGGTGGCCCGGCGGGCGAGCGCGTCCGGTGCGGAGTTCTGGTCGATCTGGTGCTGCAGGCCCTGCTGCTCGTCGGTGAGCACGGTGGTCTGCCGCTGCAGTCTGGACAGCTCGAAGGAGCCCTCGTTGAGGGCGGTGTTCAACGCCAGCAGGCCGAGCAGCCCGGCCGCGAGCAGCACCACGACCAGGACCGCGAACGGTGTCCTCCCCCGTACCGGGCGCCGCCCGGGCCGCACCGTGATCCGCGCCCTGCCGCCCTGCCCGGGGAGCACCGCGCTCCCCGCCCCGCCTCCGGCCACCGGCCCCACGCTGTTCCCTCCGCCCTTCGGACCGCCCCGTGAACCTGGTCAGCCCCGGGTGCTTCGGTCCCTGATCCTCTCCGCCACCCGCAGCCGCACGGGCGCGGCGCGCCGGTTCTCCTCGATCTCCTGCTCGGTGGCCAGCTCGGCACCGCGGGTGATCAGCTTCAGCCAGGGCTGGTGCTCCTCCGGGACGAACGGCAGCCCGGGCGGGGCGGTGGTGGTCGCGCCCGCCGCCAGGTACTGCTTGACCAGGCGGTCCTCCAGCGACTGGTAGGACATCACCACGATCCGCCCGCCCAGCGCCAGCGCGTCCAGGGCGCCCGGGATCGCCCGGTCCAGCACCTCCAGCTCGCCGTTGACCTCGATCCGCAGCGCCTGGAAGGTGCGCTTGGCCGGGTTCCCGCCGGTGCGGCGGGTCGCGGCCGGAATGGCGTTGCGCACCAGATCGACCAGACGCGCGCTGTTGGTGAACGGTTCCTTCTCCCGCTCGCGCAGGATCACCGAGGCGATCTTCCCGGCGAACCGCTCCTCGCCGTACACCTTGAGGATCCGGGCCAGCTGCCCGTGGGTGTAGGTGTTGAGCACCTCGGCCGCGCTGAGGCCCCGGGTCTGGTCCATTCGCATGTCCAGCGGGGCGTCCTGGGAGTAGGCGAAACCGCGCTCGGCCTCGTCCAGCTGCATCGAGGAGACCCCGAGGTCGAACAGGACGCCCTGCACCCGGGGGATCTCCAGGCGCTCCAGCACCTCGGGGATCTCGTCATAGACGGCGTGCACCAGGGTGGCCCGGTCGCCGAACGGGGCGAGCCGCTCCGCGGAGAGCTTCAGGGCCGCCGGGTCACGGTCCACCGCGACCAGCCGGACCTCCGGGAACTGGGTCAGCAGGGCCTCGCTGTGCCCGCCCAGGCCGAGGGTGGCGTCCACCACCACCGCGCCGGGCTGCGAGATCGCCGGGGCCAGCGCGTCCATGCACCGCTGCAGCATCACGGGGACGTGCTTGGGGGCCGGATCGTTGGTGCTCATGCGCGGTGGCGCCCTTCTTCGGTGCGGAGCAGCCCGACGTCCGGGAGCTCCGACCTATTTTGGCCCACTGTGCGCCGGAGTCGCCGCGTGGGGCGGCGGGTGGCAGCCGCCGGCGGCCGGAACGCGGCCCGTGGTCCCCGCCCGCTCAGGGGGAAGATCGTGACCGCCCGGCGCCGGGGAAGGTGCGCCAGGTGGCACGGGAGCGGGTGGAGGCCACCGGCCGCGTCGGCCGCCGCACCGGCCGGAACCGCCCGGTTGACGGGCGCCGGCGGGTGTGCTTCTACTTCTTCTCCACTGCGCCGCAACTCTATCGCGGACACCCCGTCAGTCAACGGTCCGCTCCGGCGCACCACCCGGGCGGCGGTACGGATCACCGCAGGTCGCGGCCGTCCGGCGGGCTGCCGGGGGCACCGTCCGGGGGTCGCGCGGCACGGCCGCGCGCCCCGACCCCGACGAGGCCGGACAAACCCGCTCGGAACACCTCGGCCACCGGCACGCCGCTCCACCCGGTTGTCGATATGCACTCGGTCACAGCCGCCCGGTCTGTAGCCCTCCGCCCCACCACGGAAGCCGGATTCGCACTAACGTCTTCACCATGACAGTGACCCCCGACCGGCCCACGCCGACAGCCGCTGCCGACACCACCGAACCGAAGATCATCGACCGCTTCGTGGCGGCCAACCGCGAGTACGCGGTGACCTTCCGCGACGGCGGCATGGACGCCCGCCCCGTCCAGCGCATCGCCGTGGTGGCGTGCATGGACGCCCGACTCGACCTGTTCGCCGCACTCGGCCTCGAACTGGGCGACGCCCACGTCATCCGCAACGCGGGCGGTGTCGTCACCGACGACACCATCCGCTCGCTCACCATCAGCCAGCGTGCCCTCGGCACGCGCTCGGTCGCGCTGATCCACCACACCGGCTGCGGTCTGCTCGGCCTCACCGAGGACTTCCGGCGCGAGCTGGAGCTGGAGGTCGGCCAGCGCCCGCAGTGGGCGGTGGAGTCCTTCATCGACCTCGACGGCGACGTCCGGCAGTCCATGCAGCGGGTCCGCACCTCGCCCTTCCTGTTGCACACCGACGACGTCCGGGGCTTCGTCTTCGACGTCCACACCGGTCTGCTCCGCGAGATCGACTGACCCACCCCGTCCACCGGCCGTCTCCGGCCCGGCCAACGTCGTCCGGGCCCCCGCCGGCACCCCCGCCGACGGCCTCCGTACCCGTCCCGCCGCCCCCGCGCGGGCGCCCCACCTCCCCGCGGCTTCCCGGGCGCTTTCGGCCGGGTGGTGACTTCTGGTCACCACCCGGGGGAGAATGCGCCTGCCGGTCGGACCCCGAACCACCTGGGGCGGCCGGCCGCAGGCCCCCACGACGGCACCGGCTCCCGCCACGGAACCGCTTCCCGAGGAGCCGCGTCCAGCATGGGGTGGGGGCCCGCCTCGGGGTGAGGCGGGCGCAGTGTGCCAGGGAGCGTACGGGTGACGAGCTACAACGATCAGGCCGGTCTCGAAGGTCGTCCGGGGGGCGACCGGGGGACGAAGGGGTACCACCCGGTCGGCCTGCCCGAGCTCGCCGCCGTGGTGGAACGGGTCCGGGCCAACATCGAGAGCGTGATCGAGGGCAAGCCGGAGGCCGTCCGGATCGCGCTGACGGTGCTGCTCGCCGAGGGCCACCTGCTGCTGGAGGACGTGCCCGGCGTCGGCAAGACCATGCTGGCCAAGGCACTCGCCCGGTCCGTCGACTGCACGGTGCGCCGCATCCAGTTCACGCCGGACCTGCTGCCCTCCGACGTCACCGGCACCAACATCTTCGACCAGCACCAGCGCGACTTCGAGTTCCGCCCGGGCGCGATCTTCGCGCAGATCGTGGTCGGCGACGAGATCAACCGGGCCTCGCCGAAGACCCAGTCCGCGCTGCTGGAGTCGATGGAGGAGCGCCAGGTCACCATCGACGGCACCAGCTACGAGCTGCCGTCGCCGTTCATGGTGGTCGCCACCCAGAACCCGGTCGAGATGGAGGGTACCTACCCCCTCCCGGAGGCCCAGCGGGACCGCTTCATGGCCCGGATCTCGATCGGCTACCCGAGCCCCGAGGCCGAGTTCGCGATGCTCGACGTGCACGGCGGCGCCAGCCCGCTGGACGACCTCCAGCCGGTCGCACACGCCGCCGACATCCTCAAGCTGATCGACCTGGTGCGCACCGTGCACGTCGCCGACCCGGTCCGCCGCTACGCCGTCGACCTGGTCGGCGCCACCCGGAACAGCCACGAGCTGCGGCTCGGCGCCTCGCCGCGCGCCACCCTGCACCTGGTGCGGGCCGCCCGCGCCGCCGCCGCGCTGGACGGGCGCGACTACGTCACCCCGGACGACATCCAGCGCCTGGCCGTCCCGGTGCTCGCGCACCGCCTGATGCCGACCGCCGAGACCCAGCTGAGCCGGCGCACCGCCGAGCAGATCGTGACCGACCTGGTCGCCCGGCTGCCGCTGCCGCGCCCGCAGGGCCAGGCCGGCCCGGCCCTGCGGAGGGGCTGAGGTGGGACCGTCCGACGCACCGTCGGGCCTGCGCGCCGGCCTGAACGGCCTCACCACCCGGGGTCGCTCCTTCCTCGCCGCCGGGGCCACCTCGGTGGTCTGCGCCTACGTGCTCGACCAGGACGCGCTGCTGCGCGTCGGCGTCCTGCTCGCGGCACTGCCGCTGGCCGCCGCGCTGCTGCTGGCCAACACCCGCTACCGGGTGGCCAGCGGACGCCGGCTCAACCCGCGCCGGGCCGTCGCCGGCCACGAGGCCCGCGTCCACCTGCGGGTGGACAACGTCTCCCGGGTGCCCACCGGCCTGCTGCTGCTGGAGGACAAGGTCCCGTACGTGCTCGGGCCGCGCCCGCGCTTCGTCCTGGACCGGGTCGAGCCGCACGGCCACCGCGAGGTGTCCTACCGGGTCCGCTCCGACCTGCGCGGCCGCTACCCGCTCGGCCCGCTCCAGCTGCGGCTCTCCGACCCGTTCGGGATGTGCGAGGTCAATCGTTCCTTCACCGCCTCGGACGTCCTCACCGTCGTGCCGCAGGTGCAGCAGCTGCCGCAGGTGCGGCTCAGCGGCGAGTGGGTCGGCCAGGGCGAGAGCCGTACCCGCACCCTGGCGCTGGCCGGTGACGACGACGTCATCCTGCGCGAGTACCGGCACGGCGACGACCTGCGCCGGGTGCACTGGAAGTCCACCGCCCGGTACGGCGAGCTGATGGTCCGCCGCGAGGAGCAGCCGAAGAAGGCCCGGGCCACCGTCCTGCTGGACACCCGGGAGTCCGGCCACCGGGGCAGCGGCCCGGCGTCCTCCTTCGAATGGGCGGTCGGCTGCGCGGCCTCGGTCGCCGCGCACCTGCTGGAGCGCGGCTACCAGACCCGGCTGCTCACCGACACCGGCCACTGCGTGCCCGGCCCGGACGCCGGCGGCGGCAACACCGCCGCCGACGCCTCCGGCCTGATCCTGGACGCGCTCGCGGTGGTCGACCTCTCCGACGGCGGCGGGCTCTCCCGGGCCGAGGAGCCCCTGCGCAGCTCCGGCGAGGGCCTGCTGGTCGCCGTGCTCGGCGAGCTGGACGAGGCCCAGACCGCCCGGCTGGCCCGGTTGCGGGGCCGGACCGGCGGCGCCGTCGTCTTCCTGCTCGACACCGGCACCTGGTCCGGCCTGCGGATGCTCGCGCCCGACACCGGCGGGGACGAGTTCCGTGCCCGGGTGCGGCAGCTGCGCGAGGCCGGCTGGACCGTCCTGCCGGTCCGCGCCGGGGACTCCGCGCCGGAGCTCTGGCAGGCCGCCGACCGGACCGAGTCGCCCTCCCCCTACCGAGATGAGGCCGGCGCGTGACCACCCGGGCCAAACTGACCGTCTACTCGGCGCTGGCCACCGCCCTGGCCTCGCTCTGCCTGCTCCCGCTGCTCACCACCAAGGGCTGGATCACCCACGCCTACCTGGTCGTCACCGTGGTCGCGGCGGCCGGCGCGGGCCTGCGCCGGACCCCGTTCTACCGCTGGACGGTGCCGCTCGGGCAGCTGCTCGTGCTGACCGTCCTGCTGCTGGTCGGCTTCGCCAGCTCGACCGCGCTCTGGGGCGGCGTGCTGCCCGGCACCCAGTCGGTGCAGACCCTGGCGCAGGTCCTCGGCCAGGGGCTGGACGACATCCGGGAGTACAGCATCCCCGCGCCGCCCAACCCGGGCCTGCGGCTGATCCTGGTCGCCTCCGTCGGTCTGATCGCCATCGCGGTGGACACCGTCGCGGTCACCTACCGCCGCTCCGCACTGGCCGGGCTGCCGCTGCTGGCGCTCTACTCGGTGGGCAACGGCCTGGCCGGCGACGGCGGCAGCTGGGCCTGGTTCGGCCTCGCCGCCGCCGGCTACCTGGTGCTGCTCTTCGCGGAGGGCCAGGACCGGGTCTCCCGCTGGGGCCGGATCTTCCGCGGCACCTCGCGCCAGGGCGAGGGCTCCGGCGCGCTCAGCCAGGGCGGCCGCCGGATCGGCGTCCTGGCCCTCGCGGTGGCCCTGCTGGTCCCGGCCTTCCTGCCGCGCTGGGAGGGCGGACTGATCCACACCGGTCCGTCCGGCGGCACGGCCGCCGGCGGCGCCGGCGGCGGCATCACCACCCTCGACCCGCTGGTGACCCTGGAGGCGGCCCTGGCCACCCCCAGCAACGTCGAGCTGCTCACCTACCGGATGGACAGCAGCCTCGCCGACACCGCCTACCTGCGCACCGGCTCGCTGGACGAGTTCGACGGCACCGCGTGGAAGCTCAGCAACCCCGGGGTGACCGAGCTCAAGACCACCTTCGCCCCGCCGGAAGGCCTGGCGAGCACCAACGTCCCGTCGGAGTCGGGCGACTTCCAGGCCTCCGACAAGCTGGAGTCGGGCTGGCTGCCGCTGCCGTACCCGGCCGCCGGCGTCAGCGTCCCCAACCCCGGCGACTGGCGGGTGGACACCCTCACCGGCACCGTGCTCCCGGACCGGGACAAGGCCATCAAGGGCCTGCGCTACCAGGCCACCGCACTCGACATCCGGCCCACCGCGGCCGAGCTGCGCAGCGTGGGACCGGTACCGCCGAAGATCTCCGACCACTACACCCAGCTGCCCAAGGACCTGCCGGCGTCGGTCCGGGAGAAGGCGCAGGAGGTCACCCGGAACGCGTCCACCGCGTACGACCGCGCGCTCGCGCTGCAGGACTGGTTCACCAGCTCCGAGTTCACCTACAGCACCAAGATCAAGGCCGGTACCGGCAGCACCGCGATCGAGACCTTCCTGCGCGACCGCAAGGGCTTCTGCGTGCACTTCGCCTCCACGATGGCGGCGATGTCCCGCACCCTGGGCATCCCCGCCCGGGTCGCGGTCGGCTTCACCCCGGGCGACGCCAAGGGCAACGACCGGTACTCGGTGAACGGGCTGATGTACCACGCCTGGCCCGAGCTCTACTTCCAGGGCTTCGGCTGGCTGCGCTTCGAGCCCACGCCGACCCGCGGCGTGCAGCCCCGCTACACCGCGCCGGTCGCCGCACCCGCCACCGCGCCGACCCAGCAGCCGACCGCCACCGCGCAGAGCACCGCGCCGGTCGCGGCGCCCTCCAGCAGCAGCGACTGCGACCCCAAGCTGCGCCGGATGGGCGAGTGCGGGAACGACGGCAAGGCCGCGGCCGGCGCCCACCAGGACTCCTGGCTGCTGTCCTGGCAGGTGCTGACCACCCTGGCCGCCGTGCTGGCGCTGCTCGCCCTGCTGTTCACCCCGATGATCTGGCGGGAGCGGCTGCGCCGCCGCCGGCTCGGCACGGGCGGACGGCGCCGGCCCGGCGAGGACGGCCCGGCCGGGCCGACCGACGCCCAGGTGCTCGCCGCCTGGGACGAGCTGATCGACTCCGCCTGGGACCTCGGCATCCCGCCGGTCGATTCGCAGACCCCGCGCGCCGCCGCCCGCCGGATCGCCGAGGCCGCCGAGCTGGACGAGGCCTCGGCGGCCGCCGCCGGGCGGGTGGCGCTGGCCACCGAACGGGTGCTCTACGCCCGCTCCGCCGAGGTGTCCGAGCCCCTGGCGGCGGACGTCCGGACCGCCCGGGACGGCCTGCGGGCCGGCGTCGGCAGGGTCGGCCGGACGAAGGCGGCGCTGCTGCCGCCGTCCGCCGCCACGCTCTGGTGGCGGTTCTCGGACGCGGTCGTGGCCGCCCGGCTCGCGACGCGCGGCCTGGCCTCCCGGGCGGCCGCGCCGTCGCGGCGGGTGCTGGGCCGGCTGCGCCGCCGCGGCGGGGGCGACCGGACGCCGTCCTGACACCGGACGCACACGGAACGCCGACACCGGGCACACGAGGGGAACGCCGAGGGCGGGCAGTCGGATCGACTGCCCGCCCTCGTGGCGTTACGGTTCGGCCGGTGGTTCAGAAGCCGCCGGTCTGTTCGTCCCGGCGGCGCTGCCAGCGCTGCTCCACCCGGTCCATCACCCCCGCCTTGCGGCGCGGTGCCGCGGCCGGCCGCGGGCCGGAAGCCTGTCCCGCGGGCCCGCGCCGCCAGCCGGTGACGGCGAAGACGGCGCACCCCAGCATCACCAGGAACCCGACCACGCTGACCCAGATCTGGTCCGGCACGACCATGCCGCCCATCAGCAGCCCGATGCCCACGACGAAGCCGCCGACAGCCAGGTAGACCCGCCGACGGGTGTAGGCGCGCAGCCCGGTTCCCTCAAGCGCCGTCGCGAATTTGGGATCTTCGGCATACAGCGCTCGCTCCATCTGGTCGAGCAGTCGCTGCTCGTGCTCCGAGAGCGGCACGGAGTCCTCCTACTCGTCGGTCGCCGGTGCGACCGGTCCGCCGCCCCGGTCGGGGAGGCAAAGTCCAATCAGCCTTCAGAACACGCGGTCGGACGCCTGTACGGGGGCCCAGGCCCGTGTCGTCCATATGCCCCATGCATCCGGCTGTCATGCTTTCCGGCTTTACCCAGATCATACGGTCCACGGGCTCGTTGCGGGGCGGTCGGCCACGCGTGGGCCGGGCCGTACCGGGCCGTACCCGGCCGCACAGGGCTCAACGCGGCCGACACCGGACAAGTGCCCGACGGCGTGGAATCGGCCGGGACCTGGGGAGCTCCCGCGCGGATCGCGAGGAGACCCGCCGGAGAACGGCGGGAGGAACCGGGGTCAGGCCAGCGTGGCCAGCAGGTGGAGCTGGGTCGCCACGGCGTGGAAGGCCGGCTGCTCGGCGGCGGCCTCCTCCAGCTTGAGCAGCGCCTCCAGCGCGCCCGGCTCGGTGTCCACCAGGACGCCGGGCACCAGGTCGGCGAAGACCCGGACGCCGTGCACCGAGTCCACCCGCAGGCCGGCGCCGGCGGCCAGCCGGCCGAGCTCCTCGCCGCTGAAGCGGCGCGGCATCGGGTCGCTCGCGCCCCAGCGGCCGTCGTCGGCCTCCAGGACGGTACGGGCGTCGGTGAAGTGGCCGGCCAGGGCGCGGGCCAGCACCGCGCCGTTGCGGTTGGCGGCGAGCAGGCTGACGAAGCCGCCGCGGCGCAGGGCGGCGGCCAGGCTGCCGAGCGCCTCGGCCGGGTCGTCCACGACCTCCAGCACCCCGTGGCAGAGCACCGCGTCGACGGTGCCGGGGGCGACCAGCTCGGGCAGCGTCTGGGTGTCGCCCTGGACGGCGCGGACGAGGTCGGTGACCCCGGCCTCGGCGGCCCGGCGCTCCAGCGCGAACAGCGCGTCGGGGCTCGGGTCGACCACGGTGACCCGGTGGCCGAGCCGGGCGACCGGCACCGCGAAGTTGCCGGTGCCGCCGCCGGTGTCGACCACGTCGAGCACGGGCTGGTCCAGCTCGGCCGCCCGCTTCTCCAGGGCTGCCCGCACCACCTCCCACACCACGGCGGTACGCAGGGCGCTGCGGGGACGCGTCGGGTACAAGGTCGGGCTCCTTGGCACGTGCAGATGGATCAGGATGCCTCCACCTTAGACCGGGCCGGGAGCCGGACCGTTCCGCCGGTCACCGCCGCGGCCCCGGGTCGCGGCCGTCGCCCGGGCCGTCGTCCAGGGGCAGCCGCGGGGCGGGCGGCACCGGGTGCAGGCCGAGCAGCCGTTCGACCAGCCGCAGGAAGAGCGCGGAGTTGCGGATCAGGTCGTCGGCCTCGCGGGCCGAGGCGGCGCCCCGGATCCCGGCCTCGGCCGCGGCCCGGCGGCGGGCGCCGGCCGCGTAGTACACCGCCCATTCGGCGAGCTCCGGGGCGATCTCGGGCAGCACCTCCCAGGCGCTGCGGATGGCCTGGCGGCGCCGGGCGTTCTTCTCCGGCCGGCCGCGCGCGGCGAGCACCGCGGCGACGGTGCGCAGCGCGGCGAGGTGGGCGGCGGCGTACCGCTCCAGCGGGTCCTCCCGGGCGCGGGCTCCGGCGAGGGTGCGGTGCGCGTCGGCGAGCAGGTCGAGGGCGGCGGGCGGAGCGGCGATCCGGCGCACCACCGGGTGGACGTCCCCGGTGGCGGGGCGGTGGGCGTCCGGGCGGTGGGCGGCGGAGTGGAGGCGGGTGGTGACGGGCTCAGGACGGCTGATGGTCATGGTCTCCCCCGGTCCGAGGCAGCGCGCGGACCGGGTGGTCCGTGCTCCTCCATCGTGACCGGGGCCACTGACAACGCGGCCGCGCGGCGGATCCGCGTGCGGGCGGCGGCCCGCCGGCCGCCCCCGTCGGCCCCGCGCCCCACCGCCCCGCACCCCGCCGGAGCGCCGCCCCCCACGGTCGCCGCTCCGGAGCCCCCTCCGGGTCACCGGTTCCCCCCTGACCGCGCTCCGCCGCCCCGTGTCGGCGGTGCGCGGCCTGCGACCGGCTCCCGTACGGACCTTCCGGTGACGTCCGCGGCCCCCGTGCCCGCTGGACGGCACCTGTCCGCCGTCCCGGGACCTCAGCGCCCGACGCGCCGTCGTCCCGGTGCCCCTACTGTCCCGTCTCCGCAGGTCGGGGGCCATCCGTTCAGGTACTCAACCGGGTTTCTGAGTATCCGTACTCAGTCCGTCCGGGGCGGGAACCGCGGGCCGCCCGGCCGGCGTCCCGGTACGGTACGGCGAGCCGGGCGGATCCGGCGGGCGCCACGAGGAGGAACGGATGACGATCGTTCCGCTGATCTTCACCAGCGGGCTGGCGAGCGGGATCAACGCGTACGCGGTGGTGCTGCTGCTCGGGCTGCTCGGCCGGTTCGGCGGCGCCGAGTCGGTGCCGGCCGCGCTGGAGCGCACCGATGTGCTGGCCGCCGCCGCGGTGCTGTTCCTGCTGGAGGCGGTGGCCGACAAGATCCCGTACGTGGACAGCGTCTGGGACGGCGTCCACACCGTGATCCGCCCGATCGCGGGCGCCACCGTCGGCGCGCTGCTGGCCAGTGCCGACCCGGGCTCCCTGGGCGAGGTCGCGGCGGGGGCGATGGGCGGGACCACGGCGCTGGTCAGCCACCTGGTGAAGGCCTCGCTGCGGATGGCGGTCAACACCTCGCCCGAGCCGGCCAGCAACATCGTGGTGAGCCTGGCCGAGGACCTCTCGGTCGCCGGTCTGGTCACGCTGGCGATCTTCCACCCGTGGGTGGCCGCCTCGATCTCCGCCGTGCTGCTGGCCGTCGGCCTGCTGCTGGTCTGGTTCGCGATCAGCCGGATCCGCCGCTTCCGGGACCGCCGCCGCGAGCGCCGGGCCGCCCGTGCGGCGGGCGTGCGACCGGCGCGGGAGGTACCCGTCCCCCGGCCGTAGGATGCGGTCCATGGCACGGATCGTCATCATCGGCGCAGGAATGAGCGGGCTCGCGACGGCCTCCCGGCTGGCGACCCTCGGCCACCGGGTGACGGTCTGCGAGGCGACCGGGACGTACGGCGGCATGGTCGGCCGCTACGAGCGGGACGGCTTCGCCTTCGACACCGGCCCCGGGCTGCTCACCCTCCCGGCCGTCTACCGCGACCTCGCGCTGAAGACCGGCCGGGAGCCGCTGGAGCAGCTGGTCGAGCTGGCGCCGGTGGATCCCGAGAGCCGGCACCTGCTCCCCGACGGCACCGACCTGCTGCTGCCCAACGCCTCCCGCGGCGGGGTGATCCAGGCGCTGGACACGGCGTTCGGCACCGGCTCGGGCGCCCGCTGGGCCGAGGTGATGAACCACGGCCGCACGGTCTGGGAGGCCACCCGCCGCCCGCTGCTGGAGGAGCCGCTGCCGGCCGACACCGCGCCGCTGCGCACCGATCCGTACCCGGCGCCGCGGCCCGGTCGCCTCGCCCGCCTGTTCGGCGCCAGGGCGTGGACCCTCGCCGACGTGGCCGCCCGTGGACTCGGGGGCCACGACGGGCTGACCGCCCTGCTGCACGAGCACGCCCTGCGCTTCGGCCTCGACCCGCGCACCGCGCCGGCCGGGGCCACCGTGCTGCCGTACATGGAGCAGTCCTTCGGCGTCTGGTACGTCCGGGGCGGCATCCGGGCGCTGGCCGACGCGGTGTACCGGCGGTGCGAGCGGCGCGGGGTGGAGTTCCGCTTCGACACCCGGGTCGACGAGGTGCTGGAGAAGGACGGCCGGGCCTGCGGCGTCGACACCGCGGCCGGCCGGATCGACGCCGACGTGGTGGTCTCCGCGATGGACGCCCGGGTGGTCTTCTCGGAGTACCTCGGCACGGCCGGCTCCCAGGACGACTGGCCGTCGTCGATGGAACGGCTGCACGACGCGCCCGGCCGCGTCGTGGTGCTGCTCGCCCTGCGCGGGGAGCGCCCCGCCGGGACGGCGCACCGGACGGTGGTGCACGCCGCCGACCGCGCCGCCGAACTGGACGGGATCTTCCGCGCCGGCGCCCCGCTCGCCCAGCGGCCGACCGTCCAGGTGCTGCGCCCGGACGACGCCTCGCTGCACCCCGCCGGCCACGAGGCCGTGGTGCTCACCGCGACCACGCCGGCGATGGGTTTCGACTGGACCGGACCGGGCGTCGCCGAGCGCTTCGCCGACCGGATGGTCGCGCAGGCGGACGCGGCCGGTCTGGGCCTCGGTGAGCGGGTGCTCTGGCGGGTGGTGCGGACCCCGGCGGACACCGCGCGGGAGACCGGTTCCTTCCTCGGCTCCGTCCCGCTGCCCGCCCTGGCGGGCGCGCGCGGCGCCTACCTCCAGGCGCCGACCGAGGAGGCGCCCGGCTTCTACCTGGTGGGCGGCGCCGCCCACCCCGGCGGCGGGCTGGCCCGGGTCGGCATGTCGGCCTGCATCGCGGCCAACCTCATCGGCCCGGCCTGAGCCGCTCCGGGCCGGCCCGGCGGGCGGGGGCTCAGCCCTGCTGCTGCCAGGTCGGCTGCTGCTGGTAGCCGTACTGGTCGTACTGCGGCTGCTGGGGGATGCCCTGCTGCTGCGGGTAGAGCTGGTGCTGCTGGTCGGCCTGCTGCTGCCACTGCTGCTGCTGGGCCTGCTGCGCCTGGTCGTAGCCGTACTGGTCGGGCTGCTGCTGGTAACCGCCGTACGCGTCCACCTGCGGCTGCTGCTGGTAGCCCGCGTACGGGTCCGGCTGCTGCTGGTAGGTGCCATAGCCCTGGTCGTAGGCGAAGGCCGGCTGCTGCTGGGCCTGCCACTGCTGCTGGCCGTTCGCGTCCCAGCCGGGCTGCTGCTGCGAGGTGTCGTAGCCGGCCTGGTAGGCCTCGGCGTACGGGTCGGGCTGGGCCTGTGGCGCGGGCTGCTGCTGCTCGTAGTAGCCGGGGGTGTAGACGCCGTCGGCGGCGATCTCCTGCATCTCGAAGGCGGCGGTCTGCTCGACGGCCGGGACGTCCTCGGCCACCGGGGCCGGGGCCGGGCTCTCCTCGACCGCGCTGACCGTGCCGATCCGGTCGGCCGCCACCGCGGTGGCCACCACCGCGCCACCGGTCAGCGCGCCCAGCAGGGGCACCCTGGCCAGCGGGCCGGGCAGTCCGCCGTCGGCCCGGCGCAGCGACCAGCCGGCCGCGTAGCCGCGTTTCACGGAGAGGGTGACGAGGGTCTGGCCGACCGCGAAGAGGGCCGCGCCCGCGCCGATCAGCGGGACCGAACCGGCAGCCATCCCGGCCGGCACGCCGAGGAAGCCGGTCAGGGCGAGGGCGCGCCAGTGCACCGGCGCGCGGTTCTGCAGCAGCAGCTCGGCCAGCAGCCAGAGCGCCACGACCGCCAACGCGCCGTACAGCAGCAGGTATCCGATGCCCATCCGCCCGCTACCTCCAGTCGCGTGCCCGCGCGCGCCGCGCGTGTTCGGCGACTGTACCGGTTGAACGGTCCGGGTACCGCATTGCGTTCCCGGCCGGAACGGCGGGCCCGGCCGGCCGGGAACGGCGGCCCGCTCAGCGCTGGTGCAGGCCGAGGTTCTGGTAGATCTCCAGCGTCGCGGTCGAGTGGTTGAGCGTGATGAAGTGCAGCCCGGGGGCGCCCTCCGCCAGCAGCCGCTCGGACATCGCGGTGGCGTGCTCCATACCGATCGCGCGCAGCGCGGCCGGGTCGTCGATCGCGGCGCGCAGCCGCTCCTCCAGGTCGGGCGGGAAGGCCGAGCCGCTCAGCTGGGGGAAGCGCTCCAGCTGCTTGGCGTTGGTGACCGGCATGATCTCCGGGATGATCGGCGCCTCGCAGCCCGCCGCCGCGACCCGGTCGCGCAGCCGCAGGTAGTCGTCGACCTCGAAGAACATCTGGGTGATCGCGTAGTCGGCCCCGGAGCGGATCTTCGCCACGAAGTGCCGGATGTCCTCGTCCCAGTCGGTCGAGCGCGGGTGCATGTTCGGCGAGGCCGCGACGCCCACGCAGAAGTCGCCGATCCCCTTGATCAGCTCCACCAGCTCGTAGGCGTAGGTGACGCCGTCCGGGTGGCTGACCCACTCGCCCGTCGGGTCGCCGGGCGGGTCGCCGCGCACCGCGAGGACGTTGCGCACGCCCTGGTCGGCGTACTGGCCGATGATGTTGCGCAGCTCGGCGACCGAGTGGTCCACCGCGGTCAGGTGGGCCACCGGGGTGAGGGTGGTCTCGGTGGCGATCCGCCCGACCATGTTGACCGTGCGCTCGCGCGAGGAGCCGCCGGCTCCGTACGTCATGCAGACGAAGTTGGGGTCGAGCGGTTCGAGGCGGCGGATGGCGTCCCAGAGGCGCTGCTCACCGACCTCGGTCCGCGGGGGCATGAACTCGAAGGAGAAGGACCGCTTGCCGGCCGCCAGAAGCTCGCGGACCGTCGAAGCGCGGTCTGTTCTGGTGGAAGCGATGCCGAGTGCCATGGGGGCAGGTTAACCGTCGGCCGAAGGACACGGACAACCCGGTTCCAGGTATTGAGACAACTGGTGGACGACCGTCCGCTTTCCGTCCGAACGGGTGCACGGCCCTGCCCGACGGCCGTTCGCGGCCGTCCGGCTAGGCTTGCCGGACCCCCAGCGAACCCTCCGGAGCCTCATCGTGACCTCGTCCAGCAACCGGCCGGCCAACCCGATCGACGTGGAGGACGTGCGCGAGCGCGTCAACGCCGCGCTCGCCGGGTTCATGGACGGCCAGTCGGCCCTGCTCGGGAAGATCTCCCCGCAGCTGGCGCCCGCCGTCGAGGCCCTGCGCGACTTCCTGCTGGACGGCGGCAAGCGGCTGCGCCCGGCGTTCTGCTACTGGGGCTGGCGCGGCGCCGGCGGCCCGGCCGCCGGCGAGGCCATCGCGCACGCCGCGGCCGCCCTGGAGCTGCTGCAGGCCAGCGCGCTGGTCCACGACGACCTGATGGACCGCAGCGACACCCGGCGCGGCCTGCCCTCCGTGCACCGCCGCTTCGAGGCGCTGCACCGCGCGAGCGGCTGGCGGGGCGACCGCGAGCAGTTCGGCGCCTCGGCGGCCGTGCTCCTCGGCGACCTGCTGCTGATCTGGTGCGACGAGCTGTTCCTGCGCTCGGGCCTGGACCCGGCCGCGGTGCTGGCCGCCAAGCCGGTGTTCGACCTGATGCGCACCGAGGTCATGGTCGGCCAGTACCTGGACGTCCTGGAGCCGGTCGCCGGGGACTCCACCGACGAGGGCGCGCTGGACCGGGCACAGACCGTGCTGCACTACAAGTCGGCCAAGTACACGATCGAGCGGCCGCTGCAGGTCGGCGCACTGCTGGCGGGCGCCGGGCCGGAGCTGGTCGAGGCGTACGGCGCGTTCGGCCTGCCGCTGGGCGAGGCCTTCCAGCTCCGTGACGACCTGCTCGGCGTCTTCGGGGACCCGGCGGTCACCGGCAAGCCGGCCGGTGACGACCTGCGCGAGGGCAAGCGGACGCTGCTGGTCGCGCACGCCATGCGGGGGCTGCCCGCCGCCGACGCCCGCCACCTGGACGACCGGCTCGGCGCGCCGGACCTGGCGCCCGAGGAGGTGTCCCGGCTGCGCGAGCTGGTCGGGCGCAGCGGCGCGCCCGAGCTGGTGGAGCGGCGGATCGAGGAGCTGATGCGGCAGTCGCTGGCCGCGCTGGAGGCGGCCCCGCTGGCCGACCGGCGGGCCCGCGAGGTGCTACTGGCACTGGCCGAGGCCGCCACCGTCCGCAAGTACTGAGCCGGGTGTCCGAAAAACGGGCACCCGGACGCACCGGGAACGGCGGCAGCCGTCCGGGTCAGACCGCGCGCAGCCGCCGGGCGAACGCGGCGGCCGCCGCCCGCGGGTCGTCCGCGGCGGTGATCGCGCGGACCACCACGACCCGGCTCGCCCCGGCCGCCAGCACCTCGTCCAGGTTGCCGAGGTCGATGCCGCCGATCGCGAACCACGGCCGGTCGGTGCTCTGCTTCGCCGCGTACGAGACCAGGCCGAGGCCGGGCGCGTGGCGGCCCGGCTTGGTCGGGGTGGGCCAGACCGGGCCGGTGCAGAAGTAGTCGACGCCGGGCTCGACGACCGCCGCGTCCACCTCGGACTCGGCGTGGCAGGACCGGCCGATCAGTACGTCCTCGCCGAGGATCGCCCGGGCGGCGGGCACCGGCAGGTCGTCCTGCCCGAGGTGCAGCACGTCGGGCCGGGCCGCGTGCGCGACGTCGGCGCGGTCGTTGACGGCGAGCAGCTTGCCGTGGCGGCGGCAGGCGTCGGCGAGGACCTCCAGGGCCGCCAGTTCCTGCTTGGCCTCCAGGCCCTTGTCGCGGAGCTGGACGATGTCCACCCCGCCGCCCAGCGCCGCGTCCAGGAACGCGGCGAGGTCGCCCTGCTCGCGGCGCGCGTCGGTGCAGAGGTAGAGCCGGGCGTCGGCGAGGCGCCGGCGCGGTGTGTCCGCCGCCATCAGATCAGCATCGCCTGGGCGCGGCGCTTCACCTCGGTGCCGCGGTTCTCCTGCAGCGCCTGGATCGGGCTGCCGGGCAGCGACGGGTCCTCGGTGAAGAGCCACTCCAGGATCTCCGCGTCGTTGTACCCGCAGTCGCGCAGCACCGTCAGGGTGCCGGACAGGTGCTTGACCAGGCCCGGGCCGTCGATGAAGGCGGCCGGCACCTGGAGCGACCTGTTCGGGCCTCGGCGGACGGCGATCAGCCCGCCGTTCTTGACCAGGTCGCGCACCTCGGTGACCCGGACCCCCCACTGCTCCGAGATGTCGGGCAGGTACATCCAGTCGGTGACCAGGGATTCAATCTTGCTTTCGATCTCACTCACGTCACCAGACTGCCACCTCCAGGGCCCGCCGCGCACCAACCGGCCCCGCGGACTACCCCGCGACGGCCGACTTCAGGGCCACCGCCGGGTCCGCCGCGCGCACCGGATCGAGCACCGCGGCGCGCTCGACCAGCCGGCGGCCCTGGGTGAGATCGCGCGGGCGGTCCACCGTCAGCAGGGCCCGCAGCACGCCGTCCCGCAGCCAGAGCACCGCCCAGGACGGGTCCTGCGGGGAGCCGCGCCAGAGCAGTTCGTCACCCTCGCCGTGCCGCCCGGCGTACTGCACCGTCCGGCCGAACTGCTCCGACCAGAAGTAGGGCACCGGGTCGTACGCCACCTCCGCGCCGAGCACGGCGGCGGCCGCCGCCGCACCGGACTGCAGCGCGTGGTCCCAGTGCTGGACGGTCAGCCGGGCGCCGGCGCGGGCCGACGGGTAGCTCACGCAGTCGCCGGCCGCGTGGACGCCCGGCAGCGTGGTGCGCAGCCGCTCGTCGACCAGGATCGCGCCGGCGGCGTCCAGCGCGACCCCGGAGCCGGCCAGCCAGCCGGTCGCCGGGCGGGCGCCGATGCCGACCACCACCTCGTCGGCGGGCAGGTGCGAGCCGTCCGCCAGCAGCACCGCGCCGGGCTCGACCGCCGCGACGCCCACCCCGCAGCGCAGCTCCACCCCGGCCTCGGCGTACCAGGCCGCCATCGCCCCGCCGATCACGGCCGGCAGCGCGCCGGGCACAGGCGCCGGGCCGGCCTCGACGACGGTGACCTCGCAGCCGGCCGCCCGGGCGGCGGTGGCCACCTCGGCGCCGATCCAGCCCGCGCCCACCAGGACCAGGCGCAGGCCGGGCCGGAGCAGGGCGCGCAGCGCCAGCGCGTCGTCCAGGGTGTGCAGCAGGTGGGCGCGCTCGGCGCCGGGCAGGGCGCGCGGGGCGGCGCCGGTGGCGATCACCAGGGCGTCGTACGGCAGGTCGCCGCCGTCGGTGCGCAGCACGCCGGGGGTGAGGCCGGTGGCGCGGCGGCCGGTGAGCAGTTCGACGCCGAGCTGCGCGAGGTCGAGGTCGAGCGGGGTGGCGTCGGCCTTGCCGAGCAGCACCTCCTTGGAGAGCGGCGGCCGGTCGTACGGGGTGTGCGGCTCCTCGCCGACCACCACGATCCGCCCCCGCCAGCCGCCCTGCCGCAGGCCCGCGGCGCAGTGCGCCCCGGCCAGCCCGGCCCCCACCACGACCACCTGATCCGTCCCGCTCAGCTCTGCCACGCCCGTCACTGTACTGGCGGGCGCACGGGGCGCCAGAGGGCCTCGGGCGCCCCGCGTCCGCCCCTCGTACTCGCCTTCGGTGGCGGCGACCCCCGGAGTTATGGTGGGGGCACCATCACGGGAGCCCGGCGGACCGGGCTGAGAGGCGGGCTTGCACGGCCTGCGACCGTCCGAACCTGATCCGGGTCATACCGGCGAAGGGAGAGCAGCGACTTTGACACGCATGGCAGCAGGTACCCATGCCCACGTGCTGGTCGTCGGCGGCGGCATCATCGGCCTCGCCGTCGCCTGGCGGGCGGCCCGGCGCGGACTGACGGACATCGCGGTGGTCGACCCCGACCCGGGCGGCGGGGCCGCCCGGGTGGCCGCGGGCATGCTGGCCCCCGTCACCGAACTCCAGTACGGCGAGGAGCCGTTGCTGCGCCTCGGGATGGCCTCCAACGAGCGGTACGCGGCCTTCGCCGACGAGCTCACCGAGGCTTCGGGCGGCCGGGACACCGGCTACCGCCGGTGCGGCACCGTCGCCGTCGCCCTCGACTCCGACGACCGCGAGGAGCTGCGCGAGCTGCACGCCTTCCACGGGCGGCTCGGCCTCGACTCGCAGTGGCTGACCGGCCGGGAGGCCCGCAAGCTGGAGCCGATGCTCGCCCCCGGCGTCCGCGGCGGCCTGCACGTCACCGACGACCACCAGGTGGACGGCCGCCGGCTGGCCGCGGCGCTGGTCCTCGCCTGCGAGCGGGCCGACGTGCGGCTGCACCGCACCGAGGCCACCGAGCTGCTGGTCGAGGGCGACCGGGCCGTCGGCGTCCGGCTCGGCACCGGGGAGACCCTGACCGCCGACCGGGTGGTGCTCGCCGCCGGCTCCCGCAGCCATCTGCTGCCCGGCCTGCCCGCCGGTGTGCTGCCGGCGATCCGCCCGGTGAAGGGCCAGATCCTGCGGCTGCGGATCCCCCCGGCCTACCGGCCGTTCCTCTCCCGCAACGTCCGCGCGGTGGTGCGCGGCCAACACCTCTACCTGGTGCCGCGCGAGGACGGCGAGCTGGTGATCGGCGCCACCAGCGAGGAGCAGGGCTACGACACCACCGTCACCGCCGGCGGGGTGTACGAGCTGCTGCGCGACGCCCACGAGCTGGTCCCCGGCATCACCGAGCTGCCGCTGGTGGAGACCTCCGCCGGGCTGCGGCCGGGCTCGCCGGACAACGCGCCGCTGCTCGGGCCGACCGCCCTGCCCGGTCTGGTCGCCGCCACCGGCCACTACCGCAACGGCGTGCTGCTCACCCCGGTGACGGCCGACCTACTCGCCGAGTACCTGGTCACCGGCACGACGCCCGCGCTCGCCGAGCCGTTCTCCCCCACCCGCTTCACCACGAAGGTCCCCGCATGAGCGAGATCGAACTCACCGTCAACGGCGAGCCCCGCCGGGTGCCCGCCGCCACCACCCTGGCCGAGGTGGTGACCACCCTCAGCCGGGCCAACTCCGGCGTCGCCGCCGCCCTCAACGAGGCCGTGGTGCCGCGCGGCTCGTGGCCGCTGACGCGGCTGGCCGCGGGCGACCGGGTCGAGATCCTCACCGCCGTCCAGGGAGGCTGACCATGGCCGACGACGTGTTCACCATCGCCGGGACGGCCTTCGGCTCACGCCTGATCATGGGCACCGGCGGCGCCCCCAGCCTGGACGTCCTGGAACAGGCACTGCGGGTCTCCGGCACCGAGCTGACCACCGTGGCGATGCGCCGGGTCGACGCCACCACCCAGGGCTCCGTCCTGGACGTGCTGACCCGCAACGGCATCCGCGTGCTGCCCAACACCGCCGGCTGCTTCACCGCCGGTGAGGCCGTGCTGACGGCCCGGCTGGCCCGTGAGGCGCTCGGTACCGACTGGGTGAAGCTGGAGGTGATCGCCGACGAGCGGACCCTGCTGCCCGACCCGATCGAGCTGCTGGACGCGGCCGAGACACTGGTCGACGACGGTTTCACCGTACTGCCCTACACCAACGACGACCCGGTGCTGGCCCGGAAGCTGGAGGACGTCGGGTGTGCGGCGATCATGCCGCTGGGCTCGCCGATCGGCTCCGGCCTGGGCATCCGCAACCCGCACAACTTCCAGCTGATCGTGGAGAGCGCGACCGTCCCGGTGATCCTGGACGCGGGCGCCGGCACCGCCTCGGACGTGGCCCTGGCGATGGAGCTGGGCTGCGCCGCGGTGATGCTCGCCTCGGCGGTGACCCGGGCCCAGGAGCCAGTGCTGATGGCCGACGCGATGCGGCACGCCGTGGAGGCCGGCCGGCTCGCCCACCGGGCGGGCCGGATCCCGCGCCGCTTCCACGCCGAGGCCTCCTCGGCGATGGCCGGCCGGGCCGCGCTGGACACCCGCGAGCGCCCGGCGTTCTAGGCGGTGTCACAAGCCGGGCACAGAGCGCCCCGGGAGCGGTGTCTCCCGGGGCCGGTGCCGGGCGCCCCCACTACACTCGCCGGGTGGACATGGCACTGGACGACCCGCTGATCGGTACCCTGCTCGACGGCCGGTACCGGGTCGAGCAGCGCATCGCGGCCGGCGGGATGTCCACCGTCTACCGGGGCACCGACACCCGGCTCGACCGGGTCGTGGCGGTCAAGGTGATGCACCCCTCGCTCGCCGGCGACGAGGACTTCACCGGCCGGTTCATCCGCGAGGCCAAGGCGGTCGCCCGGCTCGCGCACCCCAACGTCGTCAACGTCTTCGACCAGGGCGCGGACGGCGCCCATGTGTTCCTCGCGATGGAGTACGTGCCCGGCCGGACCTTGCGCGACCTGCTCCGCGACCGGGGCGCGCTCTCCATCCGGGCCGCCCTGGACGTCCTGGAGCCGGTGCTCGCCGCGCTCGGCGCCGCCCACCGGGCCGGTCTCGTCCACCGCGACGTCAAGCCCGAGAACGTGCTGATCACCGACGGCGGCCTGGTGAAGGTCGCCGACTTCGGCCTGGTCCGGCTGCTGAACGCCGCCGACGGCGCGGCGAGCTCCGGCACCGCGACCACCGGCACCGTCCTCGGCACCGTCTCCTACCTGGCCCCCGAACAGATCCGACCCGGCGCCGGGACCGACCAGCGGGTGGACGTCTACGCGGCCGGCATCCTGCTCTACGAGCTGCTCACCGGCCACCGTCCGCACACCGGCGAGAACCCCGTCCAGGTCATGTACCGCCACCTGCACGAGGACGTCCCGGCGCCCTCGCTGACCGTGCCGGGGGTCGTTCCCGAGCTGGACGCGATAGTCGCCGCGGCCTGCGCGCGCGACCCGCGGGACCGCCCGTACGACGCGGTCGAGCTGCTGGCCGCCCTGCAACGGGTCCGCCGCGCGCTCACCCCCGCCCAGCTCGACGCCGAGCCCCCGGCCTCCACCCGGCCCAGCCCGCGGTACCCGACCAACGAGCCGACCTCGGTGATCCGGCCGGCCCTGGTCGCGCCCCCGGTCGAGCGCACCAGCGTGCTGGACGTGCCGCCGGAGGTGATGGAGCAGCTGCTCACCGAACCGCGCCCGTACGACGAGCCCGCGCCGGTGCGCACCCGGCGCCGCCCCGGCCCGTGGCGCCGGCTCCCGCGCAAGCCGCTGATCTGGACCTCCGTCCTGGCCGCGCTGGTGCTGCTGGTCGGCGGCACCACGTACGCGCTCTCCGGCGCGCTGTACACGACGGTGCCGGGCGTGATCGGCAAGGACCGCGGCGAGGCGCAGCGGATCCTGGACGGCGCCGGGATGCACGGGCGGTTCACCGAGGTGTACAGCGAGAGCGTCCCGGCCGGTCAGGTGATCTCCACCGACCCCGGCGTCGGGGCGCGGGCGCGCAAGAGCGACGCGGTCGGGGTCACCGTCTCCCGGGGGCCGAAGCGGATCGCCGTGCCCGAGCTGGTCGGCCGGCCCGCCGAGCAGGCCGCCGCCGCCCTGAGCGGCGTGCAGCTGGCGCGCGGCGGCGTCACCGAGACGTACAACGACACCGTGCCGGAGGGCTCGGTGATCAGCAGCTCGCCGGTGGCCGGCCAGCAGGTGCCGGAGAACACCCCGGTCTCGCTGGTGGTCAGCAAGGGCATGGTGGCCGTCCCGGACGTCACCGGGATGTCCAAGGACGACGCCGCCAAGGCACTGCAGGCCGCCGGGTTCGCCATGCAGAGCAGCGGGGTCAACCTGTTCGGCACCGGCAAGGTCTCCAGCCAGTCCCCGGCCCCGGGCGAGCGCCGCCCGCAGCGCACCGTGGTCACGGTCAACTTCCCGTTCATCTAAGGATTTTGCCCAGACTTGGGGTCACGCGACGTAGCGTGGAACCAGGCCTGCCCGGCCCCGCCTGCCACGGCCAGGAGGGCTGCGGCGCCGGGATCTCCGGACGGGGCTGCGCGGCGGCCGGTACCCGAGGATGTGGTCGTCATGGGCGGACCCGCCGTCGACGGCTTGAGGGAGCGTGTACGGGGCGCGGTGATCACGCCCGACGACGAGGGCTACGAGCAGGCCCGCCGGGTCTACAACGGCACGGTGGACCGCCGGCCGGCGGCGGTCGTCCGGGTGGCCAACGCCGGGGACGTGATGGCTGCCGTCGACTTCGCCCGGGAGAGCGGCCTGGAACTCGCGGTGCGCGGCGGCGCCCACAGCGCGCCCGGCTACGGGACCTGCGACGGCGGCCTGGTGATCGACTTCTCCGACCGGCACGGCGTCCGGATCGACCCGGTGGGCCGGACGGCGCGCTGCGAGGGCGGCGTCACCTGGGGCGACCTCAACGACGCCGGGTACGCCTTCGGGCTCGGGGTGACCGGCGGGATCATCTCCACCACCGGCATCGCCGGGCTGACCCTCAACGGCGGCTTCGGCCACCTCGCCCGGGGGCTGGGGCTGAGCTGCGACAACCTGGTCTCGGCCGATGTGGTCACCGCGGACGGGCGGTTCCGGACGGTGAGCGAGGAGCAGGAGCCGGACCTCCTCTGGGCGCTCCGCGGCGGTGGCGGCAACTTCGGCGTGGTGACGTCCTTCGAGTACCGGCTGAGCCCGGTCAAGGACGTGGTCGCCGGGCCGTTCGTCTACGAGCTGGAGCACGCGGCCGAGGTGCTGCGGTTCTACCGCGAGTACGTCCGGGAGGCCCCCGAGGAGCTGGGCATCTTCCCCGGCTTCCACGTCGCGCCGCCGCTGCCGTTCCTCCCCGAGGACCGGGTCGGCGACTCCTTCATCCTGCTGGTGCCGTGCTGGTCCGGGCCGCCGGACCGGGCCGAGGCGGTACTGGCCCCGCTGCGGGACGCCGCGCCGGTGGTCGCCGAGGGCGTGGACACGGTGCCGTACCCGGCCTTCGCCGCCGCCTTCGACCCGCTGCTGCCGCCCGGCCTGCGGCAGTACTGGAAGGGCGCCTTCGCGACCGAGCTGACGGACGCGGCGATCGCCGCGCACACCGAGCACGGCCCGCGGGTGCCCACGGTCCACTCGGCGGTGCACATCTACCCGATCAACGGCGCCTGCCACCGGGTGCCCGCCGACGCGACGGCCTTCGCGCACCGGGAGGCGACCTTCGCCACCGTGATCCTCGCGGCCTGGACCGACCCGGCCGACGACGCGGCCGACACCGCCTGGGTGCGCGGCTACTACGACGCGCTCGCCCCGCACTCCGACGAGGGCGGCTACATCGGCTTCATGGACCACGACGACCAGCACCGGATCGAGGCCAACTACCGGGGCAACTACGCCCGTCTGACCGAACTGAAGCGGCGGTACGACCCGGGCAACCTGTTCCGGCTGAACCAGAACATCCGGCCCTGAGGGGCCACTACCGCAGCGGCCCGTCGCCCGGCTCCTCCTGGTAGGAGTAGCGCTGCTCGCGCCAGGGGTCGGCCAGGTTGTGGTACCCGCGCTCCTCCCAGAAGCCGCGCCGGTCCGCCCGCATGTACTCCACCGCCCGCACCCACTTGGGCCCCTTCCAGGCGTAGAGGTGCGGGACGACCAGCCGGACGGGGAAGCCGTGCTCGGCGGTGAGCGGCTCGCCGTTGCGGTGGGTGGCGAAGAGCGTCCCGGGGTCGGCGAAGTCGGCCAGCCGGAGGTTGGCGCTGTAGCCGTACTCCGCCCAGACCATCACATGGGTGACACCGGGCGCCGGAGGCACCCGGGCCAGCACTTCGGAGGCCGACACGCCGGTCCACTCGCTGCCGAGCACGGAGAACTTGGTCACGCAGTGGAAGTCGGCGCGGACGGTCGCCCGGGGCAGGTCGTTGAAGCCGGCGAAGTCCCAGCGGTGCTTCGCCGCCGAGGCGGTGGCGCCGAACACCTGGAAGTCCCAGGTCAGCGGCTTGAAGCGGGGTACGGGGCCGTAGTGCAGGGCGGGCCAGCCGCGTTGCGTCCGCTGGCCCGGCGGGAGTCTCGGGTCAGACGGCGGAGGTGGTTCTTGCTCGGACTGACCCATGGCTCCATGGTGACAGACGGCGGACAACGCCTGGCGCGCGCCCCTTTCGGGTGCCGTGCGCCCCGCCCGTACGGCCCATTGGGCCACCAAATCGGATATTCCGACACATGTCCTAGTGAGTGTGAACTTACTGGAATTCGGCCCCGGCGCGGTGCCAGGATGCGTGCAGCCGGAGGGTACGGCCGTGAGTCCCGGACGCGAAGCAGGAAGGCACCGCCATGAAGGGCGACACCGAGGTCATCGAATTCCTCAACGAGCAGCTCACCGCCGAGCTGACCGCCATCAACCAGTACTTCCTGCACGCGAAGATGCAGGAGAACAACGGCTGGACGAAGCTCGCCAAGTACACCCGGCACGAGTCCTTCGACGAGATGAAGCACGCCGAGGTGCTCACCGACCGGATCCTCTTCCTGGACGGGCTGCCCAACTACCAGCGGCTCTTCCACGTCCGGATCGGCCAGACCGTCAAGGAGATGTTCGAGGCGGACCGCCAGGTCGAGGTCGAGGCGATCGACCGGCTGAAGCGCGGGATCGTGGTCATGCGGGCCAAGAACGACGTCACCTCGGCGAACATCTTCGAGGACATCCTGGCCGACGAGGAGCACCACATCGACTACCTCGACACCCAGCTGGAACTGCTGGAGAAGCTCGGGGAGGCGCTCTACCTCGCCCAGCTGATCGAGCAGCCGGAGTCCTGAACCCCCGGCCGTACCCTCAGGCCGCGCGCAGCGGCCGGGCCGGCAGGACGGCCGGCGCCTGGGCGTCCCGCGGTTCGGCCTCCTGGTCGTCGGCCAGCCCCAGCTTGGCCGCCAGCCGGGCGGTCGGGCAGGGGCGTGCGCCGTGCTCACCGAGCAGCGCCTGGATCCGTCGGACGCAGGAGCCGCAGTCGGTACCGGCCTTGCAGCCCCGGGCTATCTGGCGCGGGGTGTTGGCACCCGCGTCGATCTCCTTCTTCACCTGGGCCTCGGTGACCGCATGGCACATGCACACGTACATCGCGGTCTCTCCCTGCGAAGGCGACTGGCTCAAAATCGATCTTGACTAAGGCATGCCTTAGTTCACTAAGCCTCACCTTACCCGGGGATCCAGGCATGAAAAAGCCCCTCCGGGTTCGGAAATCCCGAATCCGGAGGGGCTTTCGTCACATCGGGGCCGGCCGCACGGCCCGCCCGGGGGCGACGGCTCAGTTGCCGCCGCGGTACATCTCGGCCACCAGGAAGGCCAGGTCCAGCGACTGGCTGCGGTTGAGCCGCGGGTCGCAGGCCGTCTCGTAGCGCTGGTGCAGGTCGTCCACCAGGACCTCGTCGCCGCCGCCGACGCACTCGGTGACGTCGTCGCCGGTCAGCTCCACGTGGATGCCGCCCGGGTGGGTGCCGAGGCCGCGGTGCACCTCGAAGAAGCCCTTGACCTCGTCCAGCACGTCGTCGAAGCGGCGGGTCTTGTGGCCGCTGGAGGCCTCGAAGGTGTTGCCGTGCATCGGGTCGCAGATCCAGACCGGCTGGGCGCCGGAGGCGGTGACCTTCTCCACCAGGGTGGGCAGGTGCTCGCGGATCTTGCCCGCGCCCATCCGGGTGATGAAGGTGAGCCGGCCGGGCTCGCGCTCCGGGTCCAGCTTCTCGATCAGGGTGAGCGCCTCGTCGACCGAGGTGGTCGGGCCGAGCTTCACCCCGATCGGGTTGCGGATCCTGGACGCGAACTCGATGTGCGCGTGGTCCAGCTGGCGGGTGCGCTCGCCGATCCAGACCATGTGGCCGGAGACGTCGTACAGCTCGCCGGTCCGCGAGTCCACGCGGGTCAGCGCGGTCTCGTAGTCGAGGATCAGCGCCTCGTGCGAGGAGTAGAACTCGACGGTCTTGAACTCCTCCGGCGCCACGCCGCAGGCGTTCATGAACGCCAGCGCGTTGTCGATCTCGCGGGCGAGCTGCTCGTAGCGCTGGCCGGCCGGCGAGTTGCGCACGAAGTCCTGGTTCCAGGCGTGCACCTGGCGCAGGTCGGCGTACCCGCCGGTGGTGAAGGCGCGGACCAGGTTGAGCGTCGCGGCGGAGGCGTTGTACATCCGCTTCAGGCGCTCCGGGTCCGGGTTCCGGGACTCGGGAGTGAAGTCGAAGCCGTTCACCGAGTCGCCCCGGTAGACCGGCAGCGTCACGCCGTCGCGGGTCTCGGTCGACTTGGAGCGCGGCTTGGAGTACTGGCCGGCGATCCGGCCGACCTTCACCACGGGGACGGAGGCGGCGTACGTCAGCACGGCCGCCATCTGCAGCAGGGTCTTCAGCTTGTTCCGGATGTGCTCGGCCGAGACACCGTCGAAGGCCTCGGCGCAGTCACCGCCCTGCAGGAGGAACGCCTCACCACGCGCCACGGCACCGAGCCGGGCGCGCAGCTGGTCGCACTCGCCCGCGAAGACGAGCGGCGGATAGGAGGCGAGCTCCGCAAGGGTCTTGCGCAGAGCCTCGTGGTCCGGCCATTCAGGCTGCTGCGCCGCGGGCAGGGACTGCCAGGGGTGGGGATTCGTCACGGTCACACGGCAAGGCTACGGGGTGGGACAACCGAATTGTGACCGCCGCTCGCTGGGTGAGACACCCGGTGGACAATCGTGTGAGGCGGCTCACGGCGCCCGCCGGATCCGCTACGCTCGACGCATGAACGCGCCGCACACCTTTTCCTGGTGGTGGGCCGACCCCTCGGGTGGCCCACCGATCGCGCGTTCCTAGACGAACACGACGGCCGCCCCTCGGGGCGGCCGTCGGCGTTTCGGCGCAGACGGCCCTCCCGGGAGCGGAACCCCGAACCACCGCACCCGCCCTCCCGGAAGGAAGCCGCACCGTGAACCTCGCAGCCGACCTGCTCGCCCGCCTCACCGGCCCCGACGCCCCGGCGTTCGCCCTGCTGCACCGCCGCGCCCCCCGGCTCGCGCCGGACACCGTCGAGGTCCTGCTGGGCACCGTCGACAGCTACGAACGGCTGGCCGACCTGCCGGTCCGCGCGGGCGTCCCGGCCGACGGCCCGGTGCACGACCTGCTCGCCCTCGTCCCGTTCCGGCAGATCCGCGAGCGCGGCTTCGAGGCCGTCGACGACGCCACCCCGCTGCAGGCGCTCTCGGTCACCGAGCAGTACGCCCTCCCGCTGGCCGAGCTGCTCCCGGCGCTCCCCCGGCGGCCGGTCGCCCTGACCGGCGGCGCCTTCGACATCGACGACCAGGAGTACGCCGGGATCGTCCGCCGGGTGATCGCGGACGAGATCGGCCGGGGCGAGGGCGCCAACTTCGTCATCCGGCGGGACTTCACCGCCACCCTGGAGGACTACTCCCCCGCGCTCGCGCTGACGCTCTTCCGCCGGCTGCTCGAACAGGAGCGCGGCGCCTACTGGACCTTCCTGGTGCACACCGGGGAGCGGGTCCTGGTCGGCGCCTCCCCCGAGGTGCACGTCCGCCAGAGCGGCGGCACGGTCGTGATGAACCCGATCTCCGGCACCTACCGCTATCCGGCGGGCGGCTCCGACATCGACTCGCTGCTCGCCTTCCTCCGCGACCCCAAGGAGCTGGAGGAGCTGACCATGGTGGTCGACGAGGAACTCAAGATGATGTGCACCGTCGGCGACCTCGGCGGCCAGGTGCTCGGCCCCCGGCTCAAGGAGATGTCCCACCTCGCGCACACCGAGTACGAGCTGCGCGGGCGCACCTCGCTGGACGTCCGCGAGGTGCTGAAGGAGACCATGTTCGCCGCCACCGTCACCGGCAGCCCGGTCCAGAACGCCACCCGGGTGATCAGCCGGTACGAGCGCGGCGGGCGCGGCTACTACGCCGGCGCGCT
Organism: Kitasatospora sp. NPDC005748; assembly: GCF_040630735.1. Classification (NCBI taxonomy): domain Bacteria; kingdom Bacillati; phylum Actinomycetota; class Actinomycetes; order Kitasatosporales; family Streptomycetaceae; genus Kitasatospora; species Kitasatospora sp. NPDC005748. The sequence continues at coordinate 274,781 of NZ_JBEXYD010000003.1, forward strand.
CGCCCTGATCGGCCGCTCGGCCAGCGGGGGCCAGCAGATGGACTCCCCCATCTGCATCCGCACCGCCGACATCGACCCGGCCACCGGCCGGCTGGTCGTCCGGGTCGGCGCGACCCTGGTCCGCCACTCCGACCCGGACTCCGAGGTCGCCGAGACCCACGCCAAGGCCGCCGGGGTGCTCACCGCGATCGGCGCCCGCCCGGCCCCCGCCCGGCTCCCCAACCCGTCCGGCCCGCGGCTCGCCGAGGACCACCGGGTCCAGGCCGCGCTGGATGCCCGGCGGGCCGACCTCGCGCCGTTCTGGCTCCGGATGCAGGAGCCGGCCCCGGTCACCCGGAGCGAGGAGACCCTGGTGGTGGACGGCGAGGACACCTTCACCTCGATGCTCGCCCACCTGCTGACCTCGCTCGGCCACCGGGTGACCGTGGCGCGCTTCGACGAAGCCGGCCTGCGCGAGCGGGTCGCCGCCCACCCCGGCCCGCTGGTGCTCGGCCCCGGCCCGGGCGACCCGGCCGCCGCCGACGACCCCAAGATGGCCGTCCTGCGCCCGATCGTCGCCGACGCGCTGGCCGCCGTCCGCTCCGGTGCCCGCACCGCGCCCCTGCTCGCCGTCTGCCTGAGCCACCAGCTGCTCGCGGAGCGGCTCGGACTGCCGCTGGCCCGCAAGGCCGTGCCCCACCAGGGCGCCCAGGAGACGGTCGAACTCTTCGGCGCCCGGCGCACGGTGGGCTTCTACAACACCTTCACCGCGCGCTGCTCGGACCAGGACGCCGCCCGGCTCGCCGCCGAGGGCGTCGAGGTCTCCCGGGACCGGCTGACCGGCGACGTCCACGCGCTGCGCGGCGCCGGGTTCGCCGGGCTGCAGTTCCACCCGGAGTCGGTGCTCACCCGGGACGGCGTCGGGATCGTCGCCGAACTGCTGCGGTCGGCCGCCGCCGTCCACGGCTGAGACCCCGGGCGGGGCGCGCCCGTTCGTCCGGCGCGCCCCCGCCCCGGGGCGTCAGGCCTCGTCGTCCAGACCCTGCTGGATCGCGTACCGGACCAGCTCGACCCGGTTGTGCAGCTGGAGCTTGCCGAGGGTGTTCTGGACGTGGTTCTGCACCGTGCGGTGGGAGAGCACCAGCCGGTCGGCGATCTGCCGGTACGACAGGCCCTTCGCGACCAGCCGCAGCACCTCGGTCTCCCGGGCCGTCAGCTGCGGCGCGGCGGGGGCCGTCGGGGCGGCCGGCTCGGCGGCCAGCCGGCGGAACTCGCCGAGCACCAGCCCGGCCAGGCCCGGGGTGAAGACCGCGTCGCCGACGGCGGTGCGGCGCACCGCGTCCAGCAGCTCGTCACGGCCGGCCGACTTCACCAGGTAGCCGGTCGCCCCGGACTTCACCGCCTCCAGCACGTCCGCGTGCTCACCGCTGGCGGAGAGCACCAGGACGCGCACCGAGGGATCCTGGGCGACCACCTGGCGGCAGGCCTCGGCGCCGGACAGGCCGGGCAGGTTGAGGTCCAGCACCACCACCTGCGGGGCGCAGGCACGGGCCCGGCGGACGGCCTCCTCGCCGTCCCCGGCGGTGGCCACCACGTCCAGCCCCGCCTCGGCGAGGTCGCGCGACACGGCGTCGCGCCACATCGGGTGGTCGTCCACGACCATCACCCGCACCGGCGGCCGGTCGGTCATCGGCTGGTCAGCCATCGGAACCCCTCCTCGGGACGCGCAGTTCGACCTCGACGCCCTCCCCGGGCACCGAGTACAGCTCGGCCGTACCGCCGAGGTCCAGCAGCCGGCCGCGGATCGACTGGGAGACGCCCAGCCGGCCGGCCTGTTCCGCCTCACCGAGCCGCCCGGCCGCGAAGCCCGGACCGTCGTCGCGGACGCTGACCGTGACGGCCTCCGGCTCGTCCTCCAGCAGGATCCAGGCGTGCGCCCCGGGCCCGGCGTGCCGGCGGACGTTGTCGACCGCGGCGCCCACGGCCGCCGCCAGCTCGCCGGCCGCCGGACCGGGCAGCAGCACCGGGGTGCCGGGGGCGGAGAGGGTGATCCGCTCGTCCGTGTAGGGGCCGAGCAGGGTGCGCAGGTCCTGCGGCTCCAGCGGCGCGCGCTGCGCGGGCAGCGGTCCGCCGCTCATCAGGGCCCGCAGCGCGCGCTCCTGCTCGCCGGCCAGCCGGCCGAGTTCGGCGAAGTCCGCGCCCCGGCCGGGGCCCTGCTCGCCGCCCCGGCGCTGGACCAGGGCGAGCACCTGGAGCACCCCGTCGTGGATGTCCCGGGAGAGCCGCTCGCGCTCCCGGTTCGCGGCCTCGACCTGGAGCGCCCGGGTCAGCGTCGCCTCGCTGGCGCGGGCCAGTTCGATCACGTAGCCGATCGCGCAGCCGGCCACCATCAGCAGCACGATGTTGTGGATGTTGTCGCCGGTCGGACCGCCGTGGCCGAGGATGTTCGCCACCCCGATCACCGATCCGGCCGCCGCCGCCCAGCGCCAGCCGCCCCGGCCCGCGAAGCCCAGGACGGTGCCGGCCGCCCAGATGGTGGGCAGCGTGGGCGCGCCGTGGGCGATCCGGGCCGGGTCGTCGGTCATCCCGCTCATCACGATGCCGGTGACGACCAGGGTGAGGTCGGTGCCGAGCACGTACCAGGTGCAGCGCAGCGGCCCGGCGAAGGCGCGGGTGCTGGCGAGCGTCCAGAGCGTCAGCGCGCCGAGGTAGATCCAGCCGGCGACGGGGTGCAGGAACTCCAGGTACGAGTCGAGGTAGCGCAGCACCGCGTAGCAGAGCGCCAGTACCCGGAAGAACGAGATGGCCCGCCAGAGCGGCAGTTCGACGGACATGCCGCCGGCCGCCACCGCCGCGCCGACCGCTCCGGGTCTGTTGCCGTCCGACATCTCCGTGCCCCTCCCCCTGCGGGCGGATCCGGCCTCCCGGCCTAGGCCGACCCGCTGTCCTTCTGCTCCTGCTCGGCGGCCTTCTGCGCCTTCTCCGCCTCCGCCTTCTCGGCCTTGGCGGCGGCCTGCTCGGCCTTCTGGACGGCCTTGCGCTCGGCGTCGGCACGCTTCTTGTCGTCGGCGATCTGCCGCTTGGCGGCGGTCGCGTAGACGTCCACGTACTCCTGGCCGGAGAGCCGCATGATCTCGTACATCACCTCGTCCGTCACCGAACGGAGGATGAAGCGATCGTTCTCCATGCCGTGGTAGCGGGAGAAGTCCAGCGGCCGGCCGATCCGGATGCCCGGACGGATGCCGAAGTTGGGGACGACCTGGCCGGGCGGCTGCACCTTCTCGGTGTCGATCATCGCGACCGGGATCACCGGCGCGCCGGTGGCCAGCGCGACGCGGGCCAGGCCGCCGACCTTGCCGCGGTACAGCTTGCCGTCGGGCGAACGGGTGCCCTCCGGGTAGACGCCGAACAGCTCGCCGCGGTCCAGCACGGCGATCGCGCTGCGGATCGCCGCCTCGCCCGCGCCGCGCACGCCGGAGCGGTCCACCGGCAGCTGGCCGACGCCCTTGAAGAAGGCGGCCGTCAGCTTGCCCTTCAGGCCCGGCGTGTTGAAGTACTCCGCCTTGGCGATGAAGGTCACCCGACGCCTGATCAGCGCGGGGAAGAAGAAGGAGTCCGAGAAGGAGAGGTGGTTGCTCGCGATGATCGCGGCACCCTCGGCGGGGATGTTCTCCTCACCCTCGATCCACGGCCGGAAGAAGATCCGAAGCAGTGGCGCGACGATCATCTTCATCAGTCGGTAGAACAACGCCGGGCCTCCTGTTATGCGGACCGGTCGATCCTAATGCCCCGCGGCCACCGCCCGCGCCCCGCCCCGCCCCGCCGGGGTGTCCGGCAGGGGTGTACGACGCGTGCGGGCGCGTGGGACGATGCGGTTTCCGCAGCCCGCCGTTCCGCCCTCCCCCGTCCCAACGCGCCGCCGCCCGCGAAGGAGCCCGTCATGCCGCTGCTGCCCGGTGCCGAACCGTACCGCCACCGGGGCGGGCCGGTGGGCGTACTTCTCTGCCACGGGTTCACCGGCTCGCCGCAGTCGCTGCGCCCGTGGGCCGAGGAGCTGGCGGCGGCCGGGTACACCGTCTCGCTGCCGCTGCTGCCCGGCCACGGCAGCCGCTGGCAGGACATGCAGGTGACCCGCTGGGAGGACTGGTACGCGGAGGTCGAGCGGGAGTTGCTGGCGCTGGCCGCCGAGTGCGAGCGGGTCTTCGTCCTCGGGCTGTCGATGGGCGGCGGGCTGGCGCTGCGGCTGGCCGCGCTGCACGGCCCGGTGGTCTCCGGACTGGTGCTGGTCAACCCGTCGGTGCGTTCCGACAACCCCGCGAGCGTGCTGCTTCCGGTGCTGCGCCACGTGGTGCCGAGCCTGCCCGGGATCGCCAACGACATCGCCCGCCCGGGCTCCGTCGAGGTCGGCTACGACCGGACGCCGCTGCACGCCGCCTGGTCGCTGGCCCGGCTCTGGAAGGACGTGCAGCGCCGGCTGCCGCAGGTGACCCAGCCGGTCCTGCTCTTCCACAGCCCGCAGGACCACGTGGTCTCGGCGGCCAACTCGGAACTGGTGCTGGCCCGGATATCCTCGACCGACGTGACGGAGCGGTTGTGCCAGCGCAGCTACCACGTCGCGACGCTGGACCACGACGCGGCGGAAATATTCGCGGCCGGCCAGGACTTCATCCGACGGCTGGCTCCCGCGCACGCGGCGGGCGTCACCCGGATCGAATCCGACGATCACCAAGGCTGAAGGGCCGGAAGTGCACGAGAGCAGCACGGCGGGCGGCGAGGACGAGGCGCCCCGCGAGGACGCGGAGAACACCGAGGCGGACGCCTCGAAGGCCGAGGCCGCCAAGGCCGACGGCGTGAGGACCGAGGCCGCCAAGGCCGAGAGCGCGAAGACCGAGAGCGCGAAGACCGACGGCGTGAAGACCGAGGGCGCCTCGGGTGAGGCCGCCCCGGCGCCCGAAGCGCCCCGGGTGCGGCGGGCGCCCGAGCGCAGCCAGGCCGAGCAGGACGAGATCTTCGCCGCGCTGGTCGCCCAGTTCGACGACCCCGTCGACCTCAACAACCCGGACTGGCCGGAGGTCGAGGACCTCCGGGCGCGCGGCGAGCTCAAGGGCGGGTTCAAGGAGGGCACCGACCCGGACGACCTCGCCGATCTGGCACCGCAGCCGCGGCCCCGCTCCACCCGCCCGGTGATGCCGGCCGCCGGATCGGGCCCGCGCGACTTCGAGCTGACCGAGGAGACGGACGAGGGCCACTTCGTCCCGCCGGAGCCGCCGCCGCTGCCCGCCGCCGACGTCACCGCCAAGTTCGCCTGGCTCGCCGTGCTCGGCGGCCCGGCCCTGCTGCTGTTCGACGCGGTGGTCTGGCGCGAGGTGTCCGGCTGGCCGGCCTGGGTCGGCGTGACCGCGTTCCTCGGTGGCTTCGTCACCCTGGTGGTCCGAATGAAGGAGCGCGACGAGGACGAGCCGGAGGACCCGCACGGCGGCGCCGTCGTGTAGGGCCGGCGGCCCGTGGCCGGGCCGGTCACCCCGGCCCGGCCACGGAGTTCAGCCGGCCGGGAGCTCCAGGACGGCGAGCAGCGGCAGGTGGTCGGTGGCGGCCCGCAGATCGCCCTCGGTGACCCCGGGCAGGCCGTGCGGCACCCCGCACGCGAGCACCCGGACGCCGGGGGTCGCGAAGACGGCGTCGATCCGCTGGTAGGGGTTCTCCGGGACGGACGTGAAGGTGCCGCCCCAGGGCGCCGCGACATGGCCGTCCTGCAGCCGGCCGGCCAGCAGCTGCCAGCCGGCGCCGTCCGGGTGTTCGTTGAAGTCCCCCGCCACCACGCCGAGTTCGGTGATCTTCAGTTGGTCCAGCAGCAGCTCGAACTGGCCGCGGCGCTCCTCGGCGTCCAGGCTCAGGTGGCAGCTGGTGACGCCGAACGGCGCCGAGCCGGCGATCCGGACCAGCGCGCTCGCGAAGCCGCGCGCGTGCAGCCCGCGGGTCTTGGGCAGCAGCCGGTCGTGGACCGCGAGCAGCTCCACGCCCGGGCCGCCGAGCAGCAGCGGCCCCGCGGCGATCCGGCCGCCGCCGGCCAGCACCTCGGTGCCGGTCGCCCGCGCCAGCCAGGCCGCTCGGCCCCGCGGGCGCCAGTAACGCGGCGACTCCTGAACGCAGACCACGTCCGGTTCACAGGCCCGGATCACCCGAACGAGGGCGCGCCGGTCGTCGCGGAGCGAGCGGATGTTGTAGCTGAGCAGCCGCAGCCGCCGCGGCCCGGGCGGCGGCAGGTCGGTCGGTCCGGTGGTCAAGGCGGCCCTCCCCTTTCGTCCGGTGTCGACCGTACGACAGGGGCCGGGCGGCCGGGGCGGAACACGACGGCGGCGGCGCGGCCGGCCACGAGGGCTCCGGTCGCGCCGCCGCCGTCGGCGGGTGCGGGGTGGGTCAGACGGTGCGGGCGAGGTCCGCCGCGCCGGCGATGCCGGAGGCGGAGCCCATCGAGGCGAGCACCACCTCGGCGCGCGGGCGGTGCACCCCGCCGGTCAGGTAGTGCTCGAAGGCCTTGGCGACCGGGTCGAGCAGCAGCCGGCCGGAGTCGGAGACACCGCCGCCCAGCACGAAGACCGCCGGGTCGAAGAGCGCGGCGAGGTCGGCCATGCCGCGGCCCAGCCAGTCGGCCAGCTCGTTGTAGCAGTCCAGGGCGAGCGGGTCGCCCGCCTCGGCCGCCTCGGTGATGTGGATGCCGCGGATGGTCTCGGCGACGCCGTCGTTGAGATCCAGCATCCGTCGGCCGCGCACGGGGTCGGCGGCGGCCATCTCCCGGCCGTAGCGGCGCAGCGCCCGGCCGGAGCCGTACTGCTCCCAGCAGCCCTTGCCGCCGCAGCCGCAGGGCAGGCCGTCGGGGACCATGTTGAGGTGGCCGATCTCGCCGGCCACGCCGAACCGGCCGCGGTGCAGCCGGCCGTCCAGGACGATCCCGCCGCCGATGCCGGTGCCGACGGTGATCAGCACCATGTCCGAGTACTCGGCGGCGGCGCCGAAGCGGAACTCAGCCCAGGCGGCGCAGTTGGCGTCGTTCTCGACCACGGTGTCCAGGCCGGTGAGCTCCTCGATCCGGCCGCGCAGCGGCTCGTCCTCCCAGTCGATGTTGGGGGCGAAGATCACCGTGGAGCGGTCGCGGTCGACGAAGCCGGGGGCTCCGACGCCGGCCGCGACCACGTCGGGGTACTGCTCCTTGAGCTCGCGCACGGCCTGCGCGATGGCATCGACCGCCCACTGCGGGTCGGCCGGGGTGGGCACCCTGGTCCGGGCCAGGATCTCGCCCGCCTCGTTGACCACGCCTGCCGCGATCTTGGTCCCGCCGACGTCGACGCCGATGGTCAGAGCCATGTGTCCCTCAGCTATTCACTCGTTCCCGCTGGACGGAACGGTACCGTCCAACCCTGCCCCCGTACACACCGTCGCCTACATTAACCGAAGACAATTCACGACCAAGCTCGCCGAGCAGCTTCAAAAGTCGTACATTCCGCCCCGCTCCGTCACAGCAAGGGTCCGCACGGTCACTTCCCGGGAGTCCGGGCTTCACTGCTTGTCGGACGGCCCGTCAGGTGTGTCGAGGTCGATCCGCTCGCTGCGCGCGGCGTCCCCGGCGGTCCAGCGGTGCTCGTGGCCGGCCACGGCGGCCCGGTAGGCGGCCATCAGCTCCCCGCCGGCGGCGGCCAGGTGGCCGTACACCTCGGGCTGCTTCTCGCGCAGGCGCTCGGCGAGGCCGGCCAGCGAGATCAGGGTGTCGGCGCTCGCCTCCTGGGCCTTCTGGCCGACGACGGACGCGAACCGGCGCACCTCGTCCACCAGCGGGCCCAGCTCCGGGCCGAACGGGTGCTCGGCGGCCTGCTCGGTGCGGTCGTCGGCAGTGGTCATCGCGGGCGTCTCCTCAGCTCCGGCCGCGCCTGCGGCCCCTGACCCCGACGCTACCGGACGGGCCCGACCGCCCCGACGGCCCGCCATCGGGGCCGGCGCACGGTCACCGGGCGGCGCGGGAGACGAACCGGCGCACGGTCACCGGGCGGCGCGGGAGGCCCGGCCGCGTCCGCGCAGGGTGCTCAGCCGCGCGGCCAGAGCGCCGGATCGGGCGCGAAGCGGACGGCGAGCGCCCCGTCGTGCAGGCCCGCGCCCGCCACCGTGCAGCGGCGCAGCGCCGAGGGCAGCGTGAGCACCCGCCGGTGGGCACCGAGGCCGACCACGAGTTCGTCGCCGCGCCGCACCAGGTCCAGGTCGGCCCGCTCGGCGCCGGGCAGCGCGAGGTGCCAGACCAGCAGTCCGTCTTCGGCCAGCCGGTCCTCGACGCTCCACGGCTTCGGGGCGAGCGGGGCCGGGCCGGCGCCCGCGCCGTAGAGGCGGTCCGCGACGGCCTCCAGGGTGACTTCGGCGAACCCGGTGACCAGCACCGGGACGTCGCTCGCGGCGGTCAGCGCGGCCAGCTCCTCCTGCCGGCGCCGGGCCAGCCCGGCCAGCCAGGGGTCGGCCGAGTCGGCGGCGGCGTCCGGCAGCGCGCCGTGCACCACCACGGCGTCCGGCCGGTGGCCGTGCAGCGCCAGCCCGGCCCGGATCCGGCGCAGCTCCCCGTACGGGTGGGCGTCGGCGGCGGTGACCAGGCGGACGCTGGTGCCGGGGGCGGCGAGCGCCGCACGGGCCTCGGCGAGCGCGGCGGCCGCCTTGGTCCGGCCCTCGTAGAGCCAGTCGGCGGGCATCGGCACCCCGGCCAGGCCGGCCAGCAGCGGGCGCAGCGCCCGGGCGGCCTGCCGCTGCTCGGGCACCAGCCGGGCCAGGTAGCGCTCCAGCTGCTCGGGCAGCGCGAGCGCGGCGATCAGCTCGGCGGGCGGCGGGGCGAGCACCACCAGGACGTCGGCCTCGGCGGCGGGCAGGGCCCGGAGCAGGGCGAGCCGGGCGGTGCCGGGAAGGGCGGTGAGCTCCTCGGGGTCGAGCGGGTCGGCGCCGAGCAGGTCGAGCGCGGGCTTGATCCGGCCGCCGATCTCGCCGAGGGCGTGCCGGAACGCGGCCTGCTCGTCGATCCGGGCCACGGTCAGGCCGGGGGCGTACGGGGCCGGTTCGGGCTCCAGCCGGGCGCCGAGGACGGCGTCCAGGGTGCGGTGCGGGTCGTCGGCGGCCAGCAGCAGGGTGCGCCGCCCCTGCCGGGCGGCGTGCAGGGCGGTGGCGGCGGCCACCATGGGCGCCGCCGCGTCGCCGCTGACCAGGATGGTGCGTGTCGCCGTCATGCCGTCCAGCCCCGCTTTCCCGGCGTCAGCCCTCGACGCGCTTCTTCAGTCCGGCCAGCGCCCGGTCGATGATGACCTTCTCGGCCTTGCGCTTGATCATCCCGAGCATCGGGATCTTGACGTCGACGGCCAGCTGGTAGGTGACCTCGGTCCGGCCGCCGTCCAGCGGGGCGAGCGAGTAGGAGCCGTCCAGCGAGCGGAGCATCTGGCTGCGCACCAGCGTCCAGCCGACCTCGCGGTCGCCGTCCCAGGTGTAGGCCAGCACGTGCTCGTCGCGGATGGCGCCGGCGTCGAGCAGCAGGCGCACCTGGGCGGCGCGGCCGTTCTCGGCGGTCTCCAGCACCTCGACCTCCTTGACCTCGCCGGTCCAGGCCGGGTAGGCGGCGAAGTCGGCGATCACGGCCATGACCTTCGCCGGGGTCGCGTCGATGGTGATGCTCGACCTGGTGTGCTCCGCCATGGGTATGGCCCTCCGCGTCGTCCCTTGCTGCCGGCCCGGCCGAGCCTGCTCGGTCGGGTGCGCCCGGAGCAGGCTATCGCGCCCGGCGATCCCTCAGGTCCGGGGCTCGGAGGGTGCGCGGCCCCGGGCTCGGGGGCGCTCGCAGGCTACCCGCCGGTCACGTCCGGGCTGCCGTAGGGTGCCATTCGAACGACCCGGTCACGGCCTGGTCGGACCGGGTAAAGGTGTGACACTTCGAACACCGGAGCCGACCCCCCTGGTCGAAGCTGCCTACCGGGCAGTAACGTCCTGCCGTCCCGCAGCGTCGCGAACGAGGAGCAGTCTTGCTCGACTTCAGCCTTCCGGCCCTCTACCAGGTACCGAGCGGCGGTAACCTCTCCGACCTCGTGCACCAGAACGCCGAGCGGCACCCGGACGTCGTGGTGCTCAGTCGCAAGGTGGACGGCCGGTGGCAGGAGTTGACCGCCGCCCAGTTCCTGGTCGAGGTGCACGCCGCCGCCAAGGGTCTGATCGCCGCGGGCATCGAGCCCGGCGACCGGGTGGGCATCATGTCCCGCACCCGCTACGAGTGGACGCTGCTGGACTTCGCGATCTGGACGGCCGGCGCGATCACCGTGCCGGTGTACGAGACCTCCTCCGCCGAACAGGTGGAGTGGATCCTCGGCGACTCCGGGGCGGTGGCCGTCCTCACCGAGACCGCCCAGCACGCCGCGGTGGTCGAGGAGGTCCGGGGGCGCCTGCCGCTGCTGCGGCAGACCTGGCAGATCGAGGGCGGCGCCCTGGCGACGCTGGCCGGGGCGGGCCGGGACGTCACCGACGCGACCGTGGCCGAGCGCCGGTCGCTGGCGACGGCCGACTCGATCGCCACCGTCGTCTACACCTCGGGCACCACCGGCCGCCCCAAGGGCTGCCAGCTGACCCACGCCAACTTCATGGCCGAGTGCGGCAACATCGTGGAGCGGCTGGCCCCGCTGTTCCGCACCGGCGAGAGCTCGGTGCTGCTCTTCCTGCCGCTGGCCCACGTGCTCGGCCGGATCGCCGAGATCGCCCCCGCGATGGCCCCGATCAAGCTCGGCCACGTCTCGGACATCAAGGACGTCACCGCCGAGCTGGCGGCGTTCCGGCCCACCCTGATCCTGGGCGTGCCGAGAGTGTTCGAGAAGGTCTACAACACCGCCCGCACGAAGGCCCAGGCCGACGGCAAGGGCAAGATCTTCGACAAGGCCGCCGACACCGCGATCGCGTACAGCCGGGCGCTGGACGCCGGCGGCGCGGGCCTGGGCCTGCGGATCAAGCACAAGATCTTCGACAAGCTGGTCTACAGCAAGCTGCGCGCCGCGCTCGGCGGCCGGGCCACCCACGCGATCTCCGGCGGCGCCCCGCTCGGCGAGCGGCTCGGCCACTTCTACCGGGGCATCGGCTTCACCGTCCTGGAGGGCTACGGCCTGACCGAGACCTGCGCGGCCACCGCCTTCAACCCGTGGGACAAGCCGAAGATCGGTACGGTCGGCCAGCCGCTGCCCGGCGCCGCCGTCCGGATCGCCGAGGACGGCGAGGTCCTGTTCAAGGGCCCGCAGGTGTTCACCGGCTACTGGAACAACCCGCAGGCCACCGCCGAGGCGCTGAAGGACGGCTGGATCTCCACCGGCGACATCGGCTCGCTGGACTCCGAGGGCTACCTCACCATCACCGGCCGCAAGAAGGAGATCATCGTCACCGCGGGCGGCAAGAACGTCGCCCCGGCGGTGATCGAGGACCGGATCCGGGCGCACGCGCTGATCGGCGAGGTGATGGTGGTCGGCGACCGCAGGCCGTTCATCGGCTGCCTGGTCACCGTGGACGAGGACTTCTTCCCCAAGTGGAAGGAGCTGAACGGCAAGCCCGCCACCGCCACGGTGGCCGAGCTACGCGAGGACGCGGACCTGCTGGCCGCCGTCCAGGCCGCCGTGGACGACGGCAACGCCGCCGTCTCGCACGCCGAGGCGGTGAAGAAGTTCCGGCTGCTGGACACCGTCTTCTCCGAGGAGAGCGGCCACCTCACGCCGTCGCTCAAGCTCAAGCGCAACCTGGTGCTGAAGGACTTCGCGGCCGACGTCGAGGCGATCTACCAGCGCTGACCGCACGGTGCGGGCCCCCGCCGCGGTGGCGGGGCCCGCACAGCTTCGTCAGCCCGCCAGCAGCGAGGTCAGCCGCCCGGCCAGCAGGTCCCACCGCCACGAGCGGTCCACCCAGCGCCGCCCGGCCTCGCCGAGCCGCCGGCGCAGGTCCTCGTCGTTCAGCAGCCGGACGATCCGCTCGGCCGCGGCGGCCGGCGAGCCGCCGGGCACCACGTAGCCGGTCTCGCCCTCCAGCACCGCGTCCGGCGCGCCGCCGGAGTCCCCGGCCACCACCGGCAGACCGGTCGCCGAGGCCTCCAGGTAGACGATGCCCAGGCCCTCGACGTCCAGCCCGCCCCGCCGGGTCCGGCAGGGCATCGCGAAGACGTCCCCGGCGCCGTAGTGCGCGGGCAGCTCCGACCACGGCACCGCGCCGGTGAACCGCACCGCGTGGCGCACGCCCCGGGCGTCGGCGAGCTTCTCCAGGTCCGCCCGGTAGGGTCCGTCGCCGACGATCAGCAGCACGGCGTCCGGCACCTCGGCGAGGATCTGCGGCATCGCCTCGATCAGGGTGTCCTGGCCCTTGCGCGGCACCAGCCGGGAGACGCAGACCACCACCGGCCGGTCGGCCAGCCCGAGCCGGCGGCGCAGCTCGGCGCCGCCCGAGTCGGGGTGGAAGGTCTGCTCGTCGACCCCCGGCGGCAGCTGCACCATCCGGGCGGCCGCCTCCGGGCCGACCGCGTCGGCGATCCGGGAGCGGGTGTACTCGCCGAGGTAGGTGAGGGTGTCGGTACCGGCGCCGATCCGGCGCAGCAGCTGCCGGGCCACCGGGAGCTGGGCCCAGGCGGCCTCGTGGCCGTGCGTCATGCCGAGCAGCCGCCCGCCGGCTCCGGCCCGTCGCAGCGCGGGCGCCATCAGCCCGAGCGGGGCGGCCGCGCCGAACCAGACCGAGTCGCACTTCTCGGCGCGGAGGATCTCGGCGGCCCGGCGGGTGACGCGCGGTGTGGGAACCATCACCTTCGTCCGGTCGCGGATCACCGGGAACGGCTGTTCGGCGTCGAAGCGGGCGACCTCGGCGCCGTCGCGCCAGGTCGACGCGTAGACCACGATGCTCCCGGCGGGCTGACGGACAGCCATGTTGTGGACGAAGGCCTGGATGCCGCCGGGTCGCGGCGGGAAGTCATTGGTGACGATCAAGGTCTTGTGCATCTGGCCACGGCTCGCTCGGTCGGGGGGTGCTCGGTGTACCGCTGGGTGATCCGTACGATAGGTCAACACCACGACCCGCCGGGAACGGATCCGCGCACGGCAACCGTTTCTCCCCCGGGTCTGTCCTAGAACCTAGGCAGCCGGTGCGGCCCCGCCGAACGTGGCGCCGCGCCCGGCACCGGCCGCCCGGGCGTCCGTCGCGCGACGCCTCCGGTGGGACGTCCGAGACGAACGAGGGAGCGCAGTGGAGTTGGCCCCGGCCACCAAGTCCGGTTCACCCAGCGGCGCCGACGGCCCCGGCACGGCGCTGGCCGTCCGCCAGGAGCCCGTACCGGCCCCCACCGGCCCCTCCCGGCGTACCGGGGCGCTCTGCGCGCTCGGCGGGACGTGGCTGGCCTCCCGGGCACTGCTGCTGCTGCTGGTGACCGGCGTGCTGCGGATGGCCGGCGGGGACATCACCACGGACGTCTGGCTGATCTACCACGGCTGGTACGGCGTCCTGCAGACCGGCACCTTCCCGCTGGACGACGTGACCTGGCAGTACCCGCCCGGCGCCGCCCTGGTGATCATGTTGCCCGGGCTGCTGCCCTGGTCGTACCTGGTCTCCTTCTGGGTGATCTGCGGGCTGGCCGACGCGGTCGCGATGGCCCTGCTGGTGCGTACCGGCCTGCGCAGGGGCCGGGCCCTGACCGGCGCCTGGGTCTGGGTGGCCGGCGTGCCGCTGCTCGGTCCGATGATCTACAACCGGTACGACGTCATCGTCACCGCCGTCGCGGTGGCCGGCCTGCTGGCGCTGATCCGGCGCCCGGCGATCGGCGGCATCCTGCTGGGGCTGGGCGGGATCATCAAGATCTGGCCGCTGATCGGCCTGATCGGCACCCCGTCCGGCCGCCGCACCCGCCGCTCCTGGACCGCCGCCGCGGCCACCGCCGTCTCGGTGGGCTTCCTGCTGGCGGCCGGGATGAACGGCGCCTTCGAGTTCCTGACCTTCCAGAAGGACCGCGGCGTCGAGGTGGAGTCGGTCGGCGCGCTGCCGCTGCACTTCGCCCGGATGGCCGGCGCCTGGGACGGCAGGGTGACGATGAACTACGGCTCGGTCGAGATGCTCGGGCCGTGGGTGAACGTGGTCGGCAAGGTGATGCTGGCCGGCAGCCTGCTGGGCTTCGCCTGGCTGCTGCTCTGGCGCTTCACCGCCAAGCGCCGCAACGCGGCGACCATGTACGACGCGGCGCTGGCCGCGCTGCTGATCTTCACCGTGACCAGCCGGGTGATCAGCCCGCAGTACCTGGTCTGGCTGGTCGGCGTGGCGGCGGTCTGCCTGACCGTGCGCGGCACCAGCCAGCGCCCGGTGGCGCTGCTGGTCCTGGCCGCGACGCCGCTGACCGTGGTGGAGTTCCCGCTGCTCTTCAGCGAGCTGGTGGGCAGCGAGCCCTGGGCCGTCACCGCGCTGACCCTGCGCAACCTGCTGCTGCTGGCCGCCACCGGGCTCTCCTGCGTCCGGCTCTGGCGCTCGACCCGCGGGGCCGCCCAGCTCCCGCCGACCGTCGTGCTGGACCGCGCGGAGCCGGAGCCGGTGTCGGCGAACGGCTACCCGGTGCGCCCGGGGATCGCGTACGAGCAGGACCTGCTGGACGGCATCGACCGGCCGCCGGCCCAGCGGCGGCGCTAGGCCGCCAGACGGCGGACCTCGGCGACCCAGAGCGCGGTGAACTCGGCCAGTCCGAGGCCCAGCTCGTCCCGCAGGACGCGGTCCGACTGCTCCTCCCGGCCCGCGCCCGCGCCCGCCGCGCCGACCGCCCGGTAGTAGCCGACCAGCCGGTCCGGCCCGAAGCGGCGGGCGATCAGGTCGCAGGCCAGCCAGGCCTGCTCGTAGGCCTGGGCGATGCCGTCGGCCCCGGCGGTGAAGTCCCGGTCGGCGGGGAGCGCCGAGGGCACCCGGCCGGCGGCGACGTCCCGGGCCAGCTCGGGGGCGATCTGCTGGGTCGAGCGGCCGGAGTCCCGGTAGCCGGTCCAGTCGGCGACGCCCTCGGAGAGCCAGAGCGGCGTCCAGGCCCGGGTGTCGGCCCGGGTCGCCACATGCACGGCCTCGTGGGTGATCACCACCTGGCGGCCGAAGTCGCTGAGCCCCCGGTAGGCTCCGGGGTTGACCAGCACCCGGTCGGCCGGGGTGTGCCGGGGGGCGCCGGGCGCGGCGGTGGTGACCGCCACCATGCCGGTCCAGCCCGCCGGGTCGGCGTCCAGCAACCGGCCGAACTGCTCCTCGGTGGCGGGCAGCTCCAGGAGCAGCCGGCCCGGCCAGGCGGTGCCCCAGAGCGCGGTGACGGCCGGGACTGCCCGGTCGGCCACGGCCGTGAGCTGCGCCGGGTCCGGGCCGTCGGCCAGGCCGAGCACCAGGCAGTGCGCGCCGGCCGCCGCCCGGACGGTCCCGAAGTCCCAGAGCGGCGCCGGCCCGTCCGGGCCGTCCTCGCGTTCGACCCGCCAGCCCCCGCCGGTCCGCCACAGCTCCAGCCGGCGCGGGTGGACCACCGGGTAGGCGTCGTAGCCGGTCACCCGGACGGTCAGTTCGGCGGTGGCGGTGAGCCGGTCCGGCCGACCGGCCGGACCGAGCACGAGGTTGCGGTAGGCCGCCTCCACCGGGGGCGCGGACGGTGGGGCGGTCAGCGTCCGGGCCCGCTCGGCCAGCAGCGCGACCACCTCGGCCCGCTGGTCCGCCACCGCGGCCACGGAGGCCGCCGGAGCCGCCCGGGGCAGCGACAGCTGGGCCAGTCCGCCCGCCGCGAGCAGCAGGGCCCCGCGCCGGGACAGTGCGCGGCGGCGTGTCACGGCGTCGGCGGGAGGGGTCGGGACGGACCGGCTCAGAGCCGGATCACCTCCGCGACGGGCATCGCGTTGACGCTCTCGTAGCGGACCTTGGCACCCGGGTAGGGGGCGTGCACGATCACCCCGCCGCCGGCGTACATGCCGACGTGGTGCCTGTCCCGGTAGAAGATCACCAGGTCTCCCGGTCGCGCGTCGGAGATGCTGACCCGCCGGCCGGCGTACGCCTGGGCCTGCGAGGTGCGCGGCAGGGTCACTCCGGCCTGCCGCCAGCTCCAGTACATCAGACCGGAACAGTCGAACGCGCGGGGCCCGGCGGATCCGTACACATAGGGCGAACCGATCATCCGCACGGCGGCGGCCAGCGCGGCCGCGCCGCGTTCGGAGGCGGGCGGGGCCGTGCCCAGGTCGAGGCGGTCGGTGCCCCGGGTGGCCCGCTGCTCGGCCTCGCGGGCGTCCTGGGCCACCATCCGGGCCCGCTCGCCCGCCCCCAGGCTGTTGAGCAGCCGCTGCGCCTTGGCCAGCCGCTGCTGGATCTGCTGCTTGCTCTCGGCCAGGGCCCGGCGGGTCTCCTCCAGCTCGGAGAGCTTCATCGAGGCCTCCGACCGGCGCTGGTCGAGCCGGCGCTGACGGGCCACCACCTCGTGCAGCGTCTCGTTCTGCCGCTCGGCGGCCTGGTCCAGGCTGCGGGCCTTGGAGAGGTAGCCCTCCGGGTCGGTGGAGAGCATCAGCTGGACGGTCTGCGCCATCCCGCCGCCCCGGTACTCGGCGCCGGCCACGGTGGCGAGGTCGCCGCGGAGCTCGTTGAGCTCGCCCTGGGCGACGGCGACCTGCTGCTGGAGCGTGCCGGTCTCGTGCTGGAGGCGCTGCTGGACGTCCAGTGCGGCGTTGTACTTCTCCGAGGCCTGCTCGGCCTCGTCGTACAGCTGTTCCACCTGCGCCTTGACGTCCTTGCGGTTCGACGGCCCGTCCGGCGTGCCCGGGGCGGCCTGGGCGGCACCCCCCGTGGCCACCCCCAGCGCGGTGGTGGCCGCGGCGGTCAGCACCAGCGCACGGGCGAACGCGCCCGGCAGGGGGGAACGGCGGTGCACGGCCATACGACGGTAACTCCGATCCTGCGACCCGGCCCCGCCGCCGCACCGGTGCGGGCGGCTGTCGAGCGGGAGTCCGGTGGCAGACGTTAGCGAGTCCGGGCGAGCGAGTCCAAACCCCTCCCAACCCGAATATTTGACCCGCAATCGGACATCAGCACGGTCCAGCACGAAAGCCGCAGGCCCGGCCTCCCGCGAGGGGAGACCGGGCCTGCGGGAGCAGACGTCGGATCAGACGCGCACGATGGCCGAGATCGGCAGCATGCTGGCGGTCTCGTACCGGACGTTCGCGCCGGGCTTCGGCGCGTGGATGACCTGGCCGCCGCCGACGTAGAGCGCGACGTGGCTGCGGTCGGCACGGTAGATGATCAGGTCGCCGGGCTGGGCGTTGGCGATGTTGGTGCCCACGTTGGTACCGGCGGTGGCCTGGGACTGCGAGGTACGCGGCAGCGACACGTCCGCCTGGGCGTAGGCCCAGCTGGTCAGGCCGGAGCAGTCGAAGGAGCTCGGACCGGCCGCGCCGTAAACGTACGGGGCGCCCAGCTTGCTCTCCGCGGCGGCGATCGCGGCGGCGGCGCGCGAGCCGTTGGCGGCGGGCGCGGACGGCGCGGCGGCCGCGGCGGCGGGCTTGGCGGCCGGCGCCGACGGGGTGGGCAGCTGGTCGCGGGTGTTGTCGCGGGAGGCGCGGTCGGCGTCCGCCTTGGCCTTGGCCTCGGCCTTGGCGGCGTCCGCCTTGGCCTTCGCCTCGGCGGCGGCCTTCTCCTCGGCCGCGCGCATCGCCTGGCGCTCCTGCTCGGACAGCGAGTTGTACAGGTCCTGGGCCTTGGCCAGCTTGCCCTGGACCTCCTCCTTGGAGGCCTTCAGCTGCTGGGTGGTGGCTTCGAGCTCGCCGAGCTTGCCCTGGGCCTCGTTGCGGTCCTGGTCGAGCCTGCGCTGCTGCTCCTGGAGGTCCTTCAGCGCACCGGACTGCGTGCTGCCGGCCTGGTTGATGGCGCCGGCCTGGCTGAGGAAGCTGTCCGGGCTGGACGAGAGCATCAGCTGCACGGTCGGCGATATGCCGCCGTTGCGGTACTGCTCGCCGGCGATCTCGGCGAGACCGCCCTGGGCCTCGGTCACCGCGGCCTGCTGACGGGCCACCTTGTCCTGCAGCTCACCGACCTGCTTCTGCAGCTCCTGCTGCTTGGCCTGGGCACCGTTGAGCTTCTCGGTGGCCTGCTCGGCCTGCTCGTTGAGCTGGTCGATCTGCTCCTTGACCTGATCCTTGGTCGGCGTCGGGTCGGCGTGGGCGCCGGACTGCGCGGAGAGCGCGACCGCCGCGGCGGCGACACCGGTCAGAATCGAGACCCGGGCGCGGCCGGCGGGCTTGGGACGACGATGGGACGCCACGAAGGCGGACTCCTTCTTCCTACGTCCGCCTACCGGGTGAGCTGACGGGTTCGGGCCGGAAGCGTGCCCTACGACGCCTCACCGACCGCACGACGGTCGACCTGGCGCCGATTCACCCCGGAGGAACATGGTTCCCCGGCTCCGCTCCACAGCGCCCCCGACCACTGGACTCCCCGACGGGCAGATGCTCTGCCCCGCTGCTTCACGAACTCGGCGGTAAACCTCCGCCGCCACCCCTGCTGGGTGATCGACTGTGCGGTGGTTCGAGGCACGACCCTAGTAACAGAACCGTGATCCGTTCAAATCCTTGTCAGAAAAATGCCGGAAGAATATCCAAGTTCATTTGTGAATATGACCGGGTGTGATCACGCGCCCACATGGAGCTGATCGTTTGTCATGATGCGGCCGCAGACACCGACGCCACCCCCGGTTCCGGGGGTGGCGCGGATCACAGGGCCGGATCCCGGCCCGTGGGCATGTCGGTCCGTCAGACCCGGCGGATCGCGTTGATCGGCATCGCGTCGGCCTTCATCACCTTCACCACGTCACCGGTGTGCGGCGCGTGGACCACCATCCCGTTGCCGATGTACATCCCGACGTGGCTGCGGTCCGGGCGGTAGATGATGAGGTCGCCCGGCTGGGCGTCGGCCAGCGAGGCCACCTTCGAGCCGTAGTTGGCCTGCGCCTGCGAGGTGCGCGGCAGCGAGACGCCGGCCTTCGCGTACGACCAGACCATCAGACCGGAGCAGTCGAAGGAGTTCGGGCCGACCGCGCTCCAGACGTACGGCGAACCCTGCTTGCTCATCGCGTTGGCGACGGCCTGCCCGGCGAAGCCGCTGCCCTGCGGGAGGCTGCTCAGGTCGGTGCGCTCGCTGCCGCGCGAGGCCCGGTCGGCCTGCTGCTGGGCGGCCTTCAGCGCGGCCCGGTCGGCGGCGCTGAGCGAGTTCAGCAGGTCCTGGGCTTCCTTGAGCTTCTTGTTGACCTCGGCCTTGGACTGGTTCAGGTCCTTGGTCGTGCTGTCCAGCGAGGCGAGGACGGCGGCCGCCTCGGCCTTCTGCTGGTCCAGCCGGCGCTGCTGGTCCTGCAGGCCCTTGAGCGCCTCGGTCTGGCTGGAGCTGGCCTGCTGGACGCTGGCGGCCTTGTCCAGGTAGCCGGACGGGTCGGAGGCGAGCATCAGCTGGACGGACGGGTCGATGCCGCCGGTCCGGTACTGCTCGGCCGCGACCTCGGCCAGCCCGCCCTGAAGCTGGGTCATCTGGTCCTGGCCGCGAGCCACCTGGTCCTGGAGCTGGTCCGCCTGCTTGCGCAGCTGGTCCGCCCGCTCCTTGGCACCGTTGAACTTCTCGGTGGCCTGCTCGGCCTCCTCCTGCAGCTGGTCGACCTGCGCCTTCACGTCCTCCTTCTTGGGGGACGGGCTGGGCGCGGCGTGGGCGCTGACCTGGGCCGAGAGGGCGACCGCGGTCGCAGCGGCAGCGGTCAGCACGGTGACCCGTGCACGGCTCGACTGCTTGGGACGGCGGTGGGTGGCCAAGTGACCGGCTCCTTCTTCCAACGGACTCACCCGAACGAGTGAGAATCCGGAAAATAGGTTTGACGCCAGACCCTAGTGAAGATCCACGCTTTGCGCCACTCCCCCGATGGCGTGAACTCCCGCCCCCCGCCATGACTTCACGGGATCCACACATCCCCGCAAACCGGGCGCTGACCAGGCGTCATCCCCTGCCGGCCGACCCCCGGCCGAGGTCAGGGCCGGGCCAGTCGGTTCAGCAGCAGCACCGAGGCTACAGGGCGCGCGCCCGCCTTCCGCACGCCCTCCGCGACCTCCCGGTCGGTGGAGACCACCACCACCGGCCGGCCCTGCGGCTCGGCCCGCACCAGGCGGCGGATCAGTTCGTCGGCGGTCTCCCCGGTCCGGCTGAACCGCACCCGGACCCCGCGCGGCGGCGCCAGGATCACCGGCACGTCGAGGTCCTGGCCGTCGAACACGCAGGTCACCTCCGCCTGCGTGCGTTGGGCCAGCATCGCCAGCCCGCCCAGCAGCCGGATCCGCTGCTGCTCCAGCGGGAGCGCCGGGTAGCCGGTCTTGGTCACGTTGTAGCCGTCCACCACCAGGTGGACCTGCGGGATCGCCAGCAGCTGGTCCAGCAGCGCCGGGTCGTCCTCGGCCAGCCCGCGCCGCGCCACGTCGTGCGGCGAGGCCGAACCCGGCACCACCGCCTCGACCAGGTCGGCCGGGCGGATCTGGGAGACCGGCAGGGCCAGCTCCCGCTGGAGCCCCTGCGCCGACTGCAGCACGGTGTCCAGCAGCAGCCGCAGCCGCATGTCCTCGACGCTGCGCCCCTCGCGGGCCGAACGGCGGCCCTGCTCGGCGGCGTTCTCCAGCTCGGAGATCCGGTGCCGCAGCCGCCGCGCCTCGCTCTCGGCGGCGCCGCGCTCGACGCCCGTCTGCGCCTTCAGGGCCTCCAGCTCCCCGGTGACCCGGCGCGTCTCGGCCTGGGCCCGCCGGGTGTCGCTCTCCAGCGAACGCACCTTCTTGCGCAGCGACTCCACCTCCTTGCGGACGTCCTCCGACTCGGCCCGCTGCCGGTCCAGGTCCGCCCGGGCGGCCGCGCGCACCTCGGCCAGCTCCGCCTGCAGCTTCTCGGCCAGCCGGGCCGCCTCGGCCGCCGCGCCCTCGGCGCCGGCCCGCTCGGCCTCCTCGCCGGCCTCGACGACCAGGCGGCTCCAGCCCGCCGACCGGACCAGGTAGGCGGCGGCCGCCACGTCCATCGGATCGGCCGCGCCCGGCACGCTGCCCGACTCCAGCGCCCGGACCAGGTCCGGCTGCCCGAGCCGCAGCCGCTCCGCTATCCGCACCCGGAACGCCGGCTCGGACTCCAGCGCCGCGGCGAGCGCGGTGGCGGCGTACTTGGCCCGGCGTGCCGGGGTGAACTTGGCGTACGGGCGCAGCGTCTGCGGCAGCTCCGCGACCGGCAGCCCGCCGAGCGCGTCGGCGGCGAGGCCCACCACACGCCGGCGCACCCCCTCGGGCAGCGGCCGGTCGAGCTTCTCGGCCGCGCGGGCTGCCGCCGGCTCCTCACCGCCGGAGCCGCCGGCCTCCTCGCCGTCGACCTCCTCGGCGGGGGCGCCGGTGCCGGGCGCGGCGGCCTCGACCGCGTCCGGCGCCTGCGCGTCCACAGCGGGCTGCCGCCCCTGCGGCCCGGCGGGCTCCTGCGCTGCGTCCACCACGTCCTCGGCTCCGATCCTCGCCAGCGGGGTACGGCCGTCGGCCGTACCCCTGGTCGTCACGCTCCGTGCGCTCTGTCTGTATTGTCCCGCGCGGCGGACGGCCGTGCCGCGCACCGTCCACCGCGCGGGGCGGGCATCAAGCCTGCTCGGCGGCCTCGGCGCCCGGACGGGCCACCAGTTCGACCTGGTCCACCGCGTTGCACCAGCGGCAGCGCACCGACTCGATGGTCTCGCTGTGCACCTCGGTCTCCTCCACCTTGGACTCGCCGGCCAGGTCGAAGTGCAGGAACTCGGTCACCCGGGCGGTACGGGTGACGTCGAAGCGGGTCAGGTTGCCGCACAGGGTGCAGCGCCAACGCGTCTCTGCGGTCAGGGCGGGGACGGTCATCGGGGGTCCTCTCGGGTGGTCCCTGGGTGGGCTCAGGCGCTCCCCCCGGAGCCCCGGCATCGGCGGCGGGAGGCGGGATTGCCCGCCCCAAGCCTATTGCCTGGGGCAACCACCCCGGCCACCGGTCACGGCGATCGCGGGGGTGGTCCACCTGCCGTACAGCGCGGTGTCGCCCGGGCCGGACGGAGGGATGCTTGGTCGCATGGCGATCCCGGTCCTCGACCACACCGGCGCGCGGGACGGCCCTCCGGCCGCGCCCGTCCCGGCCGTCAGCTACGCACTGATCGCGCTGAACGTGCTGGTCTTCCTGCTCGGCCCGGCGGCCGGGCTCAACCCGCTGTACGGCCGCGGGCAGGACCGGGTCTGCGCGGAGCAGCGGTACGAGCAGCGCTGGGGCGCCGTCCCGGCCGAGCTGCTGGCCGGACGGCCGCTGAGCGCCGAACAGGTGGCCGAGGCCCCCGACCCGGTGCCGGGCTGCCCGGCCGCCCCGACCCCCGGCAAGCACCCGGCGATGTCCGTCCTCAGCGGGCTCTTCGTCCACGCCGGCTGGCTGCACCTGCTGGGCAACCTGCTCTTCCTCCAGGTCTTCGGCCCCACCGTGGAGGCCCGCTTCGGCCGGGCCCGGTTCGCGCTCTTCTACCTGGCGGCAGGCTCGCTGGCCACCTACGGCTTCGCGCTGGCCGAGGCGCACTCGGCGGACTACACCCGGGTCCTGATCGGCGCCTCGGGGGCGATCGCCGGCGTGCTCGGCGCCTACCTGAGGCTGCACCCGCGGGCCCGGGTGACCACGCTCGTCCCGCTGCTGCTCTTCCTGCCCCTGCGGTTCCCGGCCTGGCTGGTGCTCGGCCTCTGGTTCGCGCTCCAGTCGTGGTCGGTGCACTCGGCGGGGCCGGGCGTCGCCTACCTGGTCCACGTGATCGGCTTCTCGGCGGGGTTCCTGTACGCCTGCACGCTGGCCACCCGCCCCTCGCGACGGCCCCGCTGACGCCCGATACCCTGGCGGCACCTCACAAAGGAGCCCGAACAGTGATCACCGCCATCGTCCTGATCAAGACCAGCGTCGACCGCATCCCGGAGATCGCCGAGGCGATCGCGGCCATCGAGGGCGTCAGCGAGGTCTACTCGGTCACCGGCGGCTACGACCTGGTGGCGATGGTGCGGGTGCGCCGGCACGACGACCTGGCCGAGGTGATCCCCGGCCGGCTGAACAAGGTCCCGGGCGTGGCCCACACCGAGACCCAGATCGCCTTCCGCACCTACTCCCAGCACGACCTGGAGACCGCCTTCGCGCTCGGCCTGGGCGAGTAGCCTCCCCCGTTCAGCCCTCGCGCCGGGTGTCCGCGACGCAGCGGCCGCCCTCGTTGCGGTAGTTCCAGGCCGCGCCGTCCGTGACCAGCTCGCGGACGGCGGTCAGGAACCGGTCGATGTGCTCGTCCGGGGTGCCCGCGCCGAAGCTGACCCGGATCGCGTTCAGGCTGCGCTCCCCCGGCAGCGACGCCTCCGGCGCACCGCACTCGGACGGCGCCACGTCCTCGTCGCCGAGCAGGGTACGCACCAGCGGGTGCGCGCAGAACAGGCCGTCGCGCACCCCGATGCCGTACTCGGCGGAGAGCGCGGCCGAGAAGTGCGAGCTGTTCCAGCCCTGGACGACGAAGGAGAGCACGCCCACCCGGGCCGAGTCCGCGCCGAACAGGTTCAGCACCCGCACCTGCGGGACCTCCGCCAGCCCGGCCTTCAGCCGGGCGATCAGCTGCTGCTCGCGGGCCTCCAGCGCGTCGAAGCCGGCCTCGGTCAGGGCCCGGCAGGCCGAGGCGATGGAGTAGACGCCGATCACGTTCGGCGAGCCGGCCTCGTGCCGGGCCGGGCCGGTGTGCCACTGCACGGCCACCGAGCCGTCGGCCTCCCGGGCGACCGTGCGGGTGGCGCCGCCGCCGGCCAGGTACGGCTCGGCCGCGTCCAGCCAGTCGGCCCGGCCGGCCAGCACCCCGGCGCCGAACGGCGCGTAGATCTTGTGGCCCGAGAAGGCGATCCAGTCCACGCCCAGCTCGCGCACCGAGACCCGGTGGTGCGGGGCGAGCTGCGCGGCGTCCAGCACCACCCGGGCGCCGTGCCGGTGGGCGGTCTCGGTGAGCTCGGCGACCGGCCAGAGCTCGCCGGTGACGTTCGAGGCGCCGGTGACGCAGAGCAGCTTGGGGCCCTCGGGGGCCTCGGCCAGCGCGGCGTCCAGCGCGGCGACCGCCTCGGCGTGCGAGCGCGGGGCGCGCAGGTAGGTGACGCTCAGCCCGGCGTGGCGCCAGGGCAGCAGCGAGGCGTGGTGCTCGGTCTCGAAGGCGAAGACCCGGGTGCCGGCCGGGACGGCGCCCGCCAGCAGGTTCAGCGAGTCGGTGGTGGCCCGGGTGAAGACCACCTGGTCGCCCTCGCGCAGGTCGAGGAAGTCCGCGACGGTCCGGCGGCTCTGCTCGAAGAGGTCGGTGGAGAGCTGGGAGAGGTAGCCGGCGCCCCGGTGCACGCTGCCGTAGTAGGGGGCGTAGGCGGCGACGTCGTCCCAGACCCGCTGCAGCGCCGGGGAGCTGGCGGCGTAGTCGAGCGCGGCGTAGGTGACCTTGTCACCGTTGACCAGCGGGACCTCGACGTCGTGGCCGAGGACGGGGAGCGGGGCGCAGATCTCGGTGGCGACGGACATGGGGGTGCACTCCTTCGACGGGTAAGGACCCCGGAGGTGCGTGTCGGCCGGCGTCCGCGCTTGTCACGCGGACGGTTCGCCGCGAGACCCGGTCCTCACCCAGGGCACCCCGCCACGGACGGAGGGTTGCCGGACAGCCAGCTGGGGCTTGACGCTGTCACTCATGACCTGGCGAAGACTCTAGGTCGCGTCCGCCGAGTGGTCAAACAGGGGTCCGCCATCCGGACAGCGGTCCACCGCCGGGGCCCGGCGACGCCCCCGCCGGACGCGCGAAGGGCCCGCGGGAGGCGTCCCCCCGCGGGCCCGACCGCCGCTTCACACCCGGGTGGTGGCCTCCGACCAGCGCCGCAGCAGATCCTGCGCGGCGCCCGAGTCGATGGCCGCCGCGGCCCGCTCCATTCCGGCCGCCAGCTGCTCGGCGAGCGGCGCGTCGGTGAGGTCCAGCGCCACCAGCGCCGTCGCCGTGTTCATCAGGACGGCGTCCCGCACCGCCCCGCGCTCCCCGGCCAGCAGCCGGCGCGCGACATCCGCGTTGAACGCCGGGTCCCCGCCGCGCAGCGCCTCGATGCCCACCAGCTGGACGCCGACGTCGCGCGGGTCGAAGGAGGTCTCGGTGACCTCGCCGTCGCGCACGATCCAGACCCGGGAGGTGGTGGTGACGGTCAGCTCGTCCAGGCCGTCGTCGCCGCGGAAGACCAGCGCGGTGGACCCCCGGCGGGCCAGCACCCCGGCGATCAGCGAGGCCAGCCGGGTGTCGAAGCAGCCGATCGCGTGCGCGGTGACCTTGGCCGGGTTGGTCAGCGGGCCGAGGGTGTTGAAGGCGGTCGGCACCCCGAGGCCGCTGCGGGCCGGGGCGGTGTGCCGCATCGCGGGGTGGAACCTGGCCGCGAAGCAGAAGGTCAGCCCGACCTCCTCGGCCACCTCGGCGACCCGCCGGGCCGAGAGGTCCAGATTGACGCCGAGCTTCTCCAGCACGTCCGAGGAGCCGCTCGCCGAGGAGGCCGCCCGGTTGCCGTGCTTGACCACCTTGGCACCGGCCGCCGCGGCGACGATCGCCGACATGGTCGAGATGTTGACGGTCTTCGCCCGGTCGCCGCCGGTGCCCACGATGTCGACCGCCGGGCCGGGGATGGAGAGCGGTTCGGCGTGCGCGTACATCGAGTCCACCAGGCCGACGATCTCGTCCACCGTCTCGCCCTTGGCCCGCAGGGCGACCATGAAGCCGGCCATCTGCACGGCGGAGGCCTCGCCGCTCATGATCCGGTCCATCGCCCAGGCGGTGTCCGCCCGGTCGAGGTCCTCGCCCCGCAGCAGCGCCGACAGGATGTCCGGCCAGGTGCGGACCACCTGCACGGGGTCCTTGCCGCCGTTCGCAGGGTTCACGTTCACCATGGCTGACTCCAGCTCTTGTCGGTTCCCCGAGGGGTTCTCCGTAAGGATGGAGCCAGCCTATCGAGCGGCGGGACGCCTCCGCCCCGCCGTCGCCTTCACTTCTCTCCCACTGAGACGCGGTCCTACCGGGCGGCCGGCGCCCGCTTCGCCAGCCGGGCCCGGAGCAGCGTGGCGGCCGCCTCGGCCAGCGCCACCGGGTCCACCGGGTGGGAGATGGCCGCGTCGGCCCGGCTCCAGGCGGCCAGCCAGGAGTCCTGCGGCCGGCCGATCACCACCAGCACCGGCGGGCAGCCGTAGATCTCGTCCTTCAACTGCCGGGCGAGCCCGAGGCCGCCGGCCGGGACCGCCTCGCCGTCCAGCACGCAGAGGTCCACGCCCCCCTTCTCCAGTGCCTTCAGCACCGCGGGGGTCGTCGCGCACTCCAGGTAGGTCAGCTCCGGCAGATCCTCCGCGGGCCGGCGGCCGAGGGCCGTCAGCACCTGCTCGCGGGTGTTGCGGTCGTGGCTGTAGACGAGAACGGTCAGCGTCTCGTCGGTGGTGTACGCCATGGGCCCTGCTCCCTCAAGTGTGATCCGGACCACGTTCGTCTCAACCCGGATGCTACTCCCGATCACCGCCCGCCGAGCCACTCCCGCGCGATCCGTCTCAAGCCGCCGCGCCCACGACTCACCCGCCCGGAGGACAGGCCGTCACCCCCGCGGTCGCGGTCCACCCGTACGGCCGACCCGAGAGCCTTTCCCTTACTCCCGGCGGACCCCGAAGGAGTGGAGCGACACGCTGGGCATCAGGGTCGAAGATGCCTTCGAAGAACCGTCAGAAAAGGGACACGCCCCTGCTCAGCCGCCATCCGGGCGTCCCGGCGGGCCCCACCGGGGCATACCGCACGCACCGGACACTCCGAGGGACACCCCCCGGCGTGAAGACGGAATAAGGGACCGACATAATGTCCGTCGTGGCGACAGCAACAGCAGTAGAAACCGGGCACGCGCACGGATCGGTCAACCGGCCGAACATGGTCAGCGTCGGAACGATCGTCTGGCTCAGTTCCGAGTTGATGTTCTTCGCGGCCCTCTTCGCGATGTACTTCACGCTCCGCTCCGTCAAGGGAGCCGAGTTCTGGAGCGAGAAGGCGCACGCCCTCAACGTGCCCTTCTCCTCGGTCAACACCACGATCCTGGTGCTCTCCTCTCTCACCTGCCAGCTCGGCGTGTTCGCTGCCGAGCGCGGGGACGTGAAGAAGCTCCGCTCGTGGTTCGTCATCACCTTCGTGATGGGCGCGATCTTCATCGGCGGCCAGATCTTCGAGTACACCGAGCTGGTCAAGAAGGACGGCCTCTCGCTGTCCTCCGACCCGTACGGCACGGTGTTCTACCTGACCACCGGCTTCCACGGTATGCACGTGACGGGTGGTCTGATCGCCTTCCTGCTGGTCCTCGGACGGACGTACGCAGCCAAGCGCTTCACGCACGAGCAGGCCACCGCCGCCATCGTGGTGTCGTACTACTGGCACTTCGTCGACGTCGTGTGGATCGGCCTGTTCGCGACCATCTACCTGATCAAGTAACCAGCTGATCAGGTCGCTGGCCACCGGCTCCGGGTCCCGCCCTCACCGGCGACGGCCCGATTTGCCGGTGCCTACGCTCCCAACCGACCGACCGCGCGCGCAGCCCTAGACAGGCAGCCTCGTGCCGGCCAGACCGGCCGCCGGGTGCACCCACCAGTCGACCAGATCCTGACACCGGGGTTATTCCGTGAAAAAGCTCTCCGCACGACGGCGCCACCCATTGGCGGCGCTGGTCGTCCTACTTCTCGCCCTGGCGGCAACCGGGGGGCTGTACGCCGCGTTCGCGCCCGCCGACAAGGCGCAGGCCGACGTCGCCGCGCAGTCGCTCGCGATCGATGAGGGCAAGAAGCTCTTCGCCGTGGGCTGCTCCTCCTGCCACGGCCTGAACGGCCAGGGCAGCAGCGACGGTCCGAGCCTGGTCGGCGTCGGCTCAGCCGCGGTCGACTTCCAGGTCGGCACCGGCCGCATGCCGGCCCAGCAGCCCGGCGCCCAGGTGCCGCGCAAGAAGAACATCTACTCGCAGGCGGAGATCGACCAGCTCGCCGCCTTCGTGGCTTCGCTCGGCCCCGGCCCGGTCATCCCGACCGAGGAGCAGTACACCTCGACCAACCCCGAGGACCTCTCCAAGGGTGGCGAGCTGTTCCGCACCAACTGCGCCCAGTGCCACAACTTCGCCGGCCAGGGCGGTGCCCTGACCCAGGGCAAGTACGCCCCGTCGCTGGAGGGAGTGGACGCCAAGCACATCTACGAGGCCATGCAGACCGGCCCGCAGAACATGCCGTCGTTCCCGGACACCACCATGCCCGAGGAGCAGAAGAAGCAGATCGTGGCCTTCGTCCGCCACACCACCAACGATGAGCCGAACCCCGGCGGTCTCACGCTCGGCAGCCTCGGTCCGGTGACCGAGGGCCTGTTCGGCTGGATCTTCGGTCTCGGCACGCTCATCGCGGTCGCGATCTGGGTCGCCGCCCACACCACCAAGGCCAAGAAGTCATGAGCCACGACATGTCAGAAGAGAAGCTCCCGGAGTCCCACGGCTCCGCCGGACACCACGAGGTGGCCGCCCACGGCGATCCGTTCGCCGACCCGGGCCTGCCGGCCCACCAACCGCGTCGCACCGACATCGACGAGCGGGCCGCCCAGCGGGCCGAGCGCCAGGTCTCGCTGATGTTCGTGGTCTCGATGCTCGCCACCGTGGGCTTCATCGCCTCCTACGTGGCCATCGACCCGGACAAGATCGTCTACATCTTCCCGCTGGGCCACGTCAGCGCGCTGAACTTCGCGCTGGGCATGACCCTGGGCGTCGCGCTGTTCTGCATCGGCGCGGGTGCGGTCCACTGGGCCCGCACCCTGATGTCGGACCACGAGATCCCGGCCGAGCGTCACCCGATCGAGGCCGACGACGAGGTCCGCGCGGACGTCATCGAGCAGTTCAGGACCGGCGCCGCCGAGTCCGGCTTCGGCCGCCGCAAGATGATCCGCAACACCCTCATCGGTTCGATGGCCCTGGTGCCGCTGTCCGGCGTCGTGCTGCTGCGCGACCTGGGCCCGCTGCCCGAGGACAAGCTGGAGCACACCGGCTGGCGCGAGGCCACCGATGTGAAGCCGCTGCAGCTGATCAACATGAACACCAACCAGCCGATGAAGGCCGAGGA
This sequence comes from Kitasatospora sp. NPDC005748, assembly GCF_040630735.1. Lineage (NCBI taxonomy): Bacteria > Bacillati > Actinomycetota > Actinomycetes > Kitasatosporales > Streptomycetaceae > Kitasatospora > Kitasatospora sp. NPDC005748. The sequence goes on from NZ_JBEXYD010000003.1 coordinate 303,977, forward strand.
CGTCATCGTCGGCTCGCTGACCTTCGCCATGCCGGAGGGTCTCAGCACGCACGACGAGGACTTCCAGCAGCAGATCGCCAAGGACGCCCTGATGCTGGTGCGCATCGCACCGGAGGACATCAAGGACACCGAGTCCCGGGAGAAGGGCTTCGAGGGCATCCTCGCCTACTCCAAGATCTGCACCCACGTCGGCTGCCCGATCAGCCTGTACGAGCAGCAGACCCACCACGCGCTCTGCCCCTGCCACCAGTCGACCTTCGACCTGGCGGACGGCGCGCGCGTCATCTTCGGCCCGGCCGGCCACCCGCTGCCGCAGCTGAAGATCACCACTGACGAGAAGGGCTTCCTGGTCGCCACCGGCGACTTCGACGAGCCCGTCGGCCCGAGCTACTGGGAGCGTGCTCGATGAGTAGCGCGAGCAGCACCACCTCCGGTGCCGCCAAGCCCGCCGGCAGCACGCGTGCCAAGCCCGCCAACAAGTGGGAGCAGGCTGCTGACTGGACGGACGGCCGGCTGGGGATCTACTCCCTCGCCAAGGCCAACCTGCGGAAGATCTTCCCGGACCACTGGTCCTTCATGCTGGGCGAGATCTGCCTCTACACCTTCGTCATCATCATCCTGACGGGCGTGTACCTGACGCTGTTCTTCAAGCCCAGCATGGGCGAGGTCATCTACGACGGCTCGTACATCCCGCTCAAGGGCATCCCGATGTCCGAGGCGTACGCGTCGACGGTGGACATCAGCTTCGAGGTCCGCGGCGGCCTGCTGGTCCGCCAGATCCACCACTGGGCCGCGCTGGTCTTCGTGGCCGCGATGCTCGTGCACATGATGCGCGTGTTCTTCACCGGCGCGTTCCGCAAGCCGCGTGAGATCAACTGGGTCTTCGGCTTCCTGCTGCTGGTCCTGGGCATGTTCGACGGCTTCTTCGGCTACTCGCTGCCCGACGACCTGCTCTCGGGCACCGGTATCCGCTTCATGGAAGGCGCGATCCTCGCCGTCCCGCTGGTGGGCACCTACATCCAGATGTTCCTGTTCGGCGGCGAGTTCCCCGGCCACGACATCGTGCCGCGGTTCTTCACCATCCACGTGCTGCTGATCCCCGGCATCATGCTCGGCCTGCTGGTCGCGCACCTGATCCTGGTCTTCTACCACAAGCACACCCAGTGGGCGGGCCCGGGCAAGACCGAGAAGAACGTCGTCGGCATGCCGCTGATGCCGGTCTACATGGCCAAGGCCGGTGGCTTCTTCTTCCTGGTCTTCGGTCTCATCGCCGCCGTCTCGGCGATCGCCACGATCAACCCGATCTGGGCGTACGGCCCGTACCGCCCCGACCAGGTGTCCACGGACGCCCAGCCGGACTGGTACATGGGCTTCTCCGAGGGCCTGATCCGCGTCATGCCGGGCTGGGAGATCGGCCTGTGGGGCCACACCCTGAACCTGGGTGTCTTCGTCCCGCTGATGATCTTCCCGCTGGTCCTGGTCGCGATCGCGGTCTACCCGTTCATCGAGTCCTGGGTCACCGGCGACAAGCGCGAGCACCACATCCTGGACCGCCCGCGCAACGCGCCGGTCCGCACCGCGCTGGGCGCCGCCTGGATCAGCCTGTACCTGGTGCTGCTGGTCGGTGGTGGCAACGACCTGTTCGCCACCCACCTGCACCTGTCGATCAACGACATCACGTACTTCGTCCGCGTGGGCTTCTTCGTGGTGCCGGTGCTGACCTTCATCGCCACCAAGCGCTGGTGCCTCGGCCTCCAGCGCCGGGACAAGGAGAAGGTGCTGCACGGCCGCGAGACGGGCGTCATCAAGCGCCTGCCGCACGGCGAGTTCATCGAGGTGCACGCCCAGCTGCCGCAGGCCGACCTGCACAAGCTCACCTCGCACGAGCAGCCGCCCGTGTTCGAGCTGCCGGCCGAGACGGACGAGAACGGCGTGGCCGCCAAGGCCGGGCTGATCCCCCGTACCCGGGCGAAGCTCTCCCGCGGCTTCTACGGCGAGGGCAGCCGGATCCCGAAGCCGACCGCCGAGGAGCACCACGAGATCACCAGCGGCCACGGCCACCACTGATCCCGTACGCATCCCCCGCGTCACCCCCGAGGGCCGCCGACCAGAGTTCTTCCTGGTCGGCGGCCCTCGGGCTTTCCCGTCCGCCCCACCGTCAGGAGCCCCCGTGGAGCTGTCCGTCGACCCCGCCGCCGCCACGCCCCCGTACGAGCAGATCCGGGAGCAGATCGCCGAGCGCGCCCGCACCGGTGACCTGCCGACCGGGCTGCGGCTGCCCACCGTCCGGGCCCTGGCCGAGCAGCTCGGGCTGGCGGCCGGGACGGTGGCGCGGGCCTACCGCGAGCTGGAGACCGACGGGGTGGTGGAGACGCACGGCCGGCGCGGCACCCTGATCGCCGCCACCGGGGACACCGCGCACCGGCTGGCCGCCGCCGCGGCCACCGAGTACGCCGAGCGGGTCCGGCGGCTCGGCGTGCCGGAGGCGGACGCCCTGGCGGCCGTGGCGACGGCGCTGCGGCTGGCCCACCGGGAGCCCGGCCGGGAGGGCTGAGCGGCCCGGGCCGGGGCCGGGAGGGGCGTCAGAGCTCCGGGCGGATCATCCCGGTGGCGGGGGCCCGGGAGGCCGGCGGCGTGGTGTTGACGGGCTGTCCGAGGGCGCTGTGCTTGACCCAGTCGGTCCAGGCGATGTTCCAGTCCCCGAAGCCGTTGCCGAAGGACTCCATGCTCGGACCCTGGCTGTTGACCACCGTGACCAGGTCCCCGATCCGGGTGTTCTGGTAGAACCACTTCGCGTTCTCGGTGCTCATGCCGGTACAGCCGTGGCTGACGTTCGCCACCCCCTGCGAGCCCACCGACCAGGGCGCGGCGTGCACGTACTCGCCGCTCCAGGTCACCCGGGTGGCCCACTCGACGTTGAGGTCGTAGGCCTCCGAGCTGCCGGCGGCTATGCCGATCGTCTCGCCGCTCATCCGCACCTGGCGCTCCTGTCCGAGCACCACCTTGACGCCGTTGCGGGTGTCGAAGCCGGGCTTGCCGGTGGTCACGGGTATCGTCCGGACCACCTCGCCGCCGCGCGTCAGGGTGAGCTCGTGGGTGGCGGCGTCCACCACCGACTCCACCCGCTCGCCGATCCGCAGGGCCAGCGCGGCGCGGTCGCCGCCGTAGAGGCCGTCCGCGATCCGGCTGCCGGTGCCGTCGTAGACCAGGCTGACGGTGGTGCCGGTCGGCCAGTACTCCTCCGGCCGGAAGTGCAGGTTCTTGTCGTCCACCCAGTACCAGCCGCCGGTGACGGCGGGCTGCGAGGTGACGGTCAGGGCGCGCTCGACCTCCTGGCGGGCCTGCGGGTCCTTCACCGCCTCCGAGAGCTGGACGGTGAGCGGCTGGCCGACGCCGTAGAGGCCGGTGCCGGAGGAGTCCGGGCCGAGCTTGGCGGTGAGCAGGCGCTGGCCCGCCACCGTGCTGAAGCCGGCGGTGGTCTCGCCGCGACCGCCCTTGCCGTCGTCGGCGGCGATCCTGACGGTGTAGGCGGTGGCCGCCTTGAGGCGCCCGGTGGTCTGCCAGCTGAGCTGGTCCGCCGAGAGCTGTCCGGCCACCACCCGGCCGTCCGGACCGACCACCGTGACGTCGGTGAGCCGGCTGCCGGGTACCGCCGTCACCGTCACCGGCTGGGACGGATCCACCGTCCCGGTCGCCGAGAGGTGCACCAGCGGGGCCGCGTCGACCCGGTGGACGGCGCCCGGGGCGTCGTCCTCACCGGACGAGCAGGCGGCCAGTGGGGCCAGTACGACGAGAGCCAGCGAGATGCTGCCGATACCTGCGGTTCCGCGCCTGTCGGCCATGACCGCCTCCGAGGGTTCGCACGATTGATCAGATCGTAGGAACGTGAAGCGGCGGAGCGACATCCGAGCGACCCCCCGTTCGCCCAGGGGGGTGAGGCCGTCACTCCGGGGACGCAAAAGGGCCGGGCATCCTTTGCGGAATGCCCGGCCCTGTGCGAGGGAGACCTACTGGTTCTGGTTCTCGCCCCGGTAGAACTCGAAGACCCAGCCGAACAGGCCGATCAGGATGATCGGGATCGACCAGTACAGCAGCCACCAACCGAAGATCACGCCCATGAACGCGAGCGCGCCACCGATCGCCAGCGAGAGCGGCTGCCAGCTGTGCGGGGCGAAGAAGCCCAGCTCGCCGGCGTCGTCCGCGACCTCGGCCTCGGGGTTGTCACCGGCGCCGCTGTCCACCCGGCGGGCGGTGAAGGCGAGGTAGTACCCGATGAAGGCGCAGAGGGCGAAGGCGAGGAACAGCGCGGTGGTACCGGCGGCCTCCACCCCGAGGTCGGAGTGGTTGGTCCAGACGCCGTAGGTGATCGCCATCGCGAGCGTGAAGACCGCGAGGCCCAGGAAGATCTTGCCCTGTTCCTTCATCAGGCGTCGCCTTCCTTCTTGCCCTTGCCCAGCTGCGGGACGTCGTACTTGGCCGGGGTCACACCGGCGAGGTGCTTGGCCGGCTCACCGTGGTTCTCCAGGTAGTCCAGCGCGGCGATCTCCGGGTAGTGGAGGTCGAAGGCCGGCGATTCGGAGCGGATCCGGGGCAGCGTGAGGAAGTTGTGCCGCGGCGGCGGGCACGAGGTCGCCCACTCCAGCGAGCGGCCGTAGCCCCACGGGTCGTCCACCTCGACCTTCTCGCCGTACTTGGCCGTCTTCCAGACGTTGTACAGGAACGGCAGGATCGACAGGCCGAGCAGGAACGAGCCGATGGTCGAGACGGTGTTCAGCGTGGTGAAGCCGTCCGCGGCCAGGTAGTCGGCGTAGCGGCGGGGCATGCCCTCCGCGCCGAGCCAGTGCTGCACCAGGAAGGTGGTGTGGAAGCCGATGAAGAGCGTCCAGAAGGTCATCTTGCCGAGGCGCTCGTCCAGCATCTTGCCGGTCATCTTCGGCCACCAGAAGTGGAAGCCGGCGAACATCGCGAAGACGACGGTGCCGAAGACCACGTAGTGGAAGTGGGCGACGACGAAGTACGAGTCCGAGACGTGGAAGTCGATCGGCGGGGAGGCGAGCAGGACACCCGTCAGACCACCGAAGAGGAAGGTGACCAGGAAGCCGACCGTCCAGAGCATCGGGGTCTCGAAGCTCAGCGAGCCCTTCCACATGGTGCCGACCCAGTTGAAGAACTTCACACCGGTCGGGACCGCGATCAGGAAGGTCATGAAGGAGAAGAACGGCAGCAGCACTTGGCCGGTGACGTACATGTGGTGGGCCCACACCGTCACGGACAGACCGGCGATCGCGATGGTGGCCGCGATCAGGCCGGAGTAGCCGAACATCGGCTTGCGGCTGAAGACCGGGATGATCTCCGACACGATGCCGAAGAACGGCAGCGCGATGATGTACACCTCGGGGTGGCCGAAGAACCAGAAGAGGTGCTGCCAGAGCAGCGCCCCGCCGTTGGCCGGGTCGAAGACGTGTGCCCCGAATTTGCGGTCCGCCTCCAGGGCGAACAGCGCGGCGGCCAGGACCGGGAAGGCCAGCAGGACCAGCACGGCGGTCAGCAGGACGTTCCAGACGAAGATCGACATCCGGAACATCGTCATGCCGGGCGCGCGCATGCAGATGATCGTGGTGATGAAGTTGACCGCACCGAGGATGGTGCCGAAGCCGGAGAAGGCCAGGCCCATGATCCACATGTCGGCGCCGATGCCCGGCGAGCGGACGGCGTCCGACAGCGGGGAGTAGGCGAACCAGCCGAAGTCGGCCGCACCCTGCGGGGTGACGAAGCCGGCCACCGCGATGGTCGAGCCGAACAGGTACAGCCAGTACGCGAACATGTTCAGACGCGGGAACGCCACGTCCGGGGCGCCGATCTGGAGCGGCATGATCCAGTTCGCGAAGCCGGCGAAGAGCGGCGTCGCGAACATCAGCAGCATGATCGTGCCGTGCATCGTGAACGCCTGGTTGAACTGCTCGTTCGACAGGATCTGGGTCCCGGGACGAGCCAGCTCGGCGCGCATGACCAGGGCGAGGATGCCACCGATCAGGAAGAAGGCGAACGACGTGCCCAGGTAGAGCGTGCCGATCGTCTTGTGGTCAGTGGTGGTCAGCCACTTGATGATGGTCGAACCCGGCTTCCGGGTCCGCTGCGCCCCGACCGTGACGGCCCCGGCGCCCCCGCCGGCCGCGGCGGGCTCGTTGAGGATGGTCACTTCTCTTCACTTCCCATGGTCGTGATGCCGGAGGGCACCGCGCCGGTCTGGCCCTTGGCCCGGAGGTCCGCCAGGTGCTTGTCGTACTCCGCGCGGTCGACGACCTTCACGTTGAAGAGCATGCGCGAGTGGTCGACGCCGCAGAGCTCGGCGCACTTGCCCATGTACGTGCCCTTGACGGTCGGGGTGACCTCGAACTTGTTCACCACACCCGGGACGACGTCCATCTTCATCATGAAGTTGACGGGCCAGAAGTCGTGGATGACGTCACGAGAGGTCAGCCGGAACTGGACCGACTCGTTGACCGGCAGGTACAGGGTCGGCACCTCCTTGGGGGTGCCCACGTCGTACGCGGCGTCCTTGTTGGCCGGGTCGGGGTTCTCGGTGTTCTCGTAGTTGAACGCCCAGCTCCACTGGAAGCCGACCACGTTGACCGTGTGCTGCGGCTTCTCGGAGACGGAGATCAGCCTCGACTCGTCGCGGGCGACGAAGTAGAAGAGAACCGACACGATGATGATGGGGACCGCGGTGTAGAGCGCCTCGATGGGCACGTTGTACCGGGTCTGCGGAGGGACCTGCACACCGGTGCGGCTGCGCCGGTGGAAGATCACGCTCCAGATGATCAGACCCCACATCAGTACGCCGACCACCAGCGCCGCGATCCAGGACCCCTGCCACATGTGGAGGACCAGCGGCCCTTCCTCGGTGACGGGGCTCGGGAGGCCAAGCCTGGGGAGGTCGTTGGCCGAGCAGCCGGTGGCGGTCGCGATGACGAGGCCCAGTGCCAGCGCCTGAGGCAGCTTCCGCCGCATCGTGCGCCGCGGCGAGCGGTCGGAGCCGTTGGGACTCACGTAGCGCCTTCCCGAAGTCTCGCCCGCCTTCGCGTCGCCCCGCGGAGGTTTGTGAGCCTCCCCGGCGACCCGTCCACGGGCACGGTTTGAATGCTTATGCGGGCCAAACCCTACTCCAGCCTTATGCGCTGCTGACGGGCAGGTCCCGGTAACGCGCCGCCCGGTCGCCCGATCAGGCCCCGCAAGGGCTGCGCCGCAGGTCATCGTAGGCATTAGAGGTCCGTACGCCCGATCGGGGGATGACCTCGAACAACGTGGGTGACGGCCCGTCGGACGAGGACGAATCGGACATTCGGGTTGATCGTCTGACGGTCGGTGAGCGTGGCCGACGGCCGGAATGCGACCGGGAGTGTCGTTAAATGTGACCGTGTACTTCGATGTGGCGTCCACGGCCCCGCTCCACCCCGTCGCGCGGCAGGCGCTGACCGCCGCGCTGGACGAGGGGTGGGCCGATCCGGCCCGGCTCTACCGCTCCGGGCGGCAGGCCCGAATGCTGCTGGACGCCGCCCGCGAGACGGTCGCCGAGGCGCTCGGCGCCCGGGCCGACGAGATCTCCTTCACCACCAGTGGGACCCAGGCCGTCCAGACGGGCATGCTCGGCGCGCTGGCGGGCCACCGGCGCCGGGGCGCGCACCTGGTGCACTCCGCGGTGGAGCACTCCAGCGTGCTGCACACCGCCGAGCGCTGGGAGCACTCCCGGCCCGGGGCCGGCGGCGAGGTGGGCGTGGTACCGGTCGACCGGTACGGGCGGGTGTCGCCGGAAGGGTTCGCGGCGGCGCTGCGGCCGGACACCGCGCTGGCCGTGCTCCAGTCGGCCAACCACGAGGTGGGCACGGTGCAGCCGGTGGCCGAGGTGGCCGAGGTCTGCGGTGACGTCCCGCTGCTGGTGGACGCCGCGCAGAGCGCCGGGCGGGTGGACGTCCCGGGCGGCTGGTCGCTGCTGACGGCCAGTGCGCACAAGTGGGGCGGCCCGGCCGGGGTCGGCGTCCTGGCGGTGCGCAAGGGGGTCCGGTACGCCTCGCCGCTGCCGGCCGACGAGCGCGAGGGCGGCCGGGTGCCGGGCTTCGTGAACGTCCCGGCGATCGTGGCCGCGGCCGCCTCGCTCCGGGCGGTGCGGGCCGAGGCCGAGCGGGAGAACGCCCGGCTGCACGCGCTGGTCGAGCGGATCCGGGCCCGGGTGCCGCGGTCGGTGCCCGAGGTCGAGGTGGTCGGCGATCCGGTGCGACGGCTGCCGCACCTCGTCACCTTCTCCTGCCTGTACGTCGACGGCGAGGTGCTGCTGACCGAGCTGGACCGGGCCGGCTTCGCGGTCTCCTCCGGCTCGTCCTGCACCTCCTCCACCCTGACGCCGAGCCATGTGCTGGCGGCGATGGGCGTGCTCACCGAGGGGAACGTCCGGGTCTCGCTGCCGTTCGGCGCGGCCGAGGCCGACGTCGAGCGGTTCCTCGCGGTGCTGCCGGAGCTGGTGGCCCGGGTCCGCGCCCCGCTCGGGCTGGACCTGGCGCTGCCCGGGCCGGCCGGGGAGCCGGCGGGCGCCCCCGGGCCGCAGAGCGGCGCGCCGGCGACCGGCGCGCTGGTGATCGACGCGCTGGGCAAGCGCTGCCCGCTGCCGGTGATCGAGCTCGCCAAGCGGATCGGCGAGGTGCCGGCGGGCGGGACGGTCGCGGTGCTGGCCGACGACGAGGCGGCCCGGCTGGACGTCCCGGCCTGGTGCGGCATGCGCGGCCAGGAGTACCTGGGCGAGGCCCCGGCCGCCGACTTCGGCGGCGACCGGGGCTCGGCCTACCTGGTGCGGCGCACCGCCTGAGCGGGTACGCCGGACCGCTCGGCTACTTGACCAGGTGCGCCCGGACCTCGGCGGCGGCCGCGGCGCCGTACGCGGCCTCGAAGCGCTGCAGGAAGGCGAGCGGACGCAGCTCGTACTCCTGGGTGCCGACGGTCTCGATCACCAGGGTCGCGAGCATGCAGCCGAGCTGGGCGGAGCGCTCCAGGTCCAGCTCCCAGGAGAGACCGGCCAGGAAGCCGGCCCGGAAGGCGTCGCCGACGCCGGTCGGGTCGACCTTGGCCTCCTCGGGCGCGCAGCCGACGACCACCGGGGCCTCGCCCTTGCGGTCGATCCGCACGCCCTTGCTCCCGAGGGTGGTGATCCGGGTGCCCACCCGGGTCAGGATCTCCTCGGCGTCCCAGCCGGTCTTGGTCTCGATCAGCGCGGCCTCGTACTCGTTGGTGAACAGGTACGCGGCGCCGTCGACGATCTCGCGGATGTCCTCGCCGTCCAGGCGGGCCAGCTGCTGCGACGGGTCGGCGGCGAAGGCGTAGCCGCGGGTCCGGCACTCCTGGGTGTGGCGGACCATGGCCTGCGGGTCGTCGGCACCGATCAGCACGAGGTCCAGCCCGCCGACCCGGTCGGCGATCGGCTTGAGCTCGATGTTGCGGGCCTCGGCCATGGCACCGGTGTAGAACGAGGCGATCTGGTTGTGGTCCTCGTCCGTGGTGCACATGAAGCGGGCGGTGTGGCGGGTCTCGGAGATGTGGACCGAGCGGCAGTCCACGTTGTTGCGCTCCAGCCAGCTGCGGTACTCCCCGAAGTCCGCGCCGGCGGCGCCGACCAGGATCGGGCTCAGCCCGAGGACACCCATGCCGAACGCGATGTTCGGCGCGACACCGCCGCGACGGATGTCGAGGGTGTCGACCAGGAAGGACAGCGACACGGTGTGCAGCTGCTCGGCCACGAGCTGGTCGGAGAACCGACCGGGGAACGTCATCAGGTGGTCGGTCGCGATCGAACCGGCGACGGCGATACGCACGGGAGGTCTCCTCAGGAGGGCGGCATGGGCCACGGGAAAAGCAGGGGGCGGAACCCACCCACGGTACCGGGCGGGGGGCGGGCGGCAGCAAGAGCGCCCCTCCTGGCACCGGTCGCCGTCGAACGTGTACTACCCCCGGGTAGCTCTGGTGGGGGCCGGACGGGCGGCCTAGGGTCGCTGGCAGGGGCCGGTCCGGCCCTGACCGAGCCGTGGCAGTGCGGCCGCGGCACCGTGGATCGGAGCGATGCCCGATGATGCCAAATCACCACCCGCTGCGTGTTCCGCCCGCCCTCAAGGGCGACGCCGACGGCGAGACGCTGGACGCGCTGGTGGACTCCTCCCGGCAGCTGCGCCGCTTCTGGCCGCTGCTGGCGACCGGCCCGGAGCCCAGCGCTCCCGCCCCAGTCGGATTCAGCGTCTCCTCCGGGGCCCAGCGCCTGGTCGCGGGGATGGCCGAGTACGGCATGTGATCCTCACCGGGGGCGGGCGGGAACCGGATTCGTCCGAGGCACGTCACATCCGCGCGGTGCGGCCGTGGAGGCGGCGCCGCCGAAACCCTCGGGAGGATGTCAGATGGACCTGGAGACGATGCCCCGGCGTACCGGTGGAGCACGGCCCGCCCGGCCGGGCCGACGGCGGGCGGCGGCCCTGGCGGGTCTGCTGCTGGCGGCGGCCGCGCTGGCCGGCTGCGGGGACGGTGACGGCAAGGCGGCCGCGGATTCGGCCACCGGTTCGGCCTCGCCGTCGGCGAGCGCGACGCCCTCGCCCGGCTCCCCCGCCCCGACGACCGCCACCACCGCGCCGTCGGCCCCGGACTCGCCGCCGGCGGCGACCCCGCCGACCGATCCGACGGCGAGCACCCCCGACCCCCGGCCGACCGGCCCCGCGCCGGGCACCGGCCCGGGCCAGACGCCCACCCCGGTGCCCACTCCCCCGCGGGAGGGCATCGCGGTCGGTGAGCCCGACCCGAACGGCCGGCCGGCCCACCCCGCGATCACCTACCGGGTGGACGGGACCAAACTGACGGTCTGGTTCTACGGCGGGATCTGCGAGAAGTACGCGCTGAAGGCGGACGAGTCCAAGCCCGGACGGGTGGACGTCCGCGTCACGGTGGCGGCGCCGATGCCGGCCGGGCAGGCCTGCGCCGAGCTGGCCAAGCGGCAGACGGTGACCGCCGACCTGAAGCAGCCGCTGATGGGCCGGGCGGTGACGGACCTCGCGACCGGTCAGCCGGTGCCGCTGGAGAGCGACCCGCACGTCGGCCCGGACCCGGCCGGCCCCGGCCCGGAGATCGGCGGGAAGTAGGGCCCGTGTCCCGGTACGGGAAAACGGCGAGGGCGGCCCCGGAGAATCCGGGGCCGCCCTCGCCGTCTGCCGACTAGCTGAACGAGTCGCCGCAGGCGCAGGAGCCCGTGGCGTTCGGGTTGTCGATCGTGAAGCCCTGCTTCTCGATGGTGTCCACGAAGTCGACGGTGGCGCCGCCGAGGTACGGGGCACTCATCCGGTCGGTGACGACCTTGACACCGTTGAAGTCCTTGAGCACGTCGCCGTCGAGCGAGCGCTCGTCGAAGAACAGCTGGTAACGCAGGCCGGAGCAACCACCGGGCTGGACGGCGACGCGAAGCGCAAGGTCGTCGCGGCCCTCCTGCTCCAGCAGGCCCTTGACCTTGGCCGCGGCGGCATCGGTAAGGAGGATGCCACTCTCGACGGTGGTCTCGTCCTGGACGGTCATCTGCTTTCTCCCGGTCTTGACGACGGTCTGCCGCCAGTGCCAACCAACGGCCGTCCGGATTCATTTCCCGGACGGCGGTGTAATTTCGGCGGCTTTCGGCGGCGGAATTTTCGTGGGCCGGGTCTACCACCCGCTCCCCTACGCTCCCCATGCTCGCACAACCGGCGCGGCTCGGACACCGCCCCGACTGCGGATCCGGCGGAACCGGCCCCGGGCGACCGGTGCGACGGCCAGGATGGTGGGCATGATCCTGCGCCTGGTCCAGGACACCGCCGCCGACGCGGAGGCCGTCCAGCACATCGCCCGCGCCTCGTTCGCGCCGCTCGCCGACACCCCCGGCCCGGTCCCGCAGGACGGGCCCCCGGTGGGCCGGCTGGCCAGGACCAGACACCTCGTCCGGACCGACCCGCAGGGCTGCTGGCTGGCGGAGAGCGACGGCGAACCGGTCGGCGCGGTGCTGTCGCTGCGCCGCGAGGGCCTCTGGATCCTGGCGCTGCTCGTGGTGCGGCCCGAGGCACAGGGGCACGGCCTCGGCCGGCTGCTGCTGGAGCGGGCCGCCGCGTACGGGCGCGGCTGCCTGCGCGGGATGCTCTGCGTCCCGCCGTCCCCGGCGGCGGCCCGCCGGTACCGGCTGGCCGGGTTCACCCTGCACCCGGCGATGGCGCTGACCGGCCGGGTGGACCGGGCCGGACTGCTCGACCCCGGTGACATCCCGGTGCACCCCGGCAACGCCAGCCACCGGCACCTGCTGGACTCGGTGGACCGCCGGCTGCGCGGCGCGGCGCACGGGCCGGACCACGAGCTGATGCTGGGCCACTGCGAGGAGCTGCTGATCGCCGACGCGCTGGCCGGCAGCGGCTACTGCTACCGCGACGGCGGCGAGGTGCGGCTGCTGGCCGCGACCTCGAAGCGGATCGCCGCCCGGCTGCTGCGCGAGGCGCTGGCGCGGGTGCCGGACGGCGTGGACGCCCATGTGGGGCACCTGACCGCCGAGCAGGAGTGGGCGCTGGACGTCGGCCTGGAGGTCGGGCTGAGCCCGCGGACCGTGGGCTTCCTGGGCCTGCGCGGGATGCGCCCGCCGGCGCCGTACCTGCCCGACGGCGCGCTGCTGTGACGCGACGGCCCCCCGCCGGTCGGCCGGCGGGGGGGGGTCGGGGCGTTCGCGCGGTCGGCCGCGGGGGCTCAGACCATGGTGTCCAGGATCTCCCGGACCATCGCCATCGTGGTGCCCGGGTGCAGGAAGGCGAAGCGGGCGACCGTCTCGCCGTCCCAGCCGGTCGGGGTGACGAAGCCGATCTGGTCCGCCAGCAGCTGCTGCGACCAGCGGTAGTAGTCGTCGTTGGTCCAGCCCTTGCGGCGGAAGCAGACCGCCGAGAGCTGCGGGTCGAACAGCAGCTCCAGGTGCTCGGTGTCGCGGATCAGCTGCGCGGTGTCCCGGGCCAGCGTGAGGCCGGTCTCGATGGCGTCGGTGTAGGCCTGGGTGCCGTGCACGGCCAGCGAGAACCAGAGCGGCAGGCCGCGGGCGCGCCGGGTCAGGTGGTAGGCGTAGTCGGTGGGGTTCCACTCGTCGCCCTCGGTGTGCAGCACGTCCAGGTAGGAGGCGTCCTGGGTGTGCACGGCACGGGCGAGCTGCGGGTTGCGGTAGATCAGCGCGGCGCAGTCGAACGGGGCGAACAGCCACTTGTGCGGGTCCACCACGAAGGAGTCGGCGTGCTCGATGCCGTCGTAGCGGGCCCGGACGGAGGGGGCGAAGAGGCCCGCGCCGCCGTAGGCGCCGTCCACGTGGAACCAGAGGCCGCGCTCGCGGGCCACCTCGGAGAGGCCCTGGAGGTCGTCGATGATGCCCTCGTTGGTGGTGCCGGCCGTCCCGACGACGGCGATCACCGTCTCCGGGTTCGGGTCGGCGGCCAGGGCGGCGCGCAGCGCCTCGCCGGTGAAGCGGCGGTCGACGGTGGGGACCTTGAAGGCCTCCACGCCGATGATGTTGAAGGTGTTCTTGACCGAGGAGTGCACCTGGTCGGCGACGGCGATCCGCAGCCGGGCCTCCGGGCCGACGCCGAGCCGGCGGCGGGCGGTGTCGCGGGCGACGACCAGCGCGGAGAGGTTGCCGGCCGAACCGCCGGAGACGAAGGTGCCGCCGGCCGACTCGGGCATCCCGGCCCGGTCCGCGATCAGGCGCAGCACCTGGTTCTCGGCGGCGATGGCGCCGGCCGCCTCCAGCCAGGAGATGCCCTGCAGCGAGGCGCAGGAGACGACCATGTCGAAGAGCAGCGCGGCCTTGGTCGGCGCGCACGGGATGAACGAGAGGTAGCGCGGGCTGTCGGCGGAGATCACCGCGCGGGAGAGCTCGTGGTCGTAGAGCTTCAGCACGTCGGCCGGGTTGTTGCCGTCCGCGTTGAGCAGACCGGCCAGCTGGGTGCGCAGGTGCTCGCCGTCACCGGGGTGGTCGAGCGGAACGGGGTCGTACTGCAGCCGCTCCCGCATGTAGTCGAAAACCAGGTCGACCAGCTCGTTGTCTGGCCGGTGCATGCGGTCGGGTGCTGCGGACACGGGGGTCCCTCTCGGCTGTGGGGTGTCGGGGGAGGTCCGGCGGCGCGGGACGTCTCACCGCTCCGCCGGATGTGATCAGCCTAGGCAGCACCGCGCCCCCGCCGCGCGTCCGAACGCGGCTGGTCAGGCAGGATTCGAGCGTCTTGGCCGGGGCCCGCGCAGGATTCCTGCGCACGCCGCCGGGCGGCCCCGGGGGGCGGTCGCGCCGGCCCCCGGAGGGAGCGGACTGGGCCGTTCGGATTCAGCCGATGAGCTGGGAGAGCACGACCGAGGAGCGGCTGCGCTGGACGCCGGGCTCCCGCCGGATCCGCTCGATCACGGCCTCCAGGTGCCGGGTGTCGGAGGCCCGCAGGTGGACCAGGGCGTCCGGGTCGCCGGTGACCGTCCAGGCCGCGACCACTTCGGGGAACTGGCGCAGGCTCGCCAGGATCTCCTCCGGGGCGGTCCGCTCCCGGCAGTACACCTCGACGAAGGCCTCGGTCTGCCAGCCGAGCACCGAGGGGTCGAGGACGACGGTGAAGCCGCGGACCACCCCGCGCGCCCGCAGCCGGTCGATCCGGCGGCGGACGGCGGTGGCGGAGAGGTTCACCTGCACGCCGATCTCGGCGTAGGAGGCCCGGCCGTCGCTGCCCAGCCGGGCGAGCAGGAGACGGTCGGTCTCGTCGAGGGTCGCCCCGACCGTCTCGTGTGCTCGACTGCTGGTCATCGGTGCGGGGCTCCACGGGTCGTACGGGGGTCGGCGGGACGGTGGCGCCGAAACGGTTCTGCACCATTCTGGCGGATGACAGGACCGAGTCCACCGCTGGCAGATGACGGCTCGCGGACCGTTCTCAGTCCACCAGGAGCACGATCTTCCCCCGGGTGCGGCCCTCCGCGCTGAGCGCCTGGGCGGAGCCGGCCTGCGCGAGCGGGAAGGTGGAGGCGACGGTGACGGTGAGCCGCCCGTCATCGGCGAGCGCGGCCAGCTCCGCCAGCCCGGCGGCGTCGGGGCGGACCCAGACGTAGTGGCCGCCGAGCGCCTTCACCCGGTAGTCCGTCACCGAGGCGATCCGGGACGGGTCCGCGACCAGGGCGGCCGAGACCTCGACGGCCCCGCCACCGACCAGGTCGAGGGCGGCGTCCACCCCGCCGGGCGCCAGGGCCCGGACCCGCTCGGCCAGGCCCTCGCCGTGGGCCACCGGCTCGGCGCCGAGGCCGCGCAGGTAGTCGTGGTTGCGCTCGCCCGCGGTGCCGATCACCCGGGCCCCGAACGCCTTGGCGATCTGCACGGCCAGGTGGCCGACGCCGCCGGCCGCGGCGTGCACCAGCACGGTGTCGCCCGCGGCCACCCGCAGCGCCCGCAGGCCCTGGAGGGCGGTCAGGCCGGCCAGCGGCAGGCCGCCGCTCTGCGCCCAGTCCAGGGCCGCGGGCCGGCGGGCCAGCGTGCGGACGGGGGCGGCGACCAGCTCGGCGTAGGTCCCGTGCTCGACGGAGTCCTTGCGCACGTAGCCGTAGACCTCGTCGCCGGGGGCGAACTCGGTCACCCCGCCGCCGACCGCCCGGACCACCCCGGCCGCGTCCCAGCCCATCACCAGGGGGAAGTGGACGTCCAGCAGGCCGTCCAGAGCGCCGTCCCGGACCCTCCAGTCCACCGGGTTCACCCCGGCCGCCCTGACCTCCACCAGTACCGAGTCCGGCCCGACCTTGGGGTCCGGGAGGTCGGTGTACTCCACCACCTCGGGGCCGCCGTAGCGGCGGATCGCGATTGCCTTCATGGACCCAGCCAAACCCGGCCGGGCCCGGATACCGGTTCGGCCACGCCGAACCGCCCCATATCGTGCTTCCGGCGCCGCCGAACGGGCCCGAAGCGGGAAGCGGTTCTCGTCACATCGACAGAATGGCCATCGTCAGTCTGACGCTAAGCGGTTATCATAGATAGCGTCAGATAGACGAGAAGGCTGCACCGACTGATCGGCCGCACAGAAGGGCACCCGCCCGTGACCACCACCATCACCGAGACCTACGGCGTCGACCCCACTCCGACGCCGCTCGCTCTGCTGCTGCTCGGCCGTGAGGCCGACCCGAACAGCGAGCGCGGCGTCGAGTGCCCCGGCGACCTTCCCGCCGCCTCCGACCCGGACCTCGTCGCCCGTGCGCGGGCCGCGAAGGAGGCGCTCGGGGATCGCGTCTTCATCCTGGGCCACCACTACCAGCGCGACGAGGTGATCGAGTTCGCCGATGTCACCGGCGACTCCTTCAAGCTCGCGCGCGACGCGGCCGCCCGCCCGGAGGCCGAGTACATCGTCTTCTGCGGCGTGCACTTCATGGCCGAGTCCGCGGACATCCTCACCGGCGACGCCCAGCAGGTCGTCCTGCCGGACCTCGCGGCCGGCTGTTCGATGGCCGACATGGCCACCGCCGAGCAGGTCGCCGAGTGCTGGGACGTCCTGACCGACGCCGGCATAGCCGACGTCACCGTCCCGGTCTCGTACATGAACTCCTCCGCCGACATCAAGGCCTTCACCGGCAGGCACGGCGGCACCATCTGCACCTCGTCCAACGCGAAGCGGGCCCTGGAGTGGGCCTTCGAGCAGGGGCAGAAGGTGCTCTTCCTGCCCGACCAGCACCTGGGCCGCAACACCGCGGTGCGCGAGATGGGCTTCTCGCTGGACGACTGCGTGCTCTACAACCCGCACAAGCCCAACGGCGGCCTGACCGCCGAGCAGCTGCGGAACGCCAAGATGATCCTCTGGCGCGGCCACTGCTCGGTGCACGGCCGGTTCTCGCTGGACTCGGTCAACGACGTGCGCGAGCGCATCCCCGGCGTCACCGTGCTGGTGCACCCCGAGTGCAAGCACGAGGTCGTCGCGGCCGCCGACATGGTGGGCTCGACCGAGTACATCATCAAGGCGCTGGACGCCGCCGAGCCCGGCTCCAAGTGGGCCATCGGCACCGAGCTGAACCTGGTCCGCCGGCTCGCCAAGGCGCACCCGGACAAGGAGATCGTCTTCCTGGACCGGGCGGTCTGCTTCTGCTCCACGATGAACCGGATCGACCTGCCGCACCTGGTCTGGGCACTGGAGTCGCTGGTCGAGGGCCGGGTGCCGAACGTGATCCGGGTCGACCCGGAGACCGAGAAGCACGCCAAGGCGGCGCTGGACCGGATGCTCGCCCTGCCGTAGCCACCGCACGCCGAAGGGCGGGCTCCTCCACACTGGAGGAGCCCGCCCTTTCGTCTGGCGCGAGACGGCCGCTACTCGGGCAATCCGGGGATCAGGCCGTCACCCTCGGCCCGCAGCAGCTCCCTGACCTGGTCGATCGTCGAGTCAGCAGCCGGGAGGATCAGGTCGGAGGGCTCCAGCGAGGCGTCCGGCAGCGGGGTGCCGAACTCCTTGACGGCGCCCAGCAGCTCCCCGAGCGCTCGGCGGAAATGCTCTTCGTCCCCCGAGTCCAGTGCGGTGACGAGCTCGTCGTCCAGCTCGTTCAGCCGGTTCAGATGGGCGTCGCCCACCTCGAACTGGCCCTCCCCCATGACCCTCATGATCATGCCGTGCGTCTCCTGGTTCGTGGGGTGAAGCTCAGGTCACTTGTTGTAGTTGATCCGCGGGGAGTCCGGCTGGGCGTCCTGCGGCTGTCCCTTGCCCGGCTCGATGGCCTGCGGACCGGAGGCCGGCGAGCCGCCCGTCAGTTCTGCCTTCATCCGGGCCAGCTCCAGCTCGACGTCCGAACCGCCGGCGACCCGCTCCAGCTCGGCCTCGATGTCGTCCTTGCGGCCGAGACCGCTGGCGTCGTCGAGCGCGCCGGAGGCCAGCAGCTCGTCGATCGCACCGGCCCGGGCCTGCATCTGGGCGGTCTTGTCCTCGGCCCGCTGGATCGCCAGACCGACGTCGCCCATCTCCTCCGAGATGCCGGAGAAGGACTCGGCGATCCGGGTCTGCGCCTGGGCCGCGGTGTAGGTGGCCTTGATCGTCTCCTTCTTGGTGCGGAAGGCGTCGACCTTGGCCTGCAGCCGCTGGGAGGCGAGCGTGAGCTTCTCCTCCTCGGCCTGGAGCTGCTGGTACTGCGTCTCCAGGTCGGTGATCTGGGACTGCATGTTCGACTTGCGGGTCAGGGCCTCGCGCGCGAGGTCCTCCCGGCCGAGCGAGAGGGCCTTGCGGCCCTGGTCCTCGTACTTGGCGGACTGCTGCTGCAGCTGGGTCAGCTGGAGCTCCAGGCGCTTGCGCGAGGTGGCCACGTCCGCGACACCGCGACGCACCTTCTGCAGCAGCTCAAGCTGCTTCTGGTACGAATAGTCGAGCGTCTCACGGGGATCCTCCGCCCGGTCCAAGGCCTTGTTCGCCTTGGAGCGGAAGATCAACCCCATACGCTTCATGATTCCGTCGCTCATGGGCCTCGGGTGCCCCCTTCTCCGGCCTGCGGTCTTTATCTCGTTACCAGACACGACGAGTGTATGTGCAGCGAGCCCTTCGCCGCAGTGCACCTGCCTGCAACAAGACTGCTACAGCGTCCCCCTCCCGGGCCTCATCCCCGGGGTGGATCCGCCCCTCATCCCACCCATCGTCCGAAGCGGTGATCCCCTACGGGAAGACCCCCGGAAACCCGGCCGAGGGCCCGGACCGGCGCGATCGATATGCGTTTGGGTCCGAGGACACCCGTGGAAGCGGTCGCGCACCCCGTACGCTGGGGGTGTGTTCCGACGCCGTTCAGATGATGCCGCTGCCTCCGCCGCCGTGCTGGAGAAGCAGGACGAGACGACCCAGACCCGCGATCCGCAGGCGAAGAAGGGCCGGCCGACGCCCAAGCGCAGTGAGGCCGAGGCCCACCGGCGGACCAGGGTGACCGTGCCCAAGGACCGCAAGGAGGCCTCCCGCCAGGCGCGCGAGCGCATGCGCAGCGAGCGCGAGAAGCAGCGCACCGCGCTGCTGGAGGGCGACGAGCGGCACCTGCCGGCCCGTGACAAGGGCCCGGTGCGCAAGTTCACCCGCGACTACGTGGACGCCCGCTGGTCGCTGGCCGAGTTCTTCCTGCCCGCCGCCGTGGTCATCCTGGTGCTCAGCATCGTCAAGGTGCCCGCCCTCCAGCTGCTCTCCACCCTGCTCTTCCTGGCCTTCTTCGTGCTGGTGGTGCTGGACTTCGTCCGCCTCGGGTTCGGTCTGCGCAAGTCGCTCACCGAGCGGTTCGCGGGCCAGAACACCCGCGGCGCGGTCGCCTACGGCCTGATGCGCATCCTGCAGATGCGCCGGCTGCGCCTGCCCAAGCCGCAGGTGCGGCGCGGAGAGAAGCCCTGACCGCCGAACCGGTGGACTCCGGCTGGGCCCCTCCCTCCTGGGAGGGGCCCGGCCTGTACGCGCTTCCGGGCCAGGGTGACGGCGGCCACGACCGGCTCGCCCAGGAGCGCCGGCTGCCCTCGCGCAGCGGTTCCTTCGCCGGCGGCACCGGCCCGTGGCTGGACCGCCTCGGCAGCCTGCGCAACCTCGTCCGGCAGGAGCTGGTCGCCCGGCAGCTCGCCGAGCAGCTGACCGGCCGCGCCGAACAGCGCGTCCTCGACATCGGCTGCGGCCAGGGCACCCAGGCCCTGCGGCTGGCGCGGGACGGCCACTACGTCACCGGGATCGACTCCGACCCGGTCGCGCTCGGCGTCGCCCAGGGGGCGCTCGCCGAGGAGCCGCCCGAGGTCCGCGGCCGGATGCAGCTGCTCAGCGGCGACGGCCACCAGTGCGGGCGCTGGTTCGGGCCGCGCAGCTTCGACGTGGTGCTCTGCCACGGCGTCCTGATGTACCTGCCGGACCCGGATCCGATGATCGCCTCGCTGGCCCGGCTGCTGGCCCCGGGCGGACTGCTCTCGCTGCTGGTCCGCAACCGTGACGCGCTGGCCCTGCGGCCCGCCGCCGCCGGGGACTGGCGGGCCGCCCTGCACGCCTTCGAGAGCGACCGCTACTACAACCGGCTCGGGCTGGCCGCCCGGGCCGACCGGCTCGCCGACCTCGCCGTCACCCTCTCCGAGGTGTCCGTGCCGCTGCGGCACTGGTACGGCGTGCGGGTCTTCACCGACAGCGCGCCCGACGACGCGGCGCCGCCGGTGGACGGCCGGCAGCTGGCCCAGCTGCTGGAGGCCGAGGAGCGGGCCGGCCGCACCGACCCGTACCGGCAGGTCGCCGCGCTGCTGCACGTCTTCGGGGCCAAGTAGCGGCCGCTCCCGAAGGCGTGCGGGCGGGCTCAGGCCTCGTGCAGGCTCATCGAGTAGATCTCCCGGCCGTCGTCGAGCAGGACCGCGGTGTCCACGCCGTCCTCGGCCAGCTGCTTCCAGCTCTCCCCGATCCAGGTCTCGGCGTCCCCCTGGCCGGCGAACTCCTCCTCCTGGCCGCCGCCCGGGGCCACCACGGTGCCGTCCGCCTTCTCGTACCGCCACGTCCAGACCATGCCCGGTTCCTCCCACTGACGACCTGTGCGCTGCCTGCTGCTGCGCGCACCTTAGCCTGCCCGGCCCGATCTTCCGTATGCCTGACCGGGGCCGCGTTGTCGGCCGGGTCGCGGCTCCCCGCCCGGCCGGGCCGGGCCCGCGCGGGGCGGGGCGCCACCGCCTTGGCAGGATGGACGGCATGGCAGCCCACCCCGCACTCCCCCGCACCCTGCTCCTCGGCGGCGCCCGCTCCGGAAAGTCCACCAGGGCCGAGCAGTTGCTCGCCCGGTACCCGGACGTGCTGTACGTGGCCACCGGCGGCGCCCGCGACGGTGACACCGAGTGGGCCCGGCGGGTGGCGCTGCACCGCGACCGGCGGCCGGCGAGCTGGCGCACCGCCGAGACCTGCGACCTGGCGGCGGTCCTGGCCGACCCCGCCGACCCGGCGCCGGTGCTGATCGACTGTCTGGCGCTCTGGCTGACCGCGGTGATGGACGAGTGCGGCGCCTGGGACGACGCGGTCTGGGCGGACGGCGGCGAGGCGGCCGTCCAGCGGCGCTGCGAGGAGCTCGCCCGGGCCTGGGCGGCGACCCGGCGCCCGGTGGTCGCGGTGAGCAACGAGGTGGGCATGGGCGTCGTCCCGGCCACCGCCTCGGGCCGCCGGTTCCGCGACACCCTGGGCCGGCTGAACATGGCGGTGGCCGACGCCTCGGAGCGTGTGCTGCTCGTCGTGGCGGGGCAGGTTCTGACGGTCAAGCCCGCCGCGGGCTGAACACCCGCGGCGTGTAGCCTTCCGATCGATGGACACGACCGTGGATCTCGATACGTTCTCCTCGC
Organism: Kitasatospora sp. NPDC005748; assembly: GCF_040630735.1. NCBI lineage: Bacteria > Bacillati > Actinomycetota > Actinomycetes > Kitasatosporales > Streptomycetaceae > Kitasatospora > Kitasatospora sp. NPDC005748. The sequence goes on from NZ_JBEXYD010000003.1 coordinate 325,332, forward strand.
TCGTCGAGCGCCCCGACGAGAGCGCCCGGCGGGCCGCCGAAGAGCGCTGGCAGGCGCTGGACCGCCCGCGCGGCGGCCTCGGCCGGCTGGAGGAGCTGGGCAGTTGGCTGTCGTCCGTACAGGGCCGCTCCCCGGTGCGGCCACTGTCGGCGCCCAAGGTGCTGCTGTTCGCCGCCGACCACGGGGTGGCGGCCCTCGGGGTGTCCCGGCTGCCCGCGCAGGGCGGCACGGCCGCCCGGGTACGGGCGGTGCTGGACGGCACCGCGCCGGTCGCCCTGCTCGCCCGGCGCTTCGGCGCCGAGGTGCGGGTGGTGGACGTCGCGGTGGACGCGGACCCCTCCGACTTCCCGGACGAGGTCGTCGCCCACCGGGTGCGGCGCGGCTCCGGCCGGGTCGACGTCGAGGACGCGCTGAGCCCCGAGGAGACGGTCAAGGCCTTCCGGGCCGGGATGGCCGTCGCCGACGAGGAGGCCGACGCCGGGACCGACCTGATCGTCCTGGGCGACCTCGGGGTCGGCGCGACCACCGTGGCGGCCGTCCTGGTCGGCGCGCTCTGCGGCACCGACGCGGCCGCGGTGACCGGGCGCGGCTCGGGCATCGACGACCGGGTGTGGATGGTCAAGTGCGCGACCGTCCGGGACTCGCTGCGGCGGGCCCGGCCGGTGCTGGGTGACCAGTTGGCGCTGCTCGGCGCCACCGGCGGTGCCGACTTCGCGGCGATCACCGGCTTCCTGCTGCAGGCCGCGGTCCGCAAGCTCCCGGTGGTGCTGGACGGTGTGGTCTCGGCCGCCTGCGCGCTGGTCGCGCAGCGGATCGCGTTCCGGGCGCCGGAGTGGTGGCGGGCCGGGCAGTCCACCGGCGAGCCGGCCCAGGCCAAGGCCTACGACCGGCTGACCCTGACGCCCCTGCAGGAGCAGGAGATCACCATGGGCGAGGGCGTCGGCGCGCTGATGGCGCTGCCGCTGCTGCAGGCCGCGGCGGACGCCCTGGCCGAGCACGCGCCCGCCCCGAGCACCCCGGCGGCCCCCAAGGAGCAGCCGAAGCTGCCCTCGGCCGCGGAGCTGCTCGGCCGGGTCTGACCGCCCCGGGGCCCGGACGGGGGGCGGGTCGTCGCGGTGCGCGGCGCACCACGGTACGGATGCGAGGAGCGGCGGGCCATGCAGGACGCTTCGGCACGGGAGCCGGCCCGGTGGGGTGAGGGGCTGCGGTTCGCGTTCGGCACGCTCTCCGTGCTGAGGGTGCGGGTCGAGCGGTGGGACCGCCCCACGGCGGGCCGGGCGATGACGGCGGCGCCGGTGGTCGGCCTGACGCTCGGGGCACTGGCCGCGGGCGCGGGAGCGCTGGTGGCCTGGCGCGCGGGCGGGCCGCTCGGCGCGGTGACCGCCGTCGGCGTGCTGGCCGCGCTGACCCGGGGCCTGCATCTGGACGGCCTGGCCGACGTCGCCGACGGCCTGGGCAGCGGCAGACCGGCCGAGGACGCCCTGCGCATCATGAAGCAGTCCGACATCGGGCCGTTCGGCGTACTGACCCTGGTGCTGGTGCTGCTGGCCCAGATCGCCGCACTGGCCGGCCGGTTCGACGCGTCGCCGGCCGGCGGCGCGCTCGCGGTGCTCGCCTCGGCGACGGCCGCGCGGTGCGCACTCGGCTGGGGCTGCCTGCGCCCGGTGCCGGCCGCCCGGCCGGGCGGGCTCGGCGCGATGGTGGCCGGCACCGTGCCGCCGGCCGCGGCGGTGGCGGCGACGGCCGGCTCGGCGCTGCTGCTGGCCGCCCTCGGCCTGCTCGACGGCTCGTCAGTCCTCCGGCTGCCGCTGGCCGTTGCGGTCGGCCTCGGCTGCTCCTGGCTGCTGCTGCGGCGCTGCGTACGCCGGTTCGACGGCATCACCGGGGACGTCCTCGGCGCGATGGCGGAGACCGCCGCGACCGGCACCCTGGTCACCCTCGCGCTGATGGGCTGAGACCCGCCGCCGGCCCCCGCTCCCGGCGTTGGGACACCGGCGGCGCGTGATCCCAGCATGCGGACTACCATGCGTGGAGCACCGCAGCCCTGCACCGTCGCAGGTCCGGCCCGGCCGACGCGCGTCGAGGAGCCGGGGCTTCTGGTGTGTGCGGCCGCCGTGACCGGTGGACGCACGCGCCAGGAGCCCCGGACCCGGCCCGCTCCGGCGGGACGGCCCGCAGTGGCGGCCCCGGGCTGCGCCGGTGCGGCAGCCGTGCCGTGACCGGTGCCGTGGACCGCGATAGAACAGGACGCATTACGTGACTGCATTGTCTGTGAGCACCTCCTCCGCCGCCTCGCTGCGCGCGGACGCCGTGGTGATCGGTGTGGCGAAGGGCCCGAAGGGCATCGTGCTGGCGCCGGGCGCCGAGGCCGTGAGCGAGGCGTTCGAGGGCAAGCTGGCCGAGGTCCTCACCACCCTGGGCGCGACCGGCGCCGAGGGCGAGGCCGTCAAGGTCCCCTCCCCCGCCGGCCTGAAGGCCGCGCTCGTGCTCGCGGTCGGCCTCGGCGAGGCCGCCGACGCCGGCTACGGCCTGGAGACGCTGCGCCGCGCCGCCGGTGTCGCCGCCCGCACCCTGGGCGGCAGCAAGAAGGCCGCGCTGGCCCTGCCGGCCGAGTCCGCCGACGAGGTCGAGGCGGTCGCGCTGGGCGGCCTGCTCGGCGCCTACTCCTTCGGCACCTACAAGGGCAACGGCAGCGCCAAGGAGCCGGTCGGCGAGCTCGTGCTGCTGACCGTCCGCAAGGGCAGCAAGGACGCCAAGGCCGCCGTCGAGCGCGCCGTCGTCCTCGGCGAGGAGATGAACCGCGCCCGCGACCTGGTCAACACCGCGCCGAACGACCTGAACCCCAAGGGCTTCGCCGCGATCGCCCAGGCGGCCGGCAAGGAGCACGGCCTCAAGGTCGAGGTGCTGGACGAGAAGGCGCTGCTCAAGGGCGGCTTCGGCGGCCTGCTCGGCGTCGGCAACGGCTCGGCCAACCCGCCGCGGCTGGTGAAGGTGGCCTACACCCACCCGAAGGCCAAGGCGAGCCTGGCGTTCATCGGCAAGGGCATCACCTACGACTCGGGCGGCATCTCGCTGAAGCCGGCCGGCCACAACGAGACCATGAAGTGCGACATGGCCGGCGCGGCCGCGGTGTTCGCCGCCGTCGTCTCCGCCAAGCGCCTGGGCCTCGCCGTCAACGTCACCGCCTGGCTGGCGCTGGCCGAGAACATGCCGTCGGGCACCGCCACCCGCCCGGGTGACGTGCTGCGCATGTACGGCGGCAAGACCGTCGAGGTGCTGAACACCGACGCCGAGGGCCGCCTGGTGCTGGCCGACGCCATCGTGCGCGCCGGCGAGGAGAACCCGGACGTGATCGTCGACGTGGCGACGCTGACCGGCGCGATGATGCTGGCGCTGGGCAGCCGCACCTTCGGCGTGATGGCCAACAACGACGAGCTGCGCGAGACCCTGCACACCGTCGCGGGCGAGGCCGGCGAGCAGTCCTGGCCGATGCCGCTGCCGGCCGAGCTGCGCAAGGGCATGACCGAGTCGACCATCGCCGACCTGGCCAACATGGGCGAGCGGATGGGCGGCGGCCTGGTGGCCGGCCTGTTCCTCAAGGAGTTCGTGGCCGAGGGCATCGACTGGGCCCACCTGGACATCGCCGGCCCCGCCTTCCACGAGGGCGCGCCGTTCGGCTACACCCCCAAGGGCGGTACCGCGAGCGCGGTGCGCACCCTGGTCCGCTTCGCCGAGCGGACCGCGGCGGGCGACAAGGCCTGATCCGGGGTTCGGACGGACGGGGTCCCGTGCACTCGCGCCGGACCCCGTCCGCGTTCCCGGGGCCGGCCCGCCCCCGGCGGGTGCTCGCCCGCCCGCGGCGCTGTTACCTGCGAGTAGAAGGCGGAAGCCCGTCCGCACCTCTGTTCGCTGCGGGCGAAACTTTGTTCCACAGTGCGGAACCGGGGGCGGGCCGGGTCGCGCCAAAGGGCGCTCCCGCCGCTGTCAAGCCCGCATTGAGCTGCGATGATGCCCTTCGGTCGGGGCTGTTCCCGCCCCTGTGACCACCCTTTGGGACGCCCCTGGGGTGGACCCGGACATCAGCTGCCGTGAACAAGTGCGAAGATGTATTTCCGGCACGACTGGGCGCCCCACAAAGGCTTCCGACCCACCGGACCGCGACCGGCCCGGCGACCCACCCCATTGCATGGAGGACGTGACGTGGCGAACGACGCCAGCACCGTTTTCGACGTAGTCATTCTCGGAGGCGGAAGCGGCGGTTACGCCGCGGCGCTCCGCGCCGCCCAGCTGGGTCTGAGCGTCGCCCTGGTCGAGAAGGGTGAGCTGGGCGGCACCTGCCTGCACCGCGGCTGCATCCCGACCAAGGCACTGCTGCACGCCGCCGAGATCGCGGACGAGACGAAGGAGGCCGCCGAGTTCGGCGTTCTGGCCACCTTCCAGGGCATCGACATCAACGGCGTCCACAAGTACAAGGACGACGTCATCGCCGGCCTGTACAAGGGCCTGCAGGGCCTGGTCGCCTCCCGCAAGGTGACCTTCATCCAGGGCGAGGGCAAGCTCTCCTCGCAGACCTCGGTGGACGTCAACGGCCAGCGCGTCGAGGGCCGCCACATCGTCCTCGCCACCGGCTCCGTGCCGAAGTCGCTGCCGGGCCTGACCATCGACGGCGACCGCGTGATCTCCTCGGACCACGCGCTCAAGCTCGACCGCATCCCGAAGTCCGCCGTGATCCTCGGCGGCGGCGTGATCGGCGTCGAGTTCGCCTCGGTCTGGAAGTCCTTCGGCGTCGACGTCACCATCGTCGAGGCGCTGCCGCACCTGGTCCCGCTGGAGGACGAGAACTCCTCCAAGCTGCTGGAGCGCGCGTTCCGCAAGCGCGGCATCAAGTTCGAGCTGAAGGCCCGCTTCTCCGGTGTCGAGTACACCGAGACCGGCGTGCGCGTCTCCACCGAGAACGGCAAGCAGATCGACGCCGACCTGCTGCTCGTGGCCATCGGCCGCGGCCCGGTCTCGGCCGGCCTCGGCTACGAGGAGAACGGCGTCGCGATGGACCGCGGCTACGTGCTCGTCGACGAGTACATGCGCACCAACGTGCCCACCATCTCCGCCGTCGGCGACCTCGTCCCGACCCTGCAGCTGGCCCACGTCGGCTTCGCCGAGGGCATCCTGGTCGCCGAGCGCGTGGCCGGCCTCAAGGCCGTGCCGATCGACTACGACGGCGTCCCCCGCGTGACCTACTCCAACCCCGAGGTGGCCTCCGTCGGCATCTCCGAGGCCAAGGCCGTCGAGCTGTACGGCAAGGAGAAGGTCGTCACCCTCAAGTACAACCTGGCCGGCAACGGCAAGAGCAAGATCCTGAAGACCGCCGGCGAGATCAAGCTCGTCCAGGTCAAGGACGGCGCCGTGGTCGGCGTCCACATGGTCGGCGCCCGGATGGGCGAGCAGGTCGGCGAGGCGCAGCTGATCTACAACTGGGAGGCTCTGCCGGCCGAGGTCGCGCAGCTCATCCACGCTCACCCGACCCAGTCCGAGGCCCTGGGCGAGGCGCACCTGGCGCTGGCCGGCAAGCCGCTGCACGCGCACGACTGATCACGCCCCACTCCCCCCATTCCAGTACGCAAGACTTGATAGGAGTCGCTGAAACCATGGCGGTCTCAGTAACACTGCCCGCGCTGGGCGAGAGCGTTTCCGAGGGCACCGTCACCCGTTGGCTGAAGGCCGAGGGTGAGCGTGTGGAGGTCGACGAGCCGCTGCTCGAGGTCTCCACCGACAAGGTCGACACCGAGATCCCGGCCCCGGCCTCGGGCATCCTGGCCTCGATCAAGGTCGGCGAGGACGAGACCGTCGAGGTCGGCGCCGAGCTGGCGGTCATCGACGACGGCTCCGGCGCGCCGGTCCCCGCCGCGGCCCCGGCCGCCGAGGCCGCTCCGGCCGCCGCCCCGGCCCCGGTCGCAGAGGCGCCCGCCGCCCCCGCCCCGGCCGCCGAGGCTCCGGCTCCGGCCGCCCCGGCCGCCGCGCCGGCCGCCGACGCCACCCCGGTGCTGCTCCCCGCGCTGGGCGAGTCGGTCACCGAGGGCACCGTCACCCGCTGGCTGAAGGCCGAGGGTGAGACGGTCGAGGTCGACGAGCCGCTGCTCGAGGTCTCCACCGACAAGGTCGACACCGAGATCCCGTCGCCGGTCGCCGGTGTCGTGGTGAAGATCCTGGTCGGCGAGGACGAGACCGCCGAGGTCGGCGCCCAGCTCGCGCTGATCGGCGCCCCAGGCGCGGCCCCGGCCGCTCCGGCTCCGGCTGCCGCTCCCGCTCCCGCCCCGGCTCCGGCTCCGGCTCCGGCTCCGGCTCCGGCTCCGGCCGCCCCGGTGGCCCCGCCGGCCCCGGCCCCCGCCGCGGCCCCGGCCCCCGTCGCCGCTCCGGCTCCGGCCCCGGTCGCGCCGGCTCCGGCCGCTCCGGTCGCCGCCCCGGCTCCGGCCGCCGCGCCGGCCGCCGACAGCGGTGACGCCTACGTCACCCCGCTGGTGCGCAAGCTCGCCGCCGAGCAGGGCGTCGCCCTGGCCTCCGTCACCGGCACCGGTGTCGGCGGCCGCATCCGCAAGCAGGACGTCATCGCCGCCGCCGAGGCCGCGAAGGCCGTTCCGGCCCCCGCCGCTGCCGCCCCGGCCGCCGCGCCGAAGGCCGCCGCCGCGCCGTCCCCGCTGCGTGGCCAGACGGTCAAGATGACCCGCATCCGCAAGGCCATCGGCGACAACATGCTGAAGGCCCTGCACGAGCAGGCCCAGCTGACCAGCGTCGTCGAGGTGGACGTCACCAAGGTCATCTCGCTGCGCGGCAAGGCCAAGGACGCCTTCCTCGCCCGCGAGGGCGTGAAGCTGTCCCCGATGCCGTTCTTCGTCAAGGCCGCCGCCCAGGCGCTGAAGAGCCACCCGGTGATCAACGCCCGCATCAACGAGGCCGAGGGCACCGTCACCTACTTCGACTCCGAGAACATCGGGATCGCGGTGGACTCCGAGAAGGGTCTGATGACCCCGGTCATCAAGGGTGCGGGCGACCTCAACATCGCCGGCATCTCGAAGAAGACCGCGGAGCTGGCCGGCAAGGTCCGCGGCAACAAGATCACTCCGGACGAGCTGTCCGGCGCGACCTTCACCATCAGCAACACCGGTTCGCGCGGTGCGCTGTTCGACACCGTCATCGTGCCGCCGAACCAGGTCGCCATCCTGGGCATCGGCGCGACGGTCAAGCGCCCGGTCGTCATCGAGGCCGACGGCGGCACCGCCATCGGCATCCGTGACATGACCTACCTGTCGCTCTCCTACGACCACCGCCTGGTGGACGGCGCCGACGCCGCCCGCTTCCTGGTGGCCGTCAAGGAGATCCTGGAGGCCGGCGAGTTCGAGGTCGAGCTCGGCCTCTGAGCCGGCCGCCACGGCAGCCCACGCAGTACGGAACCCCGCGTCGTCCCCGGACGGCGCGGGGTTCCGCGTTGGCGCCCGGCCGCCCGGCACCGGCCTCGGTACCCGTACTCCCCCGGCGCGGCCCGCGTTTCGCCGGGCCCATCGCATGCGATCGCGCGGGCGAACAGGGATGCTGGAGCGGTGATGGACGAGACCGACTTCTGGCAGATCATCGACGACACCCGGGAGGACGCCGACGGCGACCCCGACGAGCAGGCGGAACGGCTGGTGGAACGGCTCGTCCAACTGACCCCGGACGACGTCATCGACTTCGCGCGGCTCTTCGAGGCCCGGTTCCAGCGCGCCTACCGGACCGACCTGTGGGGCGCGGCCCACCTGCTGCTGGACGGCGCCTCCGAGGACACCTTCGACTACTTCCGCTGCTGGCTGATCGGCCAGGGGCGGGAGGTGTTCGAGGGCGGCCTGCACGAGCCGGACGATCTTGCCGACCTGCTCCCGGAGTTCGACGAGGAGGAGGACGGCGAGGCCGAGGACCTGGGCTACGCGGCCGACGAGGCGTACGAGCAGTTGACCGGGCTGCCGCTGCCCGAGGTGGGCGACCGGCAGCCCGCGCGGCCGGCCGGCACCGCGCTGGACTTCGAGGACCCGGACACGATGGCGAAACGGTTCCCCAAGCTCTGGGAGCGGTACGGGGACTGACCCGGGAGCGGTACCGGGAGCGGCCCGGCGAAGGGTCCGGCCCGGCGGGAGGTCCGGCCCGGTGGCGGCCGGAACGCCGGAGCGGGTGCCCGAGCGGGTGGCTCGGACACCCGCTCGGGGTGCCGGTGGCGTCGGACGCCCGGGCTCAGGTGCCGGAGCCGGAGCCGCTGCCGTCCTGCTTAATGCCCTTGAGGATCTGGTCGAGCACGGTGGGATCGGGTGCGCCCGCGGCGTCGTCGACCCCGCCCTCGAAGGCCACGAAGCCACCGCCCTTGGCCGGGACGGCCGCCAGCAGGATGTAGCCCTTGGTGCCGTCCGAGGTGGTGATGTGCCACCGCACCGCGTAGCCGGAGACGCCCGCCACGGTGGTGTTGGCGGAGCCCGCGTCGGTGTGCGAGGTGATCCCGGTGAAGATCGCCGCCGCGTAGGTGGGCATCGCCGCCTCCGCCGCCGCCCGGGCCGAGGCTCCCGCGATGGTGTCCTTCTCCACCGAGAACTGGCCCCTGATGCAGGAGCCGCCGCTCGGGCAGGTGTAGCGGCCGCTGCCCAGGAAGACCGTCGAGTGCGTGGTGTCGGTCTGCGAGTCCCAGCCCTGGAAGATCGGCACCGTGATGGAGTGCTGGGCGTCCGCGGCGGTGTCCTTGACCACCGGCACCGGCGGCAGGCTGGGGGCCGGCGTGGGCGTGGGCGCGGGTGTGCGCGTGGTCGGGCCGGGGCTCGGCGTCCGGCTCGGGGTGTCGGTGACGGTGACCGTCGGCACCGGCTCCGGGTCGGCCTTGGGATCGCCGCCGCTGTTGAGGGCGATCGCGGCGACCACGCCGACCACGGCCAGCACGCCGACCACGATCCCCACGACCGCGCCCGGCTTCATCCGGCCGGGCGACGGCGGATAGCCGCCCTGCGGATAGCCGTAGGCCTGCTGGTCCGGCGTCGGGTAGCCGTAGCCGGGCGTGCCCTGCTGAGGCGCGCCGTAGCCGTACGCGGGCGGCGGGGAGACGGGGGCGGGCTGCTGCGGGGTCTGCCAGGAGACCTGGGTCGGGGCGTCGGCGAGCCCGCCGCCGCCCGCCTGGAGGGGGCGGACGTCGCTGGTCCAGGCGTTGCCGTCCCACCAGCGCTCATGACCGGGCGTGCCGTCCGCACCCGGTACCGGGTACCACCCGGGAGGCGTCGAGTTGCTCACGGCCGTACGGTACCCGGCGCGGCACTGCTCCAGACAGGTTGGGTTTGTCACGAGTCTGCACCACCCCGGGGATCCTGATCTGACGCCCCGTCAGCGACTCGGGCCCCGGGAGGCGGCACGCGACCCACCCGCCGCGCCGGAGGGGGCGACGGGCGACCCGTCAGGCGCGGGAGGGCGGAGCGCGGGGATGCTCCTATAGACGTCAAGCCGCAGGAGCAAGGTCGGGTTGGGTGATTCGTGAGGTTGGAGTGCTGGTCAGTGCGCGGTAGACCTCGCGG